>CALHRD010000120.1 GCA_938038385.1 uncultured Burkholderiales bacterium
TGGACTCTCTTTCAGGCCGAGCTCACCCAGGCAGACCACCCTTTGCCTGCCGAGATCAGGCAAAACCTGCTCTCCCTCTCGGCCTTCATCGACAAACGCACCTTCGATGTCATGGCCTATCCGGATCCGGCCAAGCTCGACATCCTCATCGCCATCAACAAGAACGTGGCCGCAGGGCTGAGAGGGGAGAGCAGCAGCGGGCAGTGAAAGCTGCTTGCCGGTCCCCATGCGGGACTGGCTACAATGCATCCAGCGTATCACCCGTCTTGTCGCATGGATGCCATCGTCCTCACCTGGCGTGAGCTGCTCATCGCCATCCTCCTCGCCACCCTGGTCTATCTCCTGGAGGTGGCGGTGTTTTCGCGCCGGCGCAGAGCCAAAGGGGCAACCGAGACGCGCGCGCAGGAGGGCGACACCCTGTCGGAGGTGGCCAGGCTGCGCGACGAAGTGGCGGGTATGCGTCAGCGGTTGGAGATTCTCGAGGCGCGCATCGAATCAGCCCAGTCAGACAAGACGGCGGAAGACACCCCCTATGGCCGCGCCGTCCGCCTCGCCCGTGAGGGCATCTCGGCTAAGGAACTGGCCAGCCGCTGCGGTATCTCCCGCGGCGAGGCGGAGCTGATCATCGCCCTGAATCGGGGTGAAGCCTGAAAACCTCTGCCGCCTCCTACAGGGCAGAGGCGCTCGTGACGATATAGTGCGGGCAAGCATCGATCAGATGACCGCGGTCCGGTGAACTTTTCAGCCCTGCCCGAACTGTTGATCTCCTGGTTCAGGAACCAGGGGGCAGGCATGTTGCAGTTGCAGCGCGGGCAGGAGGCCAGCGCGCTTTCCTTTAGGCCGGGTCAGCAATACGACGCCCGGGTGCTGGAGAATCTCGCCAACGGCCGCAGCCTGGTCAGGGTGGGCAGGGAAGTGCTGGACATGGCGCTGCCGGGTGGGCAGGCAAGGCCAGGAGAGACGCTGCGTCTGACCTATGTCGCGTCGGGCCCGCGCCCCACCTTTCTGCTGGCGCAGACGGCGTCGGCCGGTGGGACTCAGCCGGTGAGGCTGAGCGAGGCGGCGCAGCAGGTTGACGCCCTGATCCGCTATGCCCAGGCTGCGAGCGCGACCCGTGCCACCGGTACGCCACCGACGGCGGGTACGGCCGGCACACCGCCAGCAGCCCCGGCGACGGCCGCCGCCGCCGCGCCCACCCCGCATGCGGCACAGGCCGGGGCCACCACCGGCGATGTTCCCGCCCAACGGCCGATCGTCACGAATGTGAGCCTGCTGCTCAACCACGCGAACCCCGCCGGCAATCTCAACGCCGCCGTGGCCAGTCGCACGGCCCTGCCGGCGATGGCCATGGCGGGGCAGGCCGTGGACGGGTTGCGGGCGGCCCTCGCACCCGGCGCCAATCTCGCCACCCAGGGCGTGGCTCAGGTCGCCCTCGCGAGCCAGGCCGTCTTGCCGCAGCGACTGCGTCAGGTGGTGCGCGAGAGCGGCCTGTTCTACGAATCGCATCTCGCGCGCTGGAGCAGGGGCGAGCTGTCGCTGGAGGGCATCCTGCGCGAGCCGCAGGCCCGCCTGGGGCGGGCCGAACAGGTGACGACCGGCCTGCCGGAACTGCGGCAGATGCCCGAGGAGGCGGCACGGCTGGCGGGCAGGCAGCTCATGATGCTGGAGGGTGGACCCTTCGTCTGGCAGGGGCAGGTCTGGCCCGGCCAGCCGATGCAATGGCTCATCGAGGAGCACGGCGAAGGCCAGACGGAAGCAGAGGAGGGGACCCGCTGGCAGACCGAACTCAGGCTGACCCTGCCACGGCTGGGCGAAGTCAGTGCCCAGTTGAGCCTGTCGGCCCTGGGCCTGAAGCTGCAGCTGAATGCCGGTAGCGAGACGGCGCTGGCCGAGATTCGCGGCGCACTGCCGCAGCTTGCGGAGCGTCTGCGCGAGACCGGACTCCAGGTGCAAGCGCTGTCGACCCGGTTGATCGAGCGCGATGACACAAGCCCCGAAAGCCCGGCTTGAGGCCGTCGCCCTGACCTATGCCCCGGAGGACGGCGCGCCGCGTGTGGTGGCCAAGGGGCGGGGGCTGTTGGCCGAGGAGATCATCGAGCGCGCGCGCGAGGCCGGCGTGTTCGTGCACGCCTCGCCGGAACTGGTCGGGCTGCTCATGCAGGTGGACCTGGACGAGCGCATCCCGCCGACCCTCTACCTGGCGGTGGCGGAGCTTCTGGCCTGGCTCTACCGGCTGGAGCAGGGGCTGCCGTCATCGGGCTTGCCGGCGGTCGGCCCGGCGCGCGATGATGGCGCCAACGATACCCAATAGAGGGGCAGCATGGGCCAGCCTGTCGAAAAACCCGCCATTTACGAGGATCTCTTCGACCTGCCGGAAAACCTGGTGGGCGAGATCATCAATGGGCGTCTGGTTACACATCCGCGCCCGGCGCCACGGCATGCCCGCAGTTATTCCAGTCTTGGCATGCAAATCGGCGGGCCCTACGACTTCGGTCGCGGCGGTCCTGGCGGCTGGTGGATCCTGGACGAACCCGAGCTGCATCTGGGCGGGCACATCCTGGTGCCCGACCTGGCCGGTTGGCGCCGCGACCGCCTGCCCAGGCTGCCTGAGACCGCCTGGTTCGAGCTTGTACCGGATTGGGTGTGCGAGATCCTCTCCCCGGGCACGGCGCGCGTGGACCGGGCGGAGAAACTGCCGATCTACGCTGCCCTGGGGGTAGGCCACGCCTGGCTGGTGGACCCGGACCTGCGCCTGCTGGAGGCCTATCAGAATCAGGACGGCCGCTGGCTGTTGCTGGGCAGCTTTCAGGACGACGCGGCCGTTCCCATCGCCCCGTTCGATGCCATGAATCTGGAGCTATCCCTGCTCTGGGCGGATTGATCGGGCAGGGCCCGCCACCCGTAACACCGCCAGCAATTCCCGCTCCAGCTCCAGGCGCGCATCCACCCGCTCCAGGGCCGCGCCCTCGAGCACGAAGGCATCCTCCACCCGGCTGCCCAGGGTGTTGACCTTGGCCGAGCGCACGTTGATCCGGTGGCGGTCCAGCACCCGCGCCACGTCGTAGAGCAGGCCCGGCCGGTCGCCGGCGGTCAGACTCAGCAGATGGCCATGTCCGGACTCCACCGGGCTCAGGGTGATGGCCGGTTCGAGCGGAAAGGACTTGAGCTGACGCGACAGGCGAACGCTGGGGGCGGGCTCCAGGGGGGCACGGTCGCGGATGCGGGCGGTGAGCTCGTATTCGATGTAGCTGAGCAGGTCGCGGTAGGGCGGGCTGCGGTTTGCCGGGTCCATGACCAGGAAGCCGTCCAGGGCGTAGCCGTCGCGGGTGGCATGGATCTTGGCCTCCAGAACCGAGTAGCGCAGGCTGGCGAAAAAGCCGCAGATGCGGGCGAACAGTCCAGGCTGATCCGGGGCGTAGACCATCACCTCCACCCCCTCGCCGATGGGGGCGAGCCGGGCGCGGACCACGACCGGTTCGCGGCCGAGCAGGGGCAGCAGCCGCCGCGTCTGCCAGGCGATCTCCTGCGCCGACAGACGCAGGAACCAGATGTCGTCCAGGCGGGACCACAGGGCCGCCTCCGCGCCGGGCCCGTAGCCGTAGAGACGCAGATTCGCGCGCGCCTGCTCCTTCTTCGCCTCGACGCCGTCCAAGGCGGGGTGTCCGCCTTCCAGCACTCGCCGCGCGGCCAGGTAGAGCTCGCGCAACAGCTTTTCCTTCCAGGCGTTCCAGATGCCGGGGTTGGTGCCGCGGATGTCGGCGACGGTGAGCAGATACAGCGCGGTGAGACGATGGGTGTCGCCGCAGGCGCGGGCGAAGGCCTCGATCACCGCGAGGTCCGACAGGTCCTGCTTCTGCGCGGTGGAGGACAGGATCAGATGGTGTCGCACCAGCCACGCCACCAGTTCTGTGTCCGCGCGCGGCAGACCGTGCTGGCGGCAGAAGCGGCGGGCATCGCCCTCGCCGAGGGTGGAATGGTCGCCGCCCCGCCCCTTGGCGATGTCGTGGAACAGGGCCGCGAGGTAGAGCAGATCGGGGCGGTCGAACTCGGCCATCAGGCGGTGGGCCAGGGGCAGCTCGTGCGCGAACTCGGCCAGCCGCAGCCGGCGCAGGTTCCTCAGCACCATGAGGATGTGCTCGTCCACCGGGTAGATGTGGTACAGGTCGTGCTGCATCTGGCCGGTGATGCGGCCGAAGGCCGGCAGATAGCGCCCCAGGATGCCCAGCCGGTGCATCAGACGCAGCACCCGGGTCACTCCGCGCGGTTCGCGGAAGAGATCGAGAAACTGTGCCTTGCGCCCGGTGTCGCGACGGAAGGCGTTGTCGATGCGTTTTCCCGACCGCCACAACGCGCGTAGCAGTCTCGGCGACAGTCCGCCCAGTTCGGGATGTCGCGCCAGGGCCCGGAAGGCGTCCAGGATAGCCTCGGGCTGGTGCGTGAACAGCTCCTCGGAGACCATGTCGAGCATGTCACCCCGCTGCAGAAAACCGGGAAAACCGGCAATGGGACGTGTCGCCGTGATGGGTCTGATGCGGCAGCGTAGCGCGCTGAGCAGGAATTCGTTGGCCAGGGACAGTTCGCGCGCGCTCTGGAAGTAACGCTGCATGAGACGCTCCGAGGCGCGCCTGGGCGGGCTGGGTGTGATACCCATCTCCGCCGCGAGGCGCTCCTGCAGCTCGAACACCAGTCTGTCCTCGCGCCGTCCGGCGGCCAGGTGAAGCCGGATGCGCAGGTGCGACAGGAAGCCGATCAGGTCGTCGATGCGGCGGGCCTCGGCCGCAGTCAGCAGGCCTTCGCGTGCCAGGCCGCGCAGGCTCGCCGGCAGCCCCGCAGCCTGACTCACCCAGAGCACCGTGTGCAGGTCGCGCAGGCCGCCGGGGTGTTCCTTGACGTCGGGCTCCAGCCGCAAGGCCCTGTCCTCCACCCGGCCGTGGCGGTCAAGCTGCTCGAGGACCTTGGCCTCGTAGAAGTCGGCGGGGTCGAGCATGCTCCGATGGCATTGCCTGAACCTCTGGTACAGGCCGTTATCGCCGACGAGGAGGCGCGCCTCGAGCAGGTTGGTCTGGATGGTGACGTCGCGGGCCGATTCGTCCAGACAGACGGACAGACTGCGCACGCTGTGCCCCACCGGCAGCCCCACGTCCCAGAACAGACCGATGAGGGGCTCGAAGCGGGTCTGCTCCGAGTGCGGCAGGTCATCGTCGAGGAGGATCAGCACGTCCACGTCGGAGTGCGGATAGAGTTCACCGCGGCCATAACCGCCCACGGCCACCAGCGCGGCCGCGCGTGGCAGGTCGGCGGATTGCCAGATGCGCCGGAACAGGATGTCCACGGCCCGGGACAGGCCCTGCAACAGGACGCGTGGGCGGGGATGGGCAAGGTATTCCCCGATCAGCGCCGCGCGCCTGGCGCCGTGTTCGGCCCGCCAGGCGGCGACGTTGACCGGGGCAGGGGTCATGCCACCTGGGCGAGTGCGGCCTCCACGAAGGCCGGCGGCGGCGGGCTGCCGGCCGACAGGGTGAGGACCTCGTAACCCGACTCGGTCACCAGCACGGTGTGCTCCCACTGCGCCGACAGCGAGTGGTCCTTGGTCACCACCGTCCAGCCGTCGCCCAACACCCGAATGTCACGTCGACCGGCGTTGATCATTGGTTCGATGGTGAAGGTCATCCCCGGCCTGAGTTCCACGCCGGTGCCGGGCTTGCCGTAGTGCACCACCTGCGGTTCCTCGTGGAATTTGCGGCCGATGCCGTGGCCGCAGAACTCGCGCACCACGCTGAAGCCGTGCGACTCGGCGTAACGCTGGATGGCGTGGCCGATGTCGCCCAGGCGCGCGCCCGGACGCACGGCCAGGATGCCCTTCCACATGCATTCGTAGGTGACGTGCATCAGCCGGCTGGCGAGGATGGAGGGGGTGCCGACGGCGAACATGCGCGAGGTGTCGCCATGCCAGCCGTCCTTGATGACGGTGATGTCGAGGTTGACCACGTCTCCCGCCTTGAGCTTCTTGTCGCCCGGCACGCCATGGCAGACCTGGTGGTTGACCGACGTGCAGATCGACTTGGGATAAGGCTTGTGGCCCGGCGGCGCGTAGTTCAGCGGCGCGGGGATGGTGCCCTGCACGTCGACCATGTAGTCGTGACAGAGGCGGTCGAGCTCGCCGGTGGTGATGCCGGGTTGGACGAAGGGGGTGATGTAGTCCAGCACCTCGGCGGCCAGACGTCCGGCCTCGCGCATTTTTTCGATCTCGGCCGGGGATTTGATGGTGATGGACATGGTTTCGGGGCGTGTGTTCAAGCGTCAGATTACGTGACCGGTAAGTGCCATGTAAAGCCGGCTGCAGCCGGCAATACCGTGATTTTCAAGGGGTTATTCGGTGGCCAGCTTGTGAAAACCGGTGTAGCCGCCGTGGCCTTCGGCGATGCGGATGTCGCTTACCTCGGCCGCCGGCGGGCCCTGCCAGGCCCAGGCGATGAGGGCCTCGACGGCCGCCTCCTCGCCCTGGAGCATCGCCTCCACCGAGCCGTCGCGCCGATTGCGCACCCAGCCGGCCACACCCAGCCGCTCGGCCTCCTGGCGCATGGATTCGCGATACCACACACCCTGCACGCGGCCGGTGATGACCAGATGGCGGGTGAGGATCACTTGATGCGCATCCCGGGCTGGGCGCCGCTGTCCGGGGCGAGCAGGTAGGGGCCGCCGCGTTCATCGGAGGCGGCCAGCACCATGCCCTCCGACAGGCCGAATTTCATCTTGCGCGGCGCCAGGTTGGCCACCATCACCGTGAGCCGCCCGACCAGTTCCTCCGGCTCGTAGGCCGACTTGATGCCGGCGAAGACCAGGCGTGGCGTCTCCTCGCCGATGTCCAGGGTGAGCCTGAGCAGCTTGTCCGCCCCCTCGACCTGTTCGGCCTGGACGATGCGCGCGACGCGCAGGTCCACCCTCGCGAAGTCGTCGATGGAGATCAACCCCGCCCGTGCGGTGGGAGGGGTTGGGGCAGAGGGTGTCTCCACCGCCGCGGCGTGCTGCTGATGTTCGCCATGACGCACCGGCGCGGGCGGGGGCGCCAGGCTCTCGCGGTTTTCCCCGAGCATCGCCTCGATCGCCTTGGGGTCCACCCGCGTCATCAGGTGCCGGTAGGGCTGGATGACGTGATCGGTGAGCAGCCGCTCGGCGTCCTGCCAGGCGAGCGGTGGGACGTTCAGGAAGGCCTCGACCTCGTTGGCCAGCCGCGGCAGCACAGGCTTGAGGTAGAGGGTCAGCAGCCGGAAGGCGTTCAGCGCCACTGTGCACACGGCGTGCAGTTCCCGTTCCCGGCCGGCCTGTTTGGCCATCTCCCACGGCTTGTGCAGGTCCACGTACTGATTGGCGAGATCGGCCAGGGCCATGACCTCGCGCAGGGCTTTGCCGTACTCGCGCGCCTCGTAGTGTGTGGCGATGGTCCCGGCCGCCGCCTGCATGGCAGGCAGCGGCGTGTCTGCTTCGGGTACGTCCCCCAGCCGGCCGTCGTAGCGTTTGGCGATGAAGCCGGCGCTGCGACTGGCGATGTTGACGTATTTGCCGACCAGGTCGCTGTTGACCCGTGCGACGAAGTCGTCCAGGTTGAGATCGATGTCCTCCAGGCTGCTGCCGAGCTTGGCCGCGTAGTAGTAACGCAGCCACTCCGGATTCAGGTGCCTGAGATAGCTCTCGGCGGTGATGAAGGTACCGCGTGACTTGGACATCTTCTGCCCGTTGACGGTGAGAAAGCCGTGACAGAAGACGCCGCTGGGGGTGCGGTAGCCGGCGTATCGCAGCATGGCCGGCCAGAACAGGGCGTGGAAGTAGAGGATGTCCTTGCCGATGAAATGATAGACCTCCGTGCCCTCCGCAGCGGCCCTGGCGGCGTTCCAGTAGGCCTCGAAGTCCAGCCCCTCCCGCGCGGCGAGGCTGTGGAAGCTGCCCAGGTAGCCGATCGGCGCGTCCAGCCAGACGTAGAAGTATTTCCCCGGCGCATCGGGGATCTCAAAGCCGAAGTAGGGGGCATCGCGCGAGATGTCCCAGTCCGTGAGGCCGGCCTCCAGCCATTCCCTGAGTTTGTTGCCGGCCTCCTCCTGCACCCGCGGCGGTTGCGTCCACTCGCGCAGAAAGGCGCCGCAGCGCGGGTCGGACAGACGGAAGAAATAATGGTCCGAGGTCTTGCGCACCGGGGCGACGCCGGACACCGCCGAGTAGGGCTCGATCAGCTCGGTGGGCTGATAGGCCGCACCGCAGACCTCGCAGGCATCGCCGTACTGGTCTTTGGCGTGGCACTTCGGACACTCGCCCTTGATGAAGCGGTCCGGCAGGAACATCGCCTTGACCGGGTCGTAGAACTGTTCGATCGCCCTGACCTCGATCAGCCCGGCCGCCTTGAGCCGGGCATAGATGTCCCGCGCATAGTCGCGGGTCTCCTCGCTGTTGGTGCTGCCATAATGATCGAAGCCGATCAGGAAGCCGTCGAAGTCGCGCTTGTGCTCGTGCCAGACGCGGGCGATCAACTGTTCCGGCGTGATGCCCTCCTTTTCCGCGCGCAGCATGATGGGCGTGCCGTGGGTGTCGTCGGCGCAGGCATACCAGCATTCATGGCCGCGCATCTTCTGGAAGCGGACCCAGATGTCGGTCTGGATGTACTCCACCAGATGGCCCAGGTGGATGGCGCCATTGGCGTAGGGCAGGGCGGAGGTGACTAGGATGCGGCGGGTCATGATGTTCGGCTGTCGGATGTTTCGATCATTTTACGCGGCCTGGCTGCCGGGAGACGAGAATTGCCACGATCGCTCAGCACCCTGCTCAATCACGGCGTGAAGAGGCGCGAGGCCTGGGCCTGGGCGATGTACGACTTCGCCAACTCGGGCTACACCACGGTGGT
Organism: uncultured Burkholderiales bacterium; assembly: GCA_938038385.1. Classification (GTDB taxonomy): domain Bacteria; phylum Pseudomonadota; class Gammaproteobacteria; order Burkholderiales; family Thiobacillaceae; genus JANWZL01. Next base: position 8,891 of record CALHRD010000120.1, read on the forward strand.
GATCACGGCCGTGTTCAATGCCTATTTCATCGCCGTCGTGGCCGGCAACACACCCTGGGCCACCCTGGCCTGGAGCGCTGCGCTGGCGGTCTCCTACGCGCTCATCATGTTGAGCGCGCCGGCGCTCGGGGCCTATGCGGACCTCAAATCGGCCAAGAAGCGGCTGCTTGCCATCACCACCCTGGGTTGTGTCGCCGCCACCGCCGCCCTGGCCCTGGTCGGGCCGGGCGACCTCTGGCTGGCGGTGGGGCTGGTGGTGCTGAGCAATTTCTTCTACGGCACCGGCGAGAACCTCATCGCCGCCTTCCTGCCCGAATTGGCGCGCGGGCGGGCGCTGGCCAGGCTCTCCGGCCTGGGCTGGGGTCTGGGCTATCTGGGCGGCATGCTGACGCTGGGCCTGTGTCTGGCCTACATCGCCCAGGCCCAGGGGCAGGGGCTGGAGGCCGCCCAGTTCGTGCCGGGGGCGATGCTGATCACCGCCGCCATCTTCCTGCTCGCCGCCCTGCCCACCTTTTTGTTCCTGCGCGAGCGGGCCACGGGCCTCAGCGCGGGCGAACACGCCATCCGCTCCGCCTATCGGCAGGTGGCCGACACCCTCGCGCATGCACGTACCTACCCCGACCTGTTTCGTTTCCTGCTGTGCATCGTCTTCTACCAGGCCGGCGTGCAGGCGGTCATCGCCCTGGCGGCGGTCTACGCCCAGCAGGCCATGGGGTTCGACACCCAGGCCAGCATCCGGCTCATCCTGGTGGTGAACGTCACGGCGGCCGTCGGCGCGGTGGTCTTCGGCCACGTCCAGGACCGCATCGGCCACCGGCCGGCCATCGCCCTCACCCTGGCGGGCTGGCTGGTCACGGTGGTGCTGGCCTGGTTCGCCACCGAACCCGGCCTGTTCTGGCTGGCGGCCAACATCGCCGGACTTTGCCTCGGCGCCGCGCAGTCCGCCGGCCGTGCCCTGGTCGGCTACCTGAGTCCCCTGCCACACCGGGCCGAGTTCTTCGGCCTGTGGGGGCTGGCGGTCAAGCTCTCCTCCATCCTCGGCCCCATCACCTACGGACTGGCGGTGTGGCTCACTGCCGGGGCGCATCGGCCGGCCATGCTCACCCTGGCCGTTTTCTTCCTGATCGGCCTGGCCATCCTGGCCGGCGTGGATGTGCAACGCGGACGTCGCCGGGCACTGCGGGCGTCGAAAAAGCGCATTGCCGCCGGCGCCGGCCTTGGTTAGAATGCCGACTCTTTAGGCGCGTAGCTCAGCTGGTTAGAGCATCACCTTGACATGGTGGGGGTCGTTGGTTCGAGTCCAATCGCGCCTACCAGCTACCACCCCGGAGCAGCACGAAATGGTCTTCCGAACTTGCACGATGCATCGCATCCACGGAGCGGGTTGAACCCTTTCGCCAGTTGATCCTGGAAAAAAGTGCGGCCCGCCCGCACTTTTTTTTTGAATTCGCACCCTGGAGCACGACATGCCTCAGATCACACTGCCCGACGGTTCGGTGCGGGCCTTTGACAAACCGGTGCGGGTGGCCGAGGTGGCCGCCAGCATCGGGCCGGGACTGGCGCGTGCGGCGCTCGCCGGCAAGGTGGACGGCCGGCTGGTCGATACCTCCCATGTCGTCGATCGGGATGCGCATCTTGCCATCGTCACCGACCGCGACCCCGAGGGCCTGGAACTCATCCGCCATTCCACCGCCCATCTGCTCGCCTATGCGGTCAAGGAGCTGTTCCCGGATGCCCAGGTGACCATCGGTCCGGTGATCGAGGACGGATTTTACTACGACTTCGCCTACAAGCGGCCCTTCACACCGGAAGACCTGGCGGCCATCGAGAAGCGCATGGCGGAGCTGGCCAAGCGGGATATCCCCGTCAGGCGCGAGGAGTGGGACCGCGACGAGGCGGCGCGCTTCTTCGAGTCGATCGGCGAGAAGTACAAGGCCGAGATCATCCGCGACATCCCGCAGGGTGAGACGATCTCGCTCTACCGCGAGGGCGACTTCATCGACCTGTGCCGCGGGCCGCACGTGCCCTCTACCGGCAAGCTCAAGGCCTTCAAGCTGATGAAGGTGGCCGGCGCCTACTGGCGCGGCGACTCCCGCAACGAGATGCTGCAGCGCATCTACGGCACGGCCTGGGCGAAGCAGGAGGACCTTGAGGACTATCTGCACCGCCTGGAGGAGGCCGAGCGGCGCGACCACCGCAAGCTGGCCAAGCAGCTCGATCTGTTCCATCTGCAGGACGAGGCGCCCGGCATGGTGTTCTGGCACCCGAACGGCTGGGTGCTGTGGCAGGAGATCGAGCAGTACATGCGGCGCAAATTCCGCGAGTACGGCTACCTGGAGGTGAAGACGCCGACGGTGATGGATCGCACGCTGTGGGAGCGCTCGGGGCACTGGGACAACTACCGCGAGAACATGTTCACCACCGCATCGGAGAACCGCGACTATGCGGTCAAGCCCATGAACTGCCCGGGGCACGTGCAGATCTTCAACCATGGCCTGCATTCCTACCGCGACCTGCCGCTGAGGATCGCCGAGTTCGGTTCCTGCCATCGCAACGAGCCCTCCGGCGCCCTGCACGGGCTGATGCGCGTGCGCGCCTTCACCCAGGACGACGCGCACATCTTCTGCACCGAGGAACAGATTCAAGAGGAGGTCTCGGCATTCATCAGGATGCTGCAGGACGTCTATGCCGACTTCGGCTTCAAGGACGTGCTGGTGAAGCTGTCCACGCGTCCCGAGAAGCGCGTGGGTTCGGACGAAAGCTGGGACCGCGCGGAGGCGGCGCTCGCCGCCGCCCTGGAGCAGAACCACCTGGCCTATGACCTGCAGCCCGGTGAGGGGGCCTTCTACGGGCCCAAGATCGAGTTCACCCTGAAGGACTCACTCGGCCGGCTCTGGCAGGTGGGCACCATCCAGCTCGACTTCAATCTGCCGGTGCGCCTGGGCGCCGAATACGTGGCCGAGGACAATACGCGCAAACCCCCGGTGATGCTGCACCGCGCCATACTCGGCTCCATGGAGCGCTTCATCGGCATCCTCATCGAGCACCACGCCGGCAACTTCCCGCTATGGCTCGCCCCGGTACAGGCGGTGGTGTGTAGCATCACCGACGCCCAGGCGGCGTATGCCGCGGAGGTGACGCAAGCCCTTAAAAAACAAGGCTTCCGGGCGATTTCGGACTTGAGGAACGAGAAGATTGCCTATAAAATCCGCGAGCATTCCATGCAACGCGTCCCCTATCAGCTGATCGTCGGCGAGAAGGAAAGGGCGCAGGGCAAGGTTGCCGTGAGGATCCGCGGCGGCGAGGATCTGGGCCAGATGGGCCTGGACGCAGTCATCGCCCGCCTGCGCGAGGAGATGAATCGAGGAGCCGGCTAGCAGGTCGGCTCTTCTTTGTTTGGAAAGGGGTGTCAGCATCGCACTGGATAAGGAGTTACGGATCAACGGCGAGATCGACGCGTCGCAGGTCCGGCTGATAGGGGAAGACGGTGAGCAGTTGGGCATCGTCAGCTTGAGAGAGGCCCTCCTCAAGGCAGAGGATGCGGAGCTGGATCTGGTGGAGATCGCACCCCAGGCGCAGCCTCCGGTCTGCCGGATCATGGACTATGGCAAGTTCAAGTATCAGGAGCAGAAGAAGCAGCACGAGGCCAAACTCAAGCAAAAGCAGATCCAGGTCAAGGAGATCAAGTTTCGCCCGCGTACCGACGAGGCGGACTATCAGGTCAAGCTGAGAAACCTGATGCGTTTCCTGACCGAAGGCGACAAGACCAAGGTCACTTTGCGCTTTCGCGGCCGCGAAATGGCCCACCAGGAATTCGGCGTGCAACTGCTGAAGCGCATCGAGGAGGACCTGACGGAATACGGCAGCGTGGAGCAGTTTCCCAAGCTGGAAGGGCGGCAGATGGTGATGGTGCTGGCGCCGAAGAAAAAAAAGTAGTGCCTGCGGTTTTACGAGGCAAGGCGCGGTCCTCCGAATCCGCGTCATACAAGTGCCGCAAGGTCGGTGAAGCACCCCGGTGTGCGGGGTCACCTGGCGGCATCGAACAGGAGCATGCAATGCCCAAGATGAAGACCAAGAGCGGGGCGGCCAAGCGCTTCCGCATGCGCGGCAGCGGCGGGGTGAAACGCACCCATGCCTATCTGCGCCACATCCTCACCAAGAAGAGCACCAAGCGCAAGCGCGGCCTGCGTGGCATGACCGAGGTCGATGCCACCAACCTGGGCCACATCCGCGCCATGATGCCCTACGCCTGAGGAGGAACGAAGATGCCACGCGTGAAAAGAGGGACCACCGCCCGCGCCAGCCACAAGAAGGTGATCGACGCCGCCAAGGGCTTCCGCGGTCGCCGCAACAACGTCTTCCGCGTCGCCAAGGAGGCGGTGATGAAGGCGGGCCAGTATGCCTACCGCGACCGCCGGCAGCGCAAGCGCCAGTTCCGCGCCCTGTGGATCGCCCGCATCAACGCCGCGGTGCGCGACCTCGGTCTGGACATGAACTACAGCCAGTTCATGAACGGGCTGAAGAAGGCCTCCATCGACATCGACCGCAAGGTCCTGGCCGACATGGCCGTATTCGATCAGGCGGCCTTCGCCAAGGTGGCCGCGCAGGCCAAGGCCAGTCTGGGGGCCTGAGCACCCCTGTTGCCGCAGCCGTCAGGCTGTGCATGAAGGGAGGCCTGTGCCTCCCTTCGTCGTTTCCGAGCCGATCATGAATGACTTGAATGAGATCGTGAGCCAGGCGAAGACGGCCTTCGCCGCTTCCACCACCCTCGCGGCACTCGACCAGGCCAAGGCCCGTTTTCTCGGCAAGGGCGGCCTGATCACGGAGCAGATGAAGGGGCTGGGGGCCATGTCGCCTGAAGCGCGCAAGGAGGCGGGAGTGCGCATCAACCAGGCCAAGACCGAGGTCGAGGAACTGCTCCGGATGCGGCGCGAGGCCATCCAGGCCGAGGCGCTGGAGGCCCAGCTCAGACAGGAGGCCCTGGACGTGACCCTGCCCGGCCGCGGTGGCGGGGTGGGCGGTCTGCATCCCGTCACCCGCACCCTGCAGCGCATCGAGCGGCTGTTTGCCTCGATCGGCTTCGACATAGCCGAGGGGCCAGAGATCGAGACCGATTTCTACAACTTCACGGCGCTCAACATCCCCGAGGATCATCCGGCGCGGGCGATGCACGACACCTTCTACCTGGACAACGGTCAACTGCTGCGCACCCACACCTCGCCGGTGCAGGTGCGCTACATGCAGGGCCATCCCCCACCCCTCAGGATCATTGCGCCCGGCCGCGTCTACCGCTGCGACTCCGACGTCACCCACACACCCATGTTCCACCAGGTAGAGGGGTTGTGGGTCGACGAGACGGTGAGCTTCGCCGACCTGAAGGGGGTGCTGGCCGATTTCATGGCCCGCTTCTTCGAGCGCGAACAGCTGCCGGTGCGCTTCCGCGCTTCCTTCTTCCCGTTTACCGAGCCTTCGGCGGAGATGGACATCGGCTGCGTGATCTGCGAAGGCGCCGGCTGCCGGGTGTGTTCCCAGACCGGCTGGCTGGAGGTGCTGGGTTGCGGCATGGTTCACCCGAAGGTATTCGCGCACGTCGGCATCGATGCCGAACGCTGGCAGGGATTCGCCTTCGGCCTCGGCGTCGAGCGCCTGGCCATGCTGCGCTACGGCGTGGACGACCTGCGGCTGTTCTTCGAAAACGATATCCGCTTCCTGCGCCAATTCGCCTGAGGAGCCCCTGACATGCAATTTTCCGAACGCTGGTTGCGCAGTCTCGTGCAGAGCGATAAATCCATGCAGGACCTGGGACACGCACTCACCATGGCCGGCCTCGAACTGGAGGCCCTGCAACCGGCCGCGCCCGCATTCGAAGGCGTGGTGGTGGCCGAGATCCTTGCCGCAGAACGCCATCCGGACGCGGATCGATTGCAGGTATGCAAGGTGCGAACGGGGGCAGGGGCGCCGCTCACCATCGTCTGTGGCGCGCCCAATGCCCGCGTCGGGCTGAAAACCGCCTGCGCCCTGGTGGGTGCCAGGCTGCCCGAACTCGAGATCCGGCGGACCAAGGTACGCGGTGTCGAGTCCGCCGGCATGCTCTGCTCGGCGAAGGAGCTGGGTATCGCCGGCGAGGCCGCCGGCATCCTGGAGCTGCCGGCGAATGCCCCCGTCGGTGCCAGCCTGCGCGATTACCTTCACCTCGACGATCAGCTCGTCACCCTCAAGCTCACCCCGAACCGGGGCGATTGTCTGTCCCTTACCGGAATCGCCCGCGAGGTGGCGGCCCTGACCGGCGCAGCGCTCACGCCGGTGGACTGCAGCGCGGTGCCGGCGACGCGGTCGGACACGTACCCCGTCAGCATCGAGGCAGCCGACGCCTGCCCCATCTACTGCGGACGGGTACTGCGCGGACTCGATACGGCGGCGCGCACACCGGCGTGGATGGTCGAGCGACTGCAACGCTGCGGTCTGCGGCTCATACATCCGGTGGTCGACGTCACCAACTACGTCCTGCTGGAGCTGGGCCAACCGATGCATGCCTTCGATCTGGCCAGGCTGCAGGGCCCCGTGCGCGCCCGCATGGCGCGTGCAGACGAGTCGCTGGCCCTCCTGAACGAACAGACCATCCGGCTGAGTGAGGATTGCCTGGTCATCGCCGATGACAGCGGGCCACTCGCCTTGGCGGGCATCATGGGGGGGGCTGCCAGCGGGGTGAGCGCGGCCAGCCAGGATATCTTCCTCGAGGCCGCCCATTTCGCACCGGCCGCCATCACCGGCCGCGCCCGTCGCTACGGCCTGGCTACGGATTCATCCTACCGCTTCGAACGCGGTGTCGATCCGCGGCTTCCCCGCCTGGCCATGGAACGCGCGACCCGCCTGATCCTGGACATTTGCGGCGGCGAGGCCGGCGAGATCCGGGAGGCCGGTCCAGGGGTACCCCCGCGCGCACCCATCGCCTTCCGTCCGGCGCGTGCGCGCAGGCTGCTGGGGGTCGAGATCCCCGACGAGGAGATGCAGGGCATCTTCAACCGTCTCGGTATGGACTGCGTGTCTGTGGGCGAGACCTGGCGGGTCCAGCCGCCCTCCTGGCGCTTCGATCTTGAACTCGAAGTGGATCTGATCGAGGAGGTGGCACGACTGAGGGGCTACGAGCACATCCCCGCCGCAACACCCCGTGCAGCCCATCAGCTGCTGCCCGCATCGGAACGAATTCGGACCGAATCGGAGCTAAAGAATCAATTTGCAGCAATGGGTTACCAGGAAATCGTGACCTATAGCTTTATATCTTCAGAGCAACAGTCTGATTTCGATATTGATAATCGTCAGATATCCCTCCAAAACCCGATCGCCGCCCAGATGGGCGTCATGCGCGGCAGTCTGATGCCGGGTCTGGTGCAGACCCTGCGCCACAATCTGAACCATGGCCAGGAACGGCTGCGCGTGTTCGAGTTGGGGCGCTGCTTCCTGGGCACGGATGCGGACAGCCAACCCATACGCCTGGCCGGATTGGCCTACGGCGCGACCTGGCCGGAACAGTGGGCTGCGCCCCGGCGATGGGTCGATTTCTTCGATGTCAAGGCCGACGTGGAGGCACTGTTCCGGCCCGCTCGCGCCCAATTTCGGGCGGCGACCCACCCGGCACTGCACCCGGGCCAGTCGGCACGTGTGTGGATGGATGGGCAGCCTGTCGGCTGGATAGGCTGCCTGCACCCGAGGTTGGCCCAAAAATACGGATTCGCCCGCAGCCCGATGCTGTTCGAGCTGGAGTGCTCGGCCCTGTCGCCGCGTCTGGTGCCCCGTTACCGTGGCATCTCACGATATCCCGCCGTGCGGCGGGACATCGCCGTGGTGGTGGATGCCGGTCAGGAGGTGGGCGATGTGCTGGAGGGGGTGCGGGCTGCCCTGCCGTCCACGGTCACCGAATTCGAGCTATTTGACATGTATCAGGGCGAGGGCGTCGATCCTGGTAAAAAAAGCCTTGCTTTCAGGATGTTGTTACAACATACTGAGAAAACACTTACAGATTCGGAGATCGAGGTCGCGGTCTCCCAAGTGCTTGCATTCCTGTCCGAACGATTCAATGCCGCCCTGCGCGGTTAGGGGACATAGCTGATGACGACGCTCACCAAGGCTGAACTTGCCACACTGCTGTTCGACAAGGTCGGTCTCAACAAGCGCGAAGCCAAGGAAATGGTGGAGGTCTTCTTCGAGGAGGTGCGCACGGCGCTGGAGAGGGGTGACAGTGTCAAGCTGTCCGGATTCGGTAACTTCCAGTTGCGCGACAAGCCCCAGAGGCCCGGTCGCAACCCCAAGACCGGTGAAGAGATGCCCATCACCGCCCGGCGCGTGGTCACCTTCCACGCCAGCCAGAAACTCAAGGCCATGGTGGAGGAGGCCCATGTCGGACCACGTGCCGAACAGTGAGCTGCCCCCCATCCCGTCGAAGCGATACTTCACCATCGGCGAGGTAAGCGAGCTGTGTGCGGTCAAGCCCCACGTCCTGCGCTATTGGGAACAGGAGTTCAGCCAGCTCAAGCCGGTGAAGCGGCGTGGCAATCGCCGTTACTACCAGCATCACGAGGTGATGCTCATCCGCCGCATCCGTGAACTGCTCTATGAGCAGGGCTTCACCATCAGTGGTGCGCGCAACCGGCTGCTCAGCGAGGGGGGAGGCGTGGACAGCGATAACGACACGGGCACACGCGCAACGCCCCAGCTCGATCTGTCCGCGTTGAAGGCCGAGCTCAAGGCCATCCTGGACCTCCTCACACGCTGACCCACGCGGCCGTTACGGATGCGGCGCGCCCTGTGCTAGCCTTGGATCGTGTACCCGACGGGATGGATCCATGGGGCAGGAGATCGGCCGGACTTCCTTCGACGCCTCCGATTTCGAACGCTTCGCAGGGCAGCTGCGGCAGGAGACGGCCCGACTGCTGACCTGGGCGCAGGCGGGGGGGTTCCGGGACGAACGGCACATGGCGGGTTTCGAACTCGAGGCCTGGATCCTGGACCATGCCGGCACGCCCTATCCCATCAACGAGACGTTTCTGGCACGCCTGGCCGATACCATGGTGGTGCCGGAATTGTCACGCTTCAACATCGAGGTCAACGGCACACCGCAGATCCTGGCCACGGGCACACTGCTGGCCATGGAGGACGAACTCGGCGCGACCTGGCGGCGCGCCCAGGCCGTGGCTCATGGCATGGATGCCCAGCTCGCCATCATCGGCATTCCCCCCACGCTGCGGGAAGAGGACCTGACGCTGGACACCATGTCGGCGATGAACCGTTACGTGGCGCTCAACGAGCAGGTCATCCGGCAACGCGCGGGCCAGCCCCTGCGTATCCATATCGAGGGGGAGGAGGCCCTCGACCTCGGGCGCTCCGATGTCATGCTGGAGGCAGCCACCACCTCCTTCCAGCTGCACCTGCAGGTGCCGGAACGCGACAGCGCCCGCTACTACAACGCCAGTCTCATCACCTGCGGCCCGTTGCTGGCACTGGCGACCAACTCGCCGCTGCTGTTCGGACGCAGACTGTGGCAGGAGACGCGCATCCCCCTGTTCGAACAGTCCGTCGACCTCGGCGGCTATGGCGGCCTGGGGGACATCACCGCCAGGCGGGTCTCTCTCGGCCGCGGTTACGTCCATCAGACCCTCCTCGAACTCTACCGGGAGAACCTGGACCTGTTTCCCGTCCTGCTGCCCATGCCTTTGGATGAGCCTGCAGAGCGCTTTCCCCATGTCAGGCTGCATAATGGCTCCATCTGGCGCTGGGTGCGTCCCCTGATCGGTTTCGACGCCCAGGGCGAAGCACATGTGCGCATCGAGCAGCGTGTGCTGCCTAGTGGTCCGACGCTGCTCGACATGATGGCGAATGCCGCCTTCTATTTCGGTCTGGTGCACCACCTCGCGCATAGGCCACAGGCCCCGGAGAATGCCATCGGCTTCGATGCCGTCCGACGTAATTTTTATCAGGCCGCCCGTCATGGCCTGGAGGCACGCTTCGACTGGCTCGATGGCCGGAGCCATGCGGCGCGACACCTGTTGCGGCAGTTGTTGCCTCTGGCCCGGGAAGGCCTGGAGGGTTTGGGCCTGGGGTCGGAAGAGGGTGAACGCTACCTCGGCGTACTGGAGGCGCGGCTCGATACCGGCCAGACAGGAGCGGACTGGCTGGTCGGGCATTGGCGTCGCTGCGACGGCGATCCGGTGCAACTGATGGCCGATTATCTGGAAAACCAGCGCTCCGGCGCGCCCGTGCACGAGTGGTCGCCATGACGGCTCTGGTCACCTTCGATCAGCTGCCGGCGGGTCTGCTGGAACTGGAGGCCGCGCGTCTGCATGAGCGGCTGTCGGGGCCCACCCTGATTCACCTGTCAGGGCGCAGGCCCGAGCCGCTGTTCGTTGCCGTGCTCCTGCATGGCAACGAGGACACCGGCTGGGAGGCCATGCGGCAGGTGCTGTCGAGGCACCAGCCGCACGGCCTGCCGAGGGCCCTCTCGCTGTTCATCGGCAATGTCGCGGCGGCCCGTGAGGGGGTGCGCCGCCTGGATGGACAGGTCGATTACAACCGGGTCTGGCCAGGGACACCCGATGCAGATCGGCCCGAGGCGGCGGTGATGCGACAGGTTCTGGACGAGATGGCCAGGCGCCAGGTCTTCGCCAGCGTGGACATCCACAACAACACCGGTCTCAATCCGCACTACGCCTGTGTCAATCGCCTGGAGCCCCGTTTCCTGCAGCTCGCCACCCTGTTCTCGCGCATCGTCGTCTATTTTCTGCGTCCGCTGGGGGTGCAGTCCGCCGCCTTTGCCGACCTCTGCCCCGCTGTCACCATCGAGTGCGGCAAGCCTGGCGCAGCCCGGAGCGAGACCCACGCCGCCGACTTCATCGAGGCGTGCCTGAACCTGGCATCTTTCCCGAGTCACCCCGTGCCGCCGCAGGATATCGACCTCTATCACACCGTCGCTACGGTCAGGATCCCGGAACACATCGACTTCGGCTTCGCACCGACCGCAGCCGAACTGATCTTTCCCGCAGACATCGATCACCTGAATTTCAGAGAGTTGCCCGCGGGGAGCGTATTGGGATGGATGCGCGACGGTCAGGCCTGCCGCCTGGCGGCTACCGATGAACATGGCGAGGATGTGGCGCCACATTTGTTCGACTGCAGGGACGGCCTGGTGCGCCTGCGCCGACGTCTGATGCCGGCCATGCTGACCAAGGATGCGCGCGTGATCCGCCAGGATTGCCTGTGCTATCTGATGGAGCGTGTGCGCTACCCGGCCTAAATGCGCAGGAGCTGTTTACCGACCTGTGCCAGGCCCTTATAATCCGCACTTCGTCGGGGCGTAGCGCAGCCTGGTAGCGCACCTGCATGGGGTGCAGGGGGTCGGAAGTTCGAATCTTCTCGCCCCGACCAAAATTCCCTCATCTCCCTCGTGGCCAATGCGAATCCTTCTCAGCAACGATGACGGTTATTTCGCACCTGGCCTGGCCGTCCTCGCCGCCACCCTGGCTGCCCAGTCACACGAGGTCACAGTGGTGGCTCCGGAACGAGACCGCAGCGGGGCCAGCAACTCGCTGACCCTGGATCGGCCGCTGTCGGTTCGGCGCTCACCCAACGGTTTCTTCCACGTCAACGGCACGCCCACCGATTGCGTCCATCTGGCAGTCACCGGCCTGTTGCCTCACCAGCCGGACATGGTCATCTCCGGCATCAACCACGGCGCAAACATGGGCGACGACACCATCTATTCAGGTACCGTGGCGGCTGCGACGGAAGGCTTCCTGCTCGGCATTCCCGCCATGGCCGTGTCGCTGGCCAACATCCAGGGCGAGCATTTCCAGACCGCGGCGGATTTCGTGGCCGGCCTGGTGCGTCGCATCGAGACCCATCCGCTCAACGAACCCGTGTTGCTCAACATCAATGTCCCTGACGTGATCCCGGGGGCCATCCAGGGGGTCGAGGTGACCCGTCTGGGACGTCGGCACAAGGCCCAGGATGTCGTACAGACCGTCAATCCGAGAAACCAGGTGATGTACTGGGTGGGGGCCGCCGGGGCGGCGCAGGATGCCGGTCCGGGCACCGACTTTCATGCCGTCGCCAACCATCGCATCTCCATCACGCCCTTGCAGATCGACCTCACACGCTATCCGCAAATGGGGCTGCTGGAGGACTGGCTGAGCCCATGAGCGGTGCAAGCGGTATCGGCATGACCTCGCAGCGCACCCGCGCGCGCATGGTGGAACGGCTGCGCGAGGAGGGGATCAAGGACCCGCTGGTGCTCGCCGCGATGAACGAGATTCCGCGGCATCTGTTCGTGCAGGAGGGGCTGCAGAGCCGTGCCTACGAGGACACCCCCCTGCCCATAGGCGAGGGGCAGACCATTTCCAGCCCCTATACCGTGGCGCGCAGTTGCGAGTTGGCCTGCCAGGGGCAGACGCTGGAGCGGGTGCTGGAGATCGGTGGCGGCTGTGGTTACCAGGCGGCGGTGCTTTCCAGGTTGGCCAAGCGCGTCATCAGTCTGGAGCGCATCGCCAAGCTGGTCGGCAAGGCCCGCCTGAACCTGGATAAGCTGCGCATCCGCAATGTGTTGGTCAAGGTGGCGGATGGCAGCCGCGGCTATCCACGGGAGGCGCCCTACGACGCCATCGTGGTGGCCGCCGCCATGCCTTTCATTCCACCCGAACTCACGGCCCAGCTCAAACCGGGCGGACGGCTCATCGCCCCGGTGGGACAGGGTGAGGACCAGCGCCTGACCCTGGTCGAGGCGCGCGCCGAAGGGCTGGTGGAGCAGGAACTGGAGACGGTCAAATTCGTACCCATGCTCTCGGGAGTGGCCTGAGGACCTCGGCCGGTTCCCTTTGTCTCCTTTTTTGTGCGGTCATCCAGCTCGCCGGCTGTGCCTCGACATCCCACCAGGCACCGGTGCTGCAACGGACCAGGCCGCCCGCAACGACATCGCCACCGCAACGTTACCTGGTCCGGCCCGGGGACAACCTTTACCGTATCGCGCTGGAGCATGGCCTGGATTATCGGGAACTCGCGCGCTGGAACCGGATTAGCCATCCCGACCGGATCGTCGCCGGCACTTCCCTTTGGCTGCAGCCGCCAGCCGGATCCGCTGTTGAAGAGGAATCCGTCGAGTCCGGGGAAGGCCCGACGAGCTGGATCTGGCCGGTGCGCGGCAAGGTGATCGGCGAATACGACGGCGCTGGACGTAAAGGGATCCAAGTCGCCGCCCCCTACGGTACCCCTATCCTTGCGGCCGCGTCCGGACGGGTGGTCTATGCGGGACAGGGGCTGCGCGGCTACGGTAAACTCACCATCGTTCGACATGGCAAGGTATTGCTTTCCGCCTATGCGCATCAATCGAGGATACTCGTCAAGGAGGGCGACAGGGTCTCCCAGGGCCAGCAGATCGGCGAGGTCGGGGATACGGATGCGGAGCGGGCAAAACTGCATTTCGAGATCAGGGCTTACGGTAGGCCGGTGAATCCGGCAGACTATCTACCTGGCTGAGACGCTGCCGCCAGCCGCTCCGGGACAGTTGCATGCCCCGTATGCGGGGGGCGAAGCGGCGACCGGCAGCCGCAATACCAGGAGGCATGACACTTGGAAGAGAACGAGCTCGATCCGGACATGGAACCTCTGACCGAGGGCGAACTGGAGGGAGAAGAGCCGTCCCGACCCCCCGCAGAGGCAGATTATGCCCATGACGAGCTGCATGATGTCACCCAGCTCTACCTGAACGAGATCGGCCGCGAGAGCCTGCTCACGCCGCAGGAGGAACGGGAACTGGCGGGTCGTATGCGTCAGGGCGACTTCGAGGCGCGGCAGCAGATGATCCAGCACAATCTGCGCCTGGTGGTGAACATCGCCAAACATTATCTCAATCGCGGGCTTTCCCTGCTGGACCTGATCGAGGAAGGCAACCTCGGTCTCATGCATGCACTGGACAAATTCGAACCCGAACGCGGCTTCCGCTTTTCCACCTACGCCACCTGGTGGATCCGCCAGAACATCGAGCGGGCGATCATGAACCAGTCACGCACCATCCGTCTGCCCGTGCACGTGATCAAGGAGCTCAACCTCTATCTCAGGGCACAACGTCATCTGGAAACGCACGGCGTCACGGATGCAGGGCCGGATGAAATCGCCCACCTCACCGGCCGGCCGGTGGAGGAGGTCAGGCGCGTCATGCGACTCAATGACCGGGTCGCGTCGCTGGACGCCCCGCTGGAGATCGATCCGTCGCTGTCCATCGGCGAGGCCATCGCCGACGAGAATTCCGAAATGCCGGAGGAGATGCTGCAGAACGCCGAGGTCGAGCACTATGTCCAGGAGTGGCTGCAGGAGCTCAGCGAAAAACATCGCTGGGTGATCGAGCGGCGCTTCGGTCTCAACAACCAGGACGTAGCCACCCTGGAGGAGCTGGCTGAGCACCTGGGCGTGACACGCGAGCGTGTGCGCCAGATTCAGCTCGAGGCGCTGCACACGCTGCGCCGCATTTTGCGCCGCCGTGGCCTGTCCAAAGACGGGCTGCTCTGAGGTCGGCGAAGGCGCACGGCCATCCATCCGACCGGCGCAGGTCTGCGGGTAGACCTGAATCCGCCTCGATGCTGCCAGTCTCCTCGTAG
>CALHRD010000121.1 GCA_938038385.1 uncultured Burkholderiales bacterium
AGGCTGGAGAACTTCGCCTCGTCCCTGAGCTTGTGCAGAAACTCGACCCGCAGGTGGGCGCGGTAGATGCTGCGGTCGAAGTCGAACAGGTGCACCTCCAGCGTCGGTCGGCCGTTGGCGTGCACGGTGGGCCGCGTGCCCAGGCTGGCCACGCCGGGCCAGTCAGGGCGCTCCAGACCCTGCACGCGCACGGCGAAGATGCCGGTAAGGGGCGGGCGGTTGTGCTTGAGCTGGATGTTGGCGGTCGGGTAGCCGATGCTGCGGCCGAGCCGGTCGCCACCCACCACGCGGCCGGAGATGGAATAGGGACGCCCCAGAAGCTGGGCCGCCAGGGCCATGTCGCCGGCGGCCAGGGCATCGCGCACCGCGGTGCTGGAGACGCGCTGGCCGGCTGCCTCCACGGTGTGCAGGGCCTCGGCCTGGTAGCCGTATCGTTCACCGAGCGCCGCCAGCAGGTGGAAGTCGCCGGCACGTCGGGCGCCGAAGCGGAAGTCATCGCCCACCAGCACGTAGCGCGCATGGAGGCCCTCGACCAGGATGCGCTGCACGAACTCCTGTGCGGACAGGGCGGCAAAGGTCCGGTTGAAGCGGCAGACGTGCACGTGCGCCACGCCAAGCCCCTCCAGGATCTCCAGCTTCTCGCGCAGGCTGGTCAGCCGCGTGGGGGCGGCTGCCGGGGTGAAGACCTCGCGCGGATGCGGCTCGAAGGTGAGCACGGTGGGCAGCCCCCCCACCGCCGCCGCCCGCGCCGTCAGGCGTGCCAGCATGGCCTGGTGCCCAAGATGCACGCCATCGAAATTGCCGATGGTCACTGCATTGGGGCGCAGCGCACGCGGCCAGCCGTGGGTGATGAGCATGACGGTTATCTGCTTGAAAAACCCGACAGTCTAGACATGCAGCCGAAGGGCGTCTATGCGGCGCGGCGCCTGAAGTCGCGCAGCCGCAGACCGAGCAGCCACAGTGCCAGAAAATAGAGGCCCGCACCACCCATCACAAGGGCAGACAGATGCAGGACGCGTTCGCCGGCCCGGTAGTCGAGCCAGCGCGCCTCACCACCCATGGCGAACCAGAGGAACAGACCCATGGCCAGCAGGGCCAGGCCCAGTCTGGCGAGAAAGCCCGGCCAGCCGGGCTGGGGGCGGTAGAAGCCTTTTCCGCGCAGCCTGTGGAACAGGATCGCGGCATTGAGACACGCCCCAAGGCCGATGGCGAGCGCCAGCCCCGCGTGTCTGAGGGGCCAGATGAAGATCAGGTTCATGGCCTGGGTGGCGAGCAGGGTGAGGATGGCGATCTTCACCGGTGTGCGGATGTCCTGCCGCGCATAGAAACCGGGTGCGAGCACCTTGACCAGAATGAGGCCGAGCAGCCCGATGCTGTAGGCGACCAGCGCCTGCCGGGTCATCTCCACGTCGTGCGGGGTGAATTCGCCGTAGTGGAACAGGGTGGTGATCAGCGGCACGGCCAGCACCCCCAGCGCCACTGCGGCCGGGGCGGCCAGCAGCAGGGTCATGCGCAGGCCCCAGTCGAGCAGTTTCGAGTATTCGGCAGGATCGTCGTCGGCATAGTGCTTGGCCAGGGAGGGCAAGAGGATGGTGCCCAGGGCCACACCCAACATCCCGGTGGGGAATTCCATCAGCCGGTCGGCGTAATACAGCCAGGACACGCTGCCGGTGGTCAGAAAGGAGGCGAACAGGGTGTTGATCAGCAGCGAGAGCTGGGCGACGGACACGCCCAGGGCGGCGGGCGCCATGAGTTTCAGGATACGCCTCACCCCCTCGTCCCGTGGGTTCCAGTCCCAGCGCGGCAGCATGCCGAGGCGCCTGAGGCCGGCGAACTGCAGGCCGAGTTGCAGCACGCCGCCCAGGAAGGCCCCCCAGCCGAGGGCCATGACCGGAGGGTCGAACCAGGGTGCAGCCAGGGTGGCCGCAAGGATCATCGCCACGTTGAGCAACACGGGTGTGAAGGCGGGCAGCATGAAGCGGCTGAAGGTGTTGAGGATGCCGGCGGCGAGGGCGGTGAGCGAGATGAACAGGATGTACGGGAAGACGACTCGTGTGAGATCGACGGTGAGCGCGAACTTGTCCGGCTTGGCCAGAAAGCCGGGGGCGGAGACGAGCACGATCAGGGGCGCGCCGATCACCCCCAGCAGGGCGACCACGGCCAGGGCGACGAACAGGACGGTGGCGACCCGGCCGACCAGCAGTCGGGTCGCCTCCTCGCCGCGACGGTTCTTGTACTCCGCCAGCACCGGCACGAAGGCCTGGGAGAAGGCCCCCTCGGCGAACAGCCGGCGCAAAAGGTTGGGCAGCTTGAAGGCGACGAAGAAGGCGTCGGTCATGGCTCCCGCTCCGAAGGCCCGTGCGATGATGGCGTCGCGCGCAAACCCAAGGATGCGCGAGAGCAGGGTCATGGAACTGACCGATGCGAGGGTCTTGAGGAGATTCATGGCAGAGGTTGGCGAAGAGAGGTAAGCGCGGCTTGTCAGGCCCCGCCTGCGTGATTAATATAATCGTTTTTTCTGCCCGAGGAGTTCGAGCATGGCCAATACCGCCCAGGCGAGAAAACGCGCCCGGCAAAACGCCGCCCAGCGTCTGCACAACATGGCGCTACGTTCGCAATACCGCACCGCGGTGAAAAAGGTCCGCAAGGCCGTCGAGGCTGGCGACAAGGCCGCCGCCCAGGCCGCCTTCCAGGTTTCCATGGGTGTCATCGACCGCATCGCCGACAAGGCCATCGTGCACAAGAACAAGGCCGCCCGTCACAAGAGCCGTCTGTCCGCCGCCATCAAGGCCATGGCCTGAGCCCTGGCCAGGCTTTCCAGACCGCTGGTGCGGCCCTCGCGGCCGATCAGTCGCGCGGAACCCTCCTGCCCTCGACCACCTTGAGGTCGTTGTCGCGGGCGAAATCCATCAGGAACTTGAACGCCATGGGGTCATTGGACTGCATGGCCCTCTTCACCACCACGCAGACCACGCCTTTCCGGCTCACGGGAAAGGCGTGGGGTGAATAGCACGTCCGATTGTTCGGGCCCATCGTGGCAAACAGGCTGCACAGGCGTTCGGCCCAGTCGCTGGGCCTGAACTTGCGGCCCGCGTTGGTTTCGCCTTGGATGACATATTCCTCGAACTCGGGCATGAGGGGGGCTTCCGTGCAATGATCCGGCCGAAATCATGCCATAGGTGGCCATCCTCCATGCGTTGCCGGCCGCTATAATCCGACATCATCAATTCGAGCGGAGGAATGCCATGAATCTGGACCGGGTGAGTTCGGGGCGCGACGTACCCAACGACATCAACGTCATCATCGAAATCCCCGCCCATTCCGACCCCGTGAAATATGAGGTGGACCACGAGACCGGCGCCCTGTTCGTGGACCGGTTCATGAGCACGGCCATGCATTACCCCTGCAACTACGGTTACATCCCGCACACCCTGTCGAACGACGGCGACCCTTGCGATGTGCTGGTAGTGACCCCCATCCCGCTCATCTCGGGTTCCGTGATCCGCTGCCGACCTGTGGCCCTGCTGCGCATGACCGATGAGTCCGGCGACGACGCCAAGGTGCTGGCGGTGCCGATAGACAAACTGAGCCGCCGCTGGTCGAAGGCGCAGGGACCGGAAGACATGCCCGCGGATCTGTTGGAGCGCATCGCCCACTTCTTCGAACACTACAAGGACCTGGAGGAGGGCAAGTGGGTGCGGGTGGGGGGTTGGGAAGGCGCCGAGGCGGCGAAAAGGGAGATTCTCGATAGCGTCGCCATGTACAACAACGCCCCGGAAAAACCGATGTTCTGATGAGTCGGCAACTGGGGCAGCATAGTGCCTCACCCCTCACCCCGCATCCTTGAAGATCTGTATCCTCTCTGACTCCCACGACAACCGTCGCCTGCTCGAGCACGCCGTCGAGGACGCCAAGGCGCGTGGCGCAGAGGCGGTGCTGCACTGCGGCGACGTGGTCGCGCCGACGACGCTGCGGGTGCTGAAGAAGTTCGGCCTGCCGGTGCACGTCATCCACGGCAACAACACAGGTGACCTCTATGCCATGAACAAGCTCGCGCACGAGCCGGACAGCGTGGTGCGTTATCACGGTCAGGACGGCGTGGTGCATCTGGCCAAACGCACGCTGTTCATGGTGCACTACCCACACTACGCCGCCGCCATGGCGCTCACCGGAGACTATGACGTGGTCTGCTGTGGTCATGACCACCGCGACAGCGTGCGCAAGCTCGACAACGTCAAGGGCGGCGTCACCTTCCTGGTCAACCCGGGCACCGTCGGGGGGGTGGGGGCGAAGCCGACCTATGTCCTGGCGGACCTGGCAGCGATGCGCTTCGAGGTCTTCGAGGTGCCCACCGCCCCCGGCGAGGCGTGCAACACTGCACCGGTGAGCGTGCACTTTTGAGGACAGTGTGTCGCCGTCGGTCGGCTGCCGCAGCGCATGAAAGCCATCTGTCACCGGTCTCCGGCCCTCTGAAACCCTACACGCCCGTCAGATTTACGCTATCTATTTCCGCATAGAAACATTCGATTGATCCGATGGTCGCCCGTGCGGTCTTTGCAGGGTACCATTCACCAGTTTTTGCGGATCGCACTGCAAATCCCCTTTTCCCGTATCAACCTTCGGAGGCGACACATGACGTCAGTTGTGGCGACCAACCAGACCATCCTGGTGGTGGGCGGGGGCATCTCCGGCATGACCGCGGCGCTCGAGGCGGCCGAGACCGGCAAGCGCGTGGTGCTGGTGGAGAAGAATCCCTGGCTCGGCGGCCGCACCGCGCAGCTCTACCGCTACTTCCCCAAGATGTGCCACCCGACCTGCGGGCTGGAGATC
>CALHRD010000122.1 GCA_938038385.1 uncultured Burkholderiales bacterium
CGAGATCGACACGGATTCAGGTATCTGATGTGTCTCGCATCCTGCGCGCCGTGCGCGTAGCGCTCAATCCCGCTCGCGGCTTTCTTCAGCGTTTCCTGGGCCTCTTTGCTATTACCTGGGCGGCACCGGGTCGTGCCCGCCGGGGTGCCAGGGGTGACAGCGACTCACCCGCCGCACGGCCAGCCAGGTCCCTTTTAGAGCACCATGCGTCAGCACCGCTTGGCGTGCGTATTCCGAGCAGGTGGGGGTGAAGCGGCACTGGTTGCCGACCCAGGGCGAGAGCACGTACTGGTAGAGGCGGATCAAGCCCACGAGCAGACGTTGGGCGGGGTTCATCACAGCCCTCGGCCAAGGACGGCGGCGATGCCCCGGAGCTCGCCCATCAGGGCAGTCAACTCCTCCGGGGTGAGGGCCTGGTCGGCGTCGCACCAGGCCTCACACGGTGTGGGGTGCATCTCGACCAGCAGGCCGTCGGCGCCGGCGGCGATGGCCGCACGGGCGAGCGCCGGCACCAGCCAGGCCTTGCCGCCGGCATGGCTGGGGTCGACGATCACCGGCAGATGGGTCTCGCGCTTGAGCACGGGGATGGCGGTCACGTCCAGCATGTTGCGGTAGGCGGTCTCGAAGCCGCGCACGCCGCGCTCGCAGAAGATGATGTCGTGGTTGCCGCCGGCGGCGATGTACTCGGCCGCCATCAGCCACTCGCTCACCGTGGCGCACAGACCGCGCTTGAGGATCACCGGCTTGTCGGTCTGGCCCACCGCCTTGAGCAGGTCGAAGTTCTGCATGTTGCGCGTGCCGATCTGGATCACGTCCACGTCGTATTCGAGGAAGGCGTCGAGCAGACGCACGTCCATCAGCTCGGTGACGATGGGCAGGCCCTCGGCGTCGGCTGCGGCACGAAACATCCTGAGCCCCTCGATGCCAGCGCCCTGGAAAGCGTAAGGGCTGGTACGCGGCTTGAAGGCGCCGCCGCGCATGAGGCGGCAGCCTGCCGCCTTGACCGCGCGGGCGGCGCGCGCCATCTGCTCCGGCGTCTCCACCGAACAGGGCCCGGCGATGACCTGCAGATCCACACCGCCGATGCGCACCCCCCTGACCGCGATCACCGTGTTCTGCGGGTGCCAGTCGCGAGCAACGATCTTGTAGGGCTTGACCACGTGCATGGCCCGCTCCACCCCGGGCAGCAGTTCGAACATCTCCGGGGTGAGCGCCCGCTCCTCGCCCACCGCGCCGATCACGGTGAGTTCCGTGCCCTGTGACACGTGCGCCTTCAGGCCGGCGGCATCGATCCGGGCCACCACGCCGGCGATTTCCTCGGGCGTGGCGCCGTGGCGCATGACGATGATCATGATGTTGTCTCCTGTTTCGTGACCCCGGTATCCCCGGCCAGCCGGCGCAGGTAAGCGGCGAACTCGGGGTCCTCGCCGTGCAGCAATTCGGGCAGGGCCGCGCGGAAGTCGTCGCGCCGGCACCATTCCTGCATGTAGTCCGCCCAAACCTGCCACAGCCGCCGGCGCTGGCGGTTCATGCGTTCCTCGTAGACCAGCACGTAGGCCTGCTCGAAGATGGCGACGAGGATGCCGAACAGGGCCTGGCGGCGCTCCAGTTGCTCCGGCGTGAGTTCGGCGCCGCTGGGTCGGCGGCGCAACATCTGCAGGTCGGCGTTGTCCAGCACCAGCTTGAGGAAGTCGGTATAGGCGGCGTTGAGGCGCTGGTGCAGTTCCTCCTCCTCGGCCAGGCGCTCCTTGCGCTGTTGCCAGAGAAACACGCCGATGGCAAAGGGCAGACCGATCACCGTGACCATGTAGCTCAGTCGTTCCCAGGTCTGGAGGTCGGGCATGCCTAGCCGCGCTTGAAACAAAACGGCCGGTTGCCCGGCCGTCGTGCGCGAGAACCTGACCGCCGGACTTCAGTCGGCGTACAGACGCTCCATGCGCTCATGCTTTTCCTGTGCCTCGATGGACAGCTCGGCCGTGGGACGGGCGAGCAGGCGGGGGATGCCGATAGGCTCCCCGGTCTCCAGGCAATAGCCGTATTCACCACTCTCGATGCGGGCGAGCGACTGCTCGATCTTCTTCAGCAGCTTGCGTTCACGATCGCGCACACGCTGCTCCAGCATGTTCTCCTCTTCCACCGTCGCACGGTCGTTGGGGTCGGCGAAGACCTCGTTCTCCTTGAGGTGCTCGCCGGTCTCGCGGGCATTGTCCAGGATCTCGGCGCGCATGGCCTGCAGCTTGGCCTTGAAGAACTGCAGTTGGACCTCGTTCATGTAGTCCTTCTCGGGCATGCGCAGGATGTCCTCGTCCGTCAGTGCGCCACCGGGCGTCGGCTTGGTCGGCGCGGGCTTGGCAGGCTTCGTCGGCTTGGCAGTCTTGCCGGCGGTGGCCTTGGCCGGGGTGGCGGTGACCGGAGCGGCCTTGCTGTCGGCGGCCTTGGGGGGGATGGGCTTGGTGGCAATCTTGGCCGCGGGCGCCTTGCTGTCGGCGGCCTTGGCGACGACAGTCTTGGCCTGGGACTTGGTGGCTGGCGCGCTCTTCCCGCTCACGGCCACCAGCTTGGGTGCAGGCTCCCGGACCGCGGCCTTGGCCGGTTCTGCCTTCTGTGTCTTGGGGGTGGGTTTCTTGGCTGCAGTTGCCATTGCCTCGCCTCCTGTAAGTATGGCCTTGGTAAAAATGAAGGGCGGATTATGCCACGTTACTATTACGGCATCTCGCCCCGCTTCCTTGAAGCCCGCTCAGCGTACGCCGCCCCAGCCCAGGCCGAGGGGGTCATCCGGATCGACGCCTGCCATGAACGGCTGGCGCCGGTCACGGTGGGTGACCTGGTAGACGCAGCCCATCCAGTTGCCCACCACCGCCTCCGCCGTGTCGTGCCAGGTGTTGTCCAGACGTGCACCGACCAGCCTCTCCGGAAACTCCGGCAACGGCTGACCCAGCTCGCAGGCAGCCAGCAGGCGGGCAGCATACTCGTCCAGGATGGCCTGCTCGCGCGATTTCAGGTAGTGGGCCGGGTAGGGCGGCCGTTCGGGCAGCCGCCCGTGGGCATGGAGGAGCAGATCGCGCTTGTATTCCTTCAGGAGGGAGATGGTGTCGTACTCCGGGTGACCCTGGAAGAACACGCCGCGCAGGCCATCCGGGCTCACGGCCAGGTGTACGCCGGCCGTCTCGCTCTCGACCAGGACATGCAGTCCGGCCGCCTCGAACTGGGCACGCGAGACGTCGTTCCAGCGCGAATGCGGCACATCGAAACGGGTGTTGACATCGCACACCAGGGGGTGACGCTTGTCCACCACCCGGTGCGGAAAGACACCCCAGATCTTGGCCGGCTGTCTGACCCGTGTCTGGCCGTAGCGGAACTGCATGACCGCGTGGGTGGCCAAACAGGAACAGAGGGTGGAGGTGACGTTCTCCATGGCCCAGTCGATCACCTCGATCAGCGGCTGCCAGAACGGCTCCTGCGACAGGTCGGGCTGGGTGACGTTGGCGCCGGTGATGATGAGCGCATCCAGTCCTTCTTCGCGGATCTTGGCGAAGGGTTCGTAATAACGTGCCACATGCGCCTTGCCCTTGGCCTCCCGCGGCAGGGCATCGAGGGTGAACGGGTGGACATGGAACTGGGCGATGGGGTTGGATTCCCCCACAAGCCTGAAAAACTGCCGCTCGGTGGCCTCCAGGGCGGCGTCCGGCATCATGTTGAGCAGCCCGATGTGCAGCTCGCGGATCTCCTGATGCAGGGCCCGGTCGGCGGACAGCACGGTGAGCCCCTCGCGCTGCAAGCGCTCGAAGGTGGGCAGGTCGTTGTGTGCAACCAGCGGCATCGTCAACCCCCCTCCCCCTTCCCACCTACCCCTGCCCATTTCTCCGCCTTGCGGGCGATGGCCTTTTCCACCAACTCCAGGAAGTCGGCCTCGTCCCTCACCTGCGCCACTTCACGCGAGGTGACGGTGTAGCCGTGCGGCGCGGCGATGGCCTCGTAGCGCGGCACACGCGAATGAAACAGGCGCGGAAAGATCCAGCGGGTGAATTCGTCCGGCGGGATCTGGGCCACATAGTCATAGCCCTTCTCGTGCATGTAGATGGGCAGGTGTTCGGCCAGGAAGGCGGGTCGGTAATACAGTGGTTTGGGGTCTGACTGGGCGCGGCGGATGAGGGTGTCTTCCTCCTCGCGGGTGGTGACCTGGATGTACAGGATCAGGGTGTGCGCCGCCAGCAGCTCGACGACCGAGTCGTCCTCCAGCTCGCACAGGCTGCCGCCGACGTCGTTGACGAAGTGCGCATAGCCATAGATCTCCTGCGCCTTGCGCACGAACTCCGGGACGTCCTTCATGGCCTTGATCTCCGCCTCCCGATACTTGGCCTGGCGGCGGCTGAACTCCTCCAGGCCGAGCCCCCCCAGCTCGGGGTTGCCCAGCTTGCCAACGAAGGCCAGCACCGGCCCCAGATCCTCGATCTTGATGTTGTTGCGGATGTCGATCCAGTCACGGCGCAGCAGCTCGCGCAGGAAGGCGACCTGCATGGCCTGTTGCTTGATCAGGTCGAGGATGGCCTCGTCCAGATAACGGGTGCCGATGCGGTAGTCGCCCGAGTAGTGGAACCATTCGTGGCGGCGCAGCAGCGAGGAGAGATGGGTCTTGCCCACGCCCGACATGCCCAGCAGGGTGATCTTCTTCTGGGGCCAGGCGCGGAAGGATTCGACGGTGAATTGCATGATTGAAGAGGCAGGAAGATTGCGTATGGCCTGAATCCCCGGTGACCGAGCCCCGCAGGTCAGGCTTCAGCCTGACACCCGACCCGTCGGACTGAAGCTCGACCTACACGGTAACGACCCACTCGACGTTGTTCGATATCGAAACGGATTCGGGTATAGGTTAACCCGTTCGCCCGGTTTCGAGAAACAACCCATGGCGCGCCCGCCCGCCTTGGCCACGCCGGCAGGGTACAATGCCTACACAACCGCCAGGAACCCAGATGGCCGATTCAACCCTGCACAAAGGCGCCGCCAAGGTGGCGCGCATCCCGATCAAGGTCGAAGCCAGGCCGCGCGTCAGGCTGCCGCCCTGGATCCGCGCGCAGGCGCACGCCTCGCCGAAGGTCGTGCGACTCAAGGCGCTGCTGCGTGAGGCGCGGCTGCACACCGTGTGTGAGGAGGCCTCCTGCCCGAACCTGGGCGAGTGCTTCCATCACGGCACCGCCACC
The DNA here is from genome assembly GCA_938038385.1 of uncultured Burkholderiales bacterium. Classification (GTDB taxonomy): domain Bacteria; phylum Pseudomonadota; class Gammaproteobacteria; order Burkholderiales; family Thiobacillaceae; genus JANWZL01. The sequence goes on from CALHRD010000122.1 coordinate 5,199, forward strand.
TTCATGATCCTGGGTGACCTGTGCACGCGGCGTTGTCCCTTCTGCGACGTCGGCCACGGCAAACCCCTGCCGCCCGACGCACAGGAACCCCGGCATCTCGCCGAGACGGTGGCGGCCATGGGCCTGAGCTACGTGGTCATCACCTCGGTCGACCGCGACGACCTGCGTGACGGCGGTGCCGCCCACTTTGCCACCTGCATCCGCGCCGTGCGCGAGACCTCGCCCAACACCCGCATCGAGATCCTCACCCCCGATTTCCGCGGCCGGCTCGAAACCGCACTCGACATCCTGACGGCCGAACCGCCGGACGTGCTGAACCACAACCTGGAGACCGTGCCGCGCCTGTACAAGGCCTGCCGGCCAGGCGCCGACTACACCCATTCCCTCGCCCTTCTGGCCGAATTCAAGCGGCGTCTGCCCGGCGTGCCGACCAAGTCCGGCATCATGCTGGGCCTGGGCGAGCGCGACGAGGAGGTCATCGCGGTGATGCGCGACCTGCGCGCGCGCGACGTGGACATGCTCACCATCGGCCAGTATCTGCAGCCCTCCCGCCACCATCTGCCGGTGGAGCGCTTCGTTCCCCCCGAACAATTCGCGGCCTTCGAACGACTGGGCCTGGCGCTCGGCTTCCGGAACGTCGCCAGCGGGCCCTTGGTGCGTTCAAGCTACCACGCCGACCGGCAGGCGGCGCAGGTCGTCTAACCGCGGTGGTATGGGTGGCCGGCGAGCAGGCTGGCCGCCCGGTAGAGTTGCTCGGTGAGGAGCACCCGCGCCAGGGCATGCGGCAGGGTCAGGCGCGAGAGCGCCAGCCTCATGTCCACTTGCGCCAGCAGCGCCGCATCCAGGCCATCCGCCCCGCCGATGAAAAAGGCCACGTCGCGCCCTGACTGCAGCCAACCGGCCAGCAGCTCCGCCAGCTCAAGCGTGCTCACCTGGCGGCCGTGCTCATCCAGGGCGACTCGCAGGGCCCCTTTAGGACACCGCTCGAGCAGACGCGCCGCCTCAACCGCCTTGACCTGTTCGACTGGCAACCCCGCGCGCTTCTCCGGCTTCACGGCCACGATCTCCACGCGCGCCTCCCGCGGCATGCGTCTGATGTATTCGGCGCCGGCCATTTCGGCCCAGGTGGACACTTTGTCGCCGACCGCGACGATGCTCAGTTTCATCCCAGATTTTCCATTAGGACGCGCGATGATGGCGAGGTGGAGCGCGAGGCAGTTCGGGCGGTTGGGAGGAGGCCATAGCCGTGCCTATGGCCGACGAGCAAGCGCACGAAATGGCCGCGCTCCGACCGCCAGGGCGCGCGT
>CALHRD010000123.1 GCA_938038385.1 uncultured Burkholderiales bacterium
AACGCCCTGATCGTGGCCATGAACAAGTATTTCCCGTTCAAGCGGCTCAAATACCTGTTTGCCTCGCATCAGGACCCGGACATCGTCGCTTCCCTCAACAAATGGATGATGATGACCGACTGCACGCTCTACGTGTCGAAGCTATGGGAGCGTTTTGTGCCCCATTTTTGCACCTTGAATCGCACGGAAGGGCGTATCTTTGGTATCCCTGATGAAGGCATGCGCATCTATCTGGGGGACACCGCCCTCGTCGCCCTGCCGGCCCATTTCCTGCATGCGGAGGGTAACTTCCAGTTCTACGATGTGCGCTCCAAGATCCTCTTTTCTGGGGACAAGGGGGCATCCCTCGTACCGCACGAGCAGATAGAACGGCCCATCACGACGAAAGCGGAGTTTCTGGCGCATCTGCCGAACATGGAGGGTTTCCACCGCCGTTACATGGTCTCCAACAAGGTCTGTCGGCTGTGGGCGAACATGGTCCGCCAGCTCGACATCGACAAACTGGTGCCACAGCACGGCCGCTATTTCCAGGGCAAGGAAGCCGTCGGCGCCTTCCTCGATTGGATTCAGGACCTGGCGTGCGGTGTCGATCTGTTCAACCAGGACAACTACCGCCTCCCAGCGTGACGCCCATCCCCAAGATCGGCTTCGTCTCCCTTGGCTGCCCCAAGGCCACGGTGGACTCGGAGCGCATCCTCACCCAGTTGCGCGCCGAGGGCTACCTCACAGTGCCGCGCTATGCCGACGCCGACCTGGTCATCGTCAATACCTGTGGCTTCATCGACGCCGCCGTAGACGAGTCGCTGGAGGCGATCGACGAGGCCTTGCGCGAGAACGGACGCGTGATCGTCACCGGCTGCCTGGGTGCGCGCGCCTCACTGGTCAAGGACGCCCACCCCAGCGTGCTGGCGGTCACCGGTCCGCATGCGACGGAAGAGGTGATGCGCCACGTGCATGCGGCCCTGCCCAAGCCGCACGACCCCTACACCGACCTGATCCCGCCCGGCGGGCTGAAGCTCACGCCTCGCCATTACGCCTATCTCAAGATCTCGGAGGGCTGCAACCACCGGTGCAGCTTCTGCATCATCCCGAGCCTGCGCGGGCCGCTGGTCTCGCGCCCGGCCGGCGACGTGCTCGGCGAGGCCGAGGCCCTGGTGCGCGCGGGCGTGAAGGAGCTGCTGGTGATCTCCCAGGACACCAGCGCCTACGGCGTGGACCTCAAGTACCGCACCGGCTTCTGGCATGGCAGGCCGGTGAAGACACGCATGCTGGAGCTGGTGCGCGAGCTGGGGAAAATGGGGGTGTGGGTGCGGCTGCACTACGTCTATCCCTATCCCTCGGTCGATGAAGTAATCCCGCTGATGGCTGAGGGCAAGGTGTTGCCTTATCTGGACGTGCCCTTCCAGCACGCCAGCCCGCGCATCCTCAAGGCCATGCGCCGGCCGGCCGCGGCAGAGGATACCCTGCGGCGCATCGAGCAGTGGCGCGCCATCTGTCCCGAGCTCGTCATCCGCAGCACCTTCATCGTCGGTTTTCCCGGCGAGTCGGAAGCCGATTTCGATCTGTTGTTGGACTTTCTGCGCGCGGCCCGGCTGGACCGGGTGGGCTGCTTCGCCTATTCGCCGGTGGACGGTGCGGCGGCCAACGCCTTACCCGATGCGGTGGACGAGACCGTCAAGCAGGACAGGCTCGCCCGCTTCATGGAAGTACAGGCTGCGATCAGCGCCGAGAAATTGAAATGCCGCCGCGGCACGGAGATGAGCGTGCTGATCGACGCGGCCGACGGCCGCCGGGCGGTCGGCCGCACCTATGCCGATGCCCCGGAGATCGATGGCGTGGTGCACATCGCCCAGGGCGCGGGTCTCAAGCCGGGGGATTTCGTGCAGGTGCGGGTGACCCGTTCCGACGCCCACGACCTTTGGGGCAAACCCGTCCATGAGTGAAACGATCTGGAAACCGCATGTGGTGGTGGCCGCCGTCATCGAGGAAGGCGGCCGTTTCCTGCTCGTCGAGGAGCACACCGACGAAGGGCTGCGCTTCAACCAGCCCGCCGGCCATCTGGAGGCGGGCGAGACGCTCCTCGACGCCGTGCGGCGCGAGGTGTTCGAGGAGACCGCGCACCACTTCGAGCCCGAAGCGCTGCTGGGCATCTACCGTTGGGAGAGCCCCGCACGGGCGCGCACCTATCTGCGCTTCGCCTTTCTCGGGCAAACCAGCGGCTACGACCCGAGCGCGCGTCTGGACGAGGGTATTTTGCGCGCCGTCTGGATGACGCCCGAGGAGATCCGAGCGGTGGCGGCCCGTCACCGCAGCCCACTCGTTGCGCGCTGCTTGGAAGATTTCGCGGCCGGCCGGCGCTACCCGCTCGAGCTGCTGCATGACCTCGGCATCGTATGATGCCCATCCTCCCTCACCCCTCAGCCCTCACCGTTCAATGAGCCGCATCGTAGTCGGCCTCTCCGGCGGGGTCGACTCCGCTGTCACCGCCTGGCTGTTGAAACAGCAGGGGCATGAGGTGATCGGCGTGTTCATGAAGAATTGGGAGGCGGATGACAATGATCCAAACTGCCCGGCACGCCAGGACTTCCTGGATGTGCTGGCGATCGGTGACGTGTTGGGCATCGAGATCGAACTGGTCAACTTCAGCCGCGAATACCAGGAGCGGGTCTTCGCCTATTTCCTGGACGAGTACCGGGCCGGCCGCACGCCGAATCCGGATGTGCTGTGCAACAGCGAGATCAAGTTCAAGGCCTTCCTGGAATACGCACTCAGACTCGATGCGGATTACCTCGCTACCGGCCACTATGCGCGCCTGGAGGGTGAGACCGGGGTGAGGCGGCTGCTCAAAGCGGTCGATGCCAACAAGGACCAGAGCTATTTCCTCTATCGCCTGGACCAGGCCCAGATCGCCCAAGCCCTGTTCCCTCTGGGCGGGCTGACCAAGCCCCAGGTGCGCGAACTGGCCCGTCAGGCAAAGCTGCCGGTCGCGGAGAAGCGTGACAGCACGGGCATCTGCTTCATCGGCGAGCGACCCTTTCGCGCATTCCTGCAGCGTTATCTCCCCATCCAACCCGGTCCCATGGTCACGCCGGAGGGCAGGGTGGTAGGGGAACACCAGGGGCTGATGTACTACACGCTGGGCCAGCGCCAGGGATTGGGTATCGGCGGGGTCAAGGGTGCGGAGGAGGGCGCACCCTGGTTCGTCGCCGGCAAGGACCTGGCGGCCAACCGGCTGATCGTCGTCCAGGGTCACGACCATCCGCTGCTGCTGACGCACGCCCTGAGCGCCCGAGACCTCTCCTGGATCGGGCCGCCGCCCGAGGCAGGCGGCCGCTATGGCGCCAAGACCCGCTATCGCCAGCGCGATGCCGCGTGTGAGGTCGTTCATATCGACGGCAACGAAATCCGGCTAAGGTTCGACGAGCCACAATGGGCGGTGACACCGGGGCAGTCGGTGGTCCTCTACGACGGGGAGAACTGCCTGGGCGGTGGCGTCATCCAATAGCCACAGACCCTCCCAAAACTTTGTGTAATACTTGCACTGAACGAGGCAACACCATGTTACGTCGAGATTTTTTATGGCTGCTTCCTGGGCTTGGCGCGAGCGCATGGCTCAGCGGCTGCGCCACCGACCCGGTCACCGGCCGCAAGAGCCTGGTCATGATGGGCAAGGAGCAGGAAATCGCCCTGGACCGGCAACACTCGCCACACCAGTTTTCCGAGGACTACGGCCCCTCCCAGGATGCCCGTCTGAACGACTACGTCGCCGACGTCGGCCGGCGGCTGTCGAGCCGGTCGCACCGGCCGGACATGCCCTACAGCTACCGCGCCGTGAACGCGAACTACGTCAACGCCTATGCCTTCCCCGGCGGCTCCATCGCCGCCACCCGCGGCATCCTGCTCGAGCTGGAGGACGAGGATCAGCTCGCCGGGCTTTGGGGACACGAGATCGGCCACGTCAATGCACGCCATTTCGCCGAGCGCCAGGCCAAGGGCACGCTGATCCAGCTGGTTGCTCTGGGGGCCGGCATCGCCGCGGCGGAGAAAAACCCGGCCTATGGCGAGCTGGCCGGTCTGATCGGCAACCTGGGCGGCGGCGCCCTGCTGGCCCACTACAGCCGTGATGACGAGCGCGAGGCGGACGCCCTGGGCATGGAATACATGGTGCGCGGCGGGCACAACCCTGCCGGCATGGTGGACCTGATGGAACTGCTCAATCGCGAGTCCAAACGTAAGCCCAACGCACTGGAGCTGATGTTCTCCACCCACCCCATGAGCAGTGAACGCCTGGAGACCTCGAAGCAGCGCTTGGCCCGCGACTATACCGAGGCGGCGCGCCGGCCGCGGCAGCGGGAGCGCTACATGGACAACACCAGCCGGCTGCGCGCGCTGCGCGGTGCGATCCAGGAACAGCAAAAGGCGGAGACGATGCTGGCGAAGAAGGACTACGCCACCGCCGAACAGCATCTGCGTGCCTCACTGGCCCAGGCGCCGGACGACTATACCGGACTCGTCCTCATGGGCAAGACGCAGATGGCCATGAAGCGTCCGCAGGAGGCCGAGCCCTATCTCATGCGGGCCAAGGCGGTCTATCCCGGCGAAGCCCAGGCCGTACACCTGAGCGGCGTGAGCAAGCTGCAGTTGAAGCGGCCCGATGCCGCCCTGGCCGAATTCCAGGCCTATGAGCGGCTGCTGCCCGGCAACCCCAACACCACCTTCCTCAAGGCTTATGCGCTGGACTTGATGCAGCGCCGGGAGGCGGCCGCGCAGGAGTACCATCGCTACCTGCAGATGACCCGTCAGGGGGCCCAGGCCCAGCATGCCTATGCCAGGCTCAAGGCCTGGGGCATGGTCAGGTAGCTCGCATGCCAGTCTATTTCTTCTTGTTGACCGCCTGATCCACCACGCGCGCCGCCCAATCTTTCGCCCCCAGTCCGAAGGCGATGGCGAAGGCCAGGCCCACGGCACCGAAGGCAATGGTGAAGGCAGCGGTGATCAGCTCACTGGCGATCTGCAACTGTTCGAGCGCGACGAAGAAGACGAAGATCATCATCGCGTACTCGGAGAAGGTCGATACCGTCAGCGCCCCTGAGAAACCCACGTTGTTCAGCCAGGCGAAGACGATGCGGTTGATGAAGCGCGCCAGGATGGTGCCGAACACCAGCACCAGGATGGCGACGATGACATTGGGGATGTAGAGCACGACCTTGTTGAACAGGTCGGCCACCATGTGCAGCCCGAGCGAGTTGGCCACGGTGACGATCATCACCAGGATGATCAGCCAGTAGACCAGGTTGCCCAGGATGCTGGCCACCGAGACGTCCAGTTCCGCCTGTTTCAGGAAGGATTCCAGCCCGGAGCGCTCCGTCACCCGATCGAAATTCAGCAGCTTGAGCAGACGCATGATGCCGGTGCGGGCGATCTTGGCCAGCAGCCAGCCGATGAACAGCAGCACCAGCGCCGCCAGGAGCTGGGGGACGAAACGGGCGAGCTCGGCCCAGAACGAGGTGAAAGAGGCCACGAAGACGTCCAGTTGTTCCATGTCC
>CALHRD010000124.1 GCA_938038385.1 uncultured Burkholderiales bacterium
GTCGTAGATCGCCACCTCGGGCATGCCGATGCCGGCCTGCCTGGCCTGGCGGCGCACCGTCTCCACCAGCCAGATCTCGGTGGCGTTGCGCGGCTGCTCGATGACCTGGGCACCGGTCAGCCGCTTGGCCGTCCACTTGGAGATGGCGAGCGAGATCAGAGAGCCGCCGAAACCGAACACGGCGGCGAAGAGCAGCAGGGAGTTGAAGTCCAGCCCGACCCCCTGCTCGTCCAGGATGCGCTCGAAGCCGAGCAGGCGCAGGGTGATGCTGAGCACCACGATGATGGCCAGGTTGGTGGCCAGAAACAGGAAGATACGCTTCATGACACTCCTCTCGTCAGGGTTGATTCAGTGCTGTTTGTGGCCGGGATGGGCTTCGGGGTTCCCGTCCGGGGGTACAGCGGGTTCCTCCGGCACCGGGGCGAGCGACCGCAGGCCCAGGTGCAGGGCGGCCTTGGCCAGCAAGTGCGCGGAGACTGGGGCGGTGATGAACAGAAACAGCGTCACCAGCACCTCGTGCAGGCTCACGCCCTCGCCGCGCGTGCCGAAGAACAGCGCCGAGGCGATGAGCAGGCTGCCCACGCCCAGGGTGGTGGCCTTCGTCGGTCCGTGCAGGCGGGTGTAGAAGTCCCTCAGACGCGCCAGGCCCAGCGAACCGATGAAGGTGAACACCGCCCCGGTCAAGATCAGAAACGACAACACAACCTCAAGCATGACCACCCTCCCTCACGCCTACCCCCTCACTCAATGATGTCCCCGCGCAACAGGTACTTGCACAGTGCCACGGTGCCGACGAAGCCCATCAGGGCGATGAGCAGGGCGGCCTCGAAATAGAGCGCGCTCGCCAGGTGGATGCCCAGCAGCACCAGCAGGGCGATGGTATTCACGTACAGGGTATCCAGGGCGAGGATGCGGTCGGGCAGGCTGGGACCCCTGATCAGGCGCCAGAAGTTCATGGCCACGGCCAGCGCCACCAGGGTGAAGGCGAGGGGGAGTACCAGATTCAGCATGCCTCGAACACCTCCTTGAGCGGCGCCTCGTAGCGCGCCTTGATGCCGGCCACCAACGCCTCGGCATCCGGCACGTGCAACCCATGCACCAACAAGCACTTGCGGTCCGGTGCGAGACGGGCCGAGACCGTACCGGGCGTCAGACAGATGGTATTGGCCAGCAGGCTGATGGCGAGATCGGTTTCCAGGCTGAGCGGTACGCTGACGAAGGCCGGCCGCAGGCGCTCGGGCCGGCCGAGGATGCGGCGGGCAACGACCAGGTTGGCCACCACGATGTCGTACAGGACCACGGCGACGAAGCGCAGCAGCTTCATGGGCCGGTGGATGCGCACCCGTTCCGGCCAGAAGCGCAGGGTGAACCAGGGGATGGCCCAGCCCAGCAACAGACCCAGCAGGATGTGACCCGGCGCAAGGCTGTTGTTGAGCAGCAGCCAGACCGCCGCCAGGATGGGAGTGAGCAGGGGATGGGGCAGGAAACGCATCATCCTTGATTCCTCGGTTGAACACGACCGAAGGCGCGGCTGTGCGGGTGTCTGGCGCGAAGCGACGACGCCGCAGGGTCGACCCCTGCAAGGAGGAGCGACAAAGCCAGGCGCGGTAGTGTCCCGATTTATGTGCAAAAGCGTTTCTGTATGGGAACGCTGGGGGTGGTCATGGTAAGAGGTTGATTGTGCGATCGACCTTGAACCCTAAGGAGGGCAAACCATGACCGTGAAGGAGCATAAGACGAAGTTGTCGCTGGTGGAACTGGTGGCGGGCGAACGAGACCTGCTCAAGGACCTGATGCGGGAGGCGTTGCAGGCCGTCCTGGAAGGCGAGATGACTGAATTTCTGGGTGCCGCCCCGGGGGAGCGGACCGACAGCCGCAACGGCTACCGGGCCGGCTACTACCGCCGCAACCTCGTCACCCGCATCGGTAAGCTCGAACTCGCCGTGCCGCGCGACCGCGACGGCGAGTTCTCCACCGCGCTGTTCGAGCGCTACCAGCGGAGCGAGAAGGCCCTGGTGGCCGCCCTGGCGGAGATGTACGTGCAGGGGGTGTCCACCCGCAAGGTCAAAGCCATCACCGAGGAGCTGTGCGGCCACAGCTTCTCCGCCTCCACCATCAGCCAGATCAACAAGGGGCTGGACGAATCCCTGGCCCGCTTCGCTACCCGGCCCCTGGACGAGACCTATCCCTACCTGATCCTGGATGCCCGCTACGAGAAAGTGCGCGAGGACGCCGTGATCCAGAGCCAGGCGGTGCTGGTCGCGATCGGCATCAACTGGGAGGGACAGCGCCAGGTGCTGGCGGTGGAACTGGCCAACCGGGAGAGCCGCAGCGCGTGGCGCGACTTCCTTGTGCGGCTGAAGGAGCGGGGACTTGCCGGGGTCGAGTTCGTCGTTTCCGACGACCATGCGGGGCTCAAGCGCGCCATCGGCGAGGTGTTGATGGATGCGGCCTGGCAGCGCTGCTACGTGCACTTCCTCCGGAATGCGCTCGACTACCTGCCGCGCAAGGCCGACGACGACTGCCTGCAGGAGCTGCGGTGGCTCTACGACCGCCGCGACAGCCAGGAGGCCAACCGCGACCTGGCCGCCTGGATCGCCAAGTGGGCGGGGAAGTATCCCAAGCTGGTGGACTGGGTGGAGACAAACATCGGCGAGACGCTGACCTTCTACCGCCTGCCCCGGCAGCACCACAAGCACATGAAGAGCACCAACATGCTGGAGCGGCTGAACGAGGAGATCAAGCGCCGCACCCGGGTGGTGAGGATCTTCCCCAACGCCGAGTCGTGCCTGCGCCTGGTGCGTGCCCTGTGCGTGGAAACCCACGAGGCCTGGCTGGAGGACAATCGCTACCTCAACATGAGCCTGCTCGTGGAACAGAAGAAGGACCTGCTGAGAGTCGCCGCTTAGGCGGCTAGTGAAACGACCTCAACCATGGCCACCTTTTTGCACAACTTGACGGACACAACCCCAGGCGCCGTTTTGGCCCGGAAAGCGGGCGCGTAGCGGGCTCACCCAGCGGGTGACCTCCAACGAAGGCAGAAATCGCAGTGTCCTCACCATGTTACGAATCCAATGCAGCGGTCAACTGCGGTTTTTAGGGTCAAATAAGCCGGGTGTTAGCCGGTTTCATCGTTTGCTCTCCTCGATCCCGTCATGGGCATGCCAGGTGGCATCGCGCCGTGTATCGGGTCAATGCCGAATCGCCGACCGGATGAGATACATGAGGCGGCGGGATGGGGTGCGGTGGATGGCATAATCACGAACTTGCGCTGATGACCATCATGTACCTTTGGCATGCGACCCTGGTGGGACACTTTCCCTGCCGACCCTGGCTGACAGATAACGGCTCATTGACCCAGTCACTCAAGCGACGCTGCCCGGACCTGCGTGTGGTGCGCCTGCATCAGGGACCGGGCCTGCCCCATTACGACGAGCGCCCCCCGCTCGCCCTCAAGCCCCGCCGGCTCAGTCTGATCCGGGATGTCCTGCTGACCTGTGCGGGGCGTCCGCTGATCTATGCCCACAGTGTGATCCCCACGGCCGGTCTGGCCGGACCCTGGCGCAGGCTCACACGTCTGGGCAACCGCCCGCTCGGGGAGGCCCTGTTCGCCGACCCCCTGGTGCGGCGCCATCCGCTGCAGTACCGGCGACTGGACGGCCGCCACCCCCTGTATCGGGCAGCCATCGAGCACCTGACCGTAAAGCCGGCCGCCCTTTGGGCACGGCGTTCGGTGTTCGTGCGCGATGATCACCCCATCCTGGTGACCGAGGTCTTCCTGCCCGAGGTGCTGCGTCTGCCCCCACCACAGCACGCTTTAAGGAGGGCCCGATGACCCTGACCGAACGCCTCAACGCCTACGAAAGGCTCATGCGGCTGGACAAGCCCATAGGCATCCTGCTGCTGGCCTGGCCGACGCTGTGGGGACTGTGGCTGTCGTCGGGCGGCGAGCCCGACTGGGTGGTGCTGTGGATCTTCGTCCTCGGTGTGATACTGATGCGCTCGGCGGGCTGCGTCATCAACGACTATGCCGACCGCGACTTCGACCCCCATGTCGAACGCACCCGCAACCGTCCCCTGGCCAGCGGTCTGGTCAGCACCAGGGAGGCCCTGGCGCTCGCCGCGGGCCTGGCCCTGCTGGCATTGTTGCTGATCCTGCCGCTCAGGAACCTGCTGCTGATCCAGCTTGCAGCGGTGGCGGCCTTCCTGGCGGCGAGCTACCCCTTCACCAAACGCTTCCTCGCCATCCCCCAGGCCTATCTGGGCATCGCCTTCGGCTTCGGCATCCCGATGGCCTACGCCGCGCATCTGCACGCGGTGCCGGCCATCGCCTGGTGGCTGCTGGCGGCGAATGTGTTCTGGGCGATCGCCTACGACACGGAATATGCCATGGTGGACCGGGAGGACGACCTCAGGATCGGCATCAAGACCTCGGCCATCACCTTCGGCCGCTACGACGTCATGGCGGTGATGCTGTGCTATGGCATCAGCCTGGCCTTGCTGGCCTATGTCGGCTGGCGCATCCACCTTGGCTGGGCCTACTACGCCGGCCTCATCCTGGCCGCCGGGGTGGCGGCTTATCATTACACCCTGATCCGCGACCGGGACCGTGGCAGGTGCTTCAAGGCCTTCCTGCACAACAACTGGTTCGGCGCCGCCGTGTTCGCCGGCATCGCCCTCGACCTGTACCTCTTGAACCGCGGCGGTTAGGAGCCTTGCTGCAGGATGGCCTCGATCTCGTGCGCCGGGATGTAGCCATCGACCCGCCTGCCATTGGCGAAGAGGATGGCCGGCGTGCCCTCGACACCCAGACGGGCGGCCAGTTCAGCGATCGCCCCCAGCGGTGTCTCACAGTTGTCCACCGCCGGCGGCGTCTTGCCCTCCAGCATGTAGGCCGACCACGTCTGGGCCCGGTCGGCGGCGCACCAAACGTTGCGTGCGATCTGGGCGGCACCCGGATGCAGGTCCGCCAGGGGGTAGAGGAAGACGTGCACGGTCAGGTTGTCGAGCTTGACCAGTTCCTGCTCCAGACGCTTGCAGAAGGGGCAGTCCGGATCGGTGAACACGGCGAGCCGGCGCTCACCCTTGCCCTTGACGACGGTGAAGGATTTGTCGAGCGGCAGGCTGTCGAACTTCACCGCCCGTAGCGCATTAAGCCGTTGCTGGCTCAGGTTGGTCTTGCCGCGGGTTTCCACCAGGGTGCCGATGAGCAGGTGTTCCCCCGTCGCATCCGAATAGACCAGCCTGCCGCCGGTCCAGACCTCCCACACCCCGGCCATCGGGGTCGGGGTCACCGCCTGGATGACGATGCCCGGATAACGCTCGCCCAGGGTCTTGCGGATGGCGACCTCGTCGGCCTGCGCGGGGAGGAGGATCAGACTCAAAGCAAAGGCGAGCAAGCGATACATGGGTTCTCTCCGGTGGCATGGTTGCATGCAGGTCCGGCACGCGGCCGGGGAAGGCTCACAGGTTGCAGAAGGTCAGGTCGAAGGGCACGTCTTCCTCGCAGGTGCGCGGCTTCTGGGCCCTGTCCAGGACGATGAAGCGGATGTTGATGGCGTATTTGTTCGCGCTGACCTCGGGGGCACACTGATCCTCGTCACGCAGGGACACCCGCACCAGATGGGCGCTGCGCCCGCCGAGCATGAGCTGGAACTGCCCCTGGACGGCCTGGTGGTGACTGACCTGACCGCTCTTGCGCAACAGGTCCAACACCACATCCACGGCGGCCTTCAGCGGCAGCAGGGGGCTCAGCCACCGCATCAGGTCATCACTGCGGCTGACCTGCGGACTGTAGAGCCAGTAGTGATAGCTGGGCAGGTCGAAGCTGCACACCCCGCCGGGGATGCCGGAACGACCCTTGATGATCATCAGCCATTCGTTGTCGCGCACATGTTGACCGATCTTGCCGGTCATGGCGTAGAGCTCGGCCAGGGTCCGGTTGATGCGGGTGAGCACCCCATCCAGGCGTTTGACATCGACCGCCGGATTGTTGCGCAGCACATCGAGGGCGTTGCGTTGGCGTTCCAACTCCTGGATCAGTTCGGTTTTCATCTCCGCGCGCGCCGTCACGTCCACCAGTTCGAAGATGGCGAGCAGGGCGGCATGGTGCGAGCGCGCGTCCTTGGCCCCGATGAAGAACAGGGTCTTGTCGAACAGGTCCTCCAATCGCAGCCAGGTGCGGATGCGCTCGTGCAGAGGATATTCGTAGAGGATCACCGCGAATGGCGCGCCGGTGGGGGCAGAAGGGTTGACAAGTGCGGATTCTGCAGGATCAACCCGCCCCTGGCAATGAATCCGCGCGGGTTTTTGCCAGTTCCAGGTAACGGTCGTGGAGCAGCCTGACCTGGCGTGCGAGATGGTCCAGGCCGCCGACGTTGTTCAGTACGTCATCCGCCAACGCCAACCGTGTCTGACGGTCGGCCTGGGCGGCAAGCATGGCGCGCGCCAGGTCCTCGCCAATGCCATCCCGGGCCATGACTCGTCTCATCTGCACCGCCTCGTCGCAATCGACCACCAAAACCCGGTCCACCGCAGCGCGGTAGTCCTGCCAGGTCTCGGCCAGCAGTGGCACCACCAACAGGACATAGGGCGCAGGGGAAAGGGCCAGCCGCGCGCGAACCCGATCCAGGATCAACGGATGCAGGATGGCCTCCAGACGCCGGCGTGCGTCGCTGTCGGCAAAGACCCGCGTGCGCATTGCCGCGCGGTCGAGCCCGCCGTCCGGGGCCAGACAGTCGCTGCCGAAGGCCCGGACGATGGCCGGCAGGGCCGCGCCTCCGGGCCCGGTCAGATCCCGTGCGATCCGATCGGTGTCGATGACCTCCGCACCCAATGCTGCGAAACGCGCGGCGACCTCGCTCTTGCCGGCGGCGAGTCCCCCGGTCAGACCGACACAGAAGGGGCGGCGCCTCACGGCCCGAGATAGAGGCGCAGGATAGCCTCGCCCCAGAACAGCGCCACGACGCCACCCAGGGCCAGCCAGGGACCGAAGGGGATGGGTCGGGCCCGGTCGTGACCGGCAAGGGCGATCAGGGCGATGCCCACCACGGCGCCGAGCAGGCTGGAGGCGAGGATGACCAGGGGCAGCATCTGCCACCCCAGCCAGGCGCCCAGGGCCGCTAGCAACTTGAAATCGCCGTAGCCCATGCCCTCCTTGCCGGTGGTGAGTTTGAACGCATGGTAAACCAGCCAGAGGGCCAGATAGCCGGACACCGCCCCCAGGAGGGCATCTTCCAGTGGCACGAACACACCCTGCCAGTTGACCAGCAGACCCGCCCAGAGCAGCGGCTGGGTGATGCGGTCGGGCAGCAGATGCGTATCCAGATCGATGACCGCCAGGGCCAGGAGGGCCCAGACTAGGACGATGGCCGCCAGCGCCTGTGCGCCGAAACCGAAATGCCAAACGGCGTAGCCCGCCAGCAAGGCACTGGCGGCCTCGACCAGCGGATAACGCCAACCGATCGGCCGGCCACAGTTGGAGCAACGCCCTTTGAGCAGGAGAAAACTCAGCAGGGGGATGTTCTCATACCAGCGGATACCATGCCCACACTGCGGACAGACGGACCTGGGCAGCAGGAGGTTGTAGGGGCCATCGGCGGGCACTGCCTCACCTCTCAGCTCGGCGCACTGCGCCTGCCACTCGCGTTCCAGCATGCGCGGCAGGCGATGGATGACCACGTTGAGGAAGCTCCCCACCAGCAGCCCCAGCACGATGGCCGCCGGGACCCCCAGCTCGGACTCGACAGGCAGCAAGGTCATGTCATGCGTGCCAGGCGGCTAGCGGTCGCGCGCCGCGGCGGTGACAGCCCAAACCCCGGATAGCTGATTCCTGTGCTCCGAGTCCTGTCACACCACACTTCCCATCTTGAAGATGGGCAGGTACATGGCGATGACGATGGTGCCGATGATGGTGCCCAGGATGACCATGATCATCGGCTCCATCAGGCTGGACAGCCCCGCCACCGCGTCGTCCACCTCGCGCTCGTAGTAGTCCGCCACCTTGGTGAGCATGGTATCCAGGGAGCCGGATTCCTCGCCGATGGCGACCATCTGGATCAGCATGTTCGGAAACACCTTGGCGGACTGAAGCGAAGCGGCGAGACTGGCACCAGAGGAGACATCGTTGCGGATCTTCAGTGTGGCCTCGGCGAACACCGCATTGCCGGCAGCACCGGCGACGGAGTCCAGCGCCTCGACCATGGGCACGCCGGCGGCGAACATGGACGAGAAGGTACGCGACCAGCGGGCCACGGTGGCCTTCTCGATGAGTGAACCGAACACCGGGGCCTGCAGCGACCACTTGTCCACCAGCGCACGCAGTTTGGGCGAACGCCGGAGGGCCTGCATGGCACCGACGATCGAGGCGATGATGCCGCCGAAGATCAGATACCACCACTCGGTGAACAGATCGGAGATATGCAGCACCAGGGCGGTCAGGGCCGGCAGATCGGCGCCCGACTGACCGTACAGGTCCTTGAAGGCGGGAATGACGAACAGCATGATGCCGGCGGTGATGATGAAGGCGATGACGATGACGATGACCGGATAGAACAGGGCGGACTTGATCTTGCCCTTGAGGGCCAGCATCTTTTCCTTGTAGGTGGCGATGCGGTCGAGCACGCCGTCGAGGATGCCCGCCTGCTCGCCGGCGTAGACCAGATTGCAATAGAGGCCGTCGAAGTATTTGGGATGCTTGCGAAAGGCCTGGCTCATGCTGGTGCCGGCCTCCACGTCACTCTTGATCTCCCCCAGCAGTCTCTGCAGGGCGGGGTTGGCATGACTGCGCGCGGCGATGTCGAAGGCCTGCAGCAACGGCACGCCGGCCTTCAACATGGTGGCCAGCTGCCGGGTGAACAGGGTCACGTCCTTCTCGGTGATGGAACGGGTGCGGGCCAGGGCGCTTTGCTTGCGCACCTTCTGCACCGTGATGCCCTGCCGGCGCAGGATCTGCCGCACCATGGCCTCGCCGCCGGCGAGCATCTCACCCTTGATCTTCTTGCCAGTCTTGTCCACCCCCTCCCAAACGAAGGGGGTCTCCTTGCCCATCGTTGCTGCGCGCGCGACCGCCATGCTCTATTAATCCCTCATTCGTTGGTGACCGACAGCACCTCTTCCAGCGAGGTCACCCCCGCCTTGACCTTGAGCAGCCCGGCCTGACGCAGGTCCAGCACCCCCTCGCGCTTGGCCTGGGCGGCGATGTCCATGTTCGACCCGCCCTTGAGGATGATCTGGTTGATCTCCTCGCTGATCGGCATGACCTGGTAGATGCCCACCCGCCCCTTGTAGCCGGTGTCCTTGCACACGTCGCACCCGACCGCCGTGTAGGCCTGCCAGGATCCATCCAGGTCCGCCTCGGTGAAACCGGCATTGATCAACGCCTCGGGCGGGATGTCCACCGGGCGCTTGCAGTTCGGACACAGCCGCCTGCCCAGGCGCTGGGCGGTGATGCACAGCACCGAAGCGGCCACGTTGTAGCTGGGCACGCCCATGTTGAGCAGACGCGTGAGCGTGGAGGGCGCATCGTTGGTGTGCAGGGTGGAGAGCACCATGTGACCGGTCTGCGCCGCCTTGATGGCGATCTCCGCCGTCTCCAGGTCGCGGATCTCGCCGACCATGATGATGTCCGGGTCCTGCCGCAGAAAGGCGCGTAGCGCGCTGGCGAAATCCAGCCCGGCCTTTTCGTTGATGTTGACCTGGTTGACCCCGTTCAACTGGATTTCCACCGGGTCCTCGACCGTGGAGATATTGATGCCGGGCTTGTTGAGGATGTTCAGGCAGGCATACAGGGACACGGTCTTGCCGCTGCCGGTGGGACCGGTCACCAGTACCATGCCGTAGGGGCGCTGCACGGCGTCGAGCAAGGCCTTGAGTTGCTCCGGCTCGTAACCGAGCTGATCGATCTTGGTGTTCAGCGCAGTGGCGGAATCCAGGATCCGCATGACGATCTTTTCGCCATACAGGGTGGGCAGGGTCGAGATCCGGAAGTCCACCGACTTGTTGCGCGACACCACCAGCTTCAGACGCCCGTCCTGCGGGACACGCTTTTCCGAGATGTCCAGCTTGGAGATCACCTTGATGCGCGAGGCGAGCTTCTCCTTGATCGCCAGGGGCGGGGACGCCATCTCGTACAACACCCCGTCCATGCGGAAGCGGATGCGATAGTTCTTCTCGTAGGGCTCGAAATGGATGTCGGAGGCGCCGCTGTTGATGGCGTCCAGCATGATCTTCTGCAGGTAGCGCACCACCGGGGCATCGTCGATGTCCGCCGCCGCGGCGGTGTCGATCGCCGCCTTGGCCTCATCGTCCGAGAACTCGAGATTGAGGTCCTCGGTATCGATGCTCTTGAGGATGTCCTCGCTCTCGGGGGTGTCGCTGTACTGCTCCAGCAACCTGCCCAGCTTGTCGTCCTCCACGACGATGGGTTCCACCGTGAGGCCGGTCTGGAACTTGACGTCGTCCAGGGCCTGGATGTTGCTGGGGTCCGAGATGGCGGCGTAGAGCTTGTTGCCCCGCTGTGCGATGGGCAGGATGCGGTGCCGCCGGACGATCTTGGCGTCCACCACCCCCTTGGGCAGGATGTGATGATCGACCGCATCCAGATTGCAGTAAGGCATGCCGAAGGTGAGGGAGGAGAAGGCTGCGATCTGTTCGGCGCGGAAGCGACGGGTGCGCAACAGGTGCGCCAGGAAGTTCTCTCCCGAACTGCGTGCCTGTCCCTGCAGGTTCTCGCCCTCCTCCGGGCTGAGCAGTCCCTGCTGGACCAGGGCCCTGCACAGGCCGGTGAGATTGGCTCCGACGTTGACCGCGACCACCCCTGTATGCACTCCTCTTTGGACTCGTCCTATAACGGCTGACGAGCGTCTACGCTTTAACCCGGATGTTCCATCTCACCGGACCGCGCCTGCATGCACTCCGGACCTGCCGGGATCCGCCCGCATCCAGTGCCCTGATGGAACTTCCAGCATTGTTAGCGCATATTACCTCAAGCGTCTGTGGCATGCGTCGCAACGCATCTCGTCCACCGGCAGGCATATGCGTCGGCTTCAGGCTGGGCGCGGCGTGATGCGCACCGTCTTCACCATCCGATCCTGGACCTGAACGATCTCCACCGGCAGGCCGGCGATCTTGAGACTGACGCCGGCCTCGGGGATGGCCTCCAGATGTTCGAGGATCAGGCCGTTCAGGGTGCGCGGGCCATCCAGGGGCAAATCCAGATTGAGTTTGCGATTGAGCTCACGCAGGCTCGCACTGCCCTCGACCAGATAACTGCCATCCGCCTGGGGCTGCCAGAGCGTCACCGGGAGGGGCGTCATGGCTGCGAACTCCCCCACGATCTCCTCCAGGATGTCGTCCACCGTGATCAACCCCAGCAGATCACCGTATTCGTCCACCACCAGACCGAGCGACTGCCGGTTGGTCTGGAAGTGGGACAACTGAGTCAGCAAGGGAGTGCCGGCAGGCACGTAGTAGGGCGCGCGCAGCACCTCCCTGAGCGTGTGCCGGTCGAGTTCCTCCTCCTGGATTCGGGCCAGTGCCCGGCGCACCTCGACGATGCCCTGGATGTTGTTGAGTTCACCAGAGTAAACGGGGAGGCGGTCGTGATGACTGGTGATCAGCTGCTGCCGGATCTCCTCCGCCTCGGCCTCCAGGTCGATGGCCTCGATGTGACCACGCGGACACATCACGTCGTCCACGGTGATCTTTTCCAGCTCGAACAGGTTGGTTAGGATGCCGCGGTGGGCGGTGGGCAGGAAGCTGCCCGATTCGGCCAGCAAGGTGCGCAGTTCCTCCACCCCCATGGGCTCGGCGACCACGTCTTTGGTTGACTTGAGGTGCAGCAGGCGGATCTGGGCGCGCACGAACAGGTTGATGAACCAGATTGCCGGGCTCGTCAGTTTGAGCAGGACTGCCAGCACATAGCTCACCACCGGCACGATGCGCTCGGCGTAGGTCGCCCCGATCACCTTTGGGGTCACCTCGGCGAAGACCAGGATCAGGAAGGTGACCGTCAGCGTGGCGAGGGAGAGGGCAACCTCGTTCTGACCGAACAGGCGGAAGGCAATCACCGTGACCAGGGCGGCAGCAGCAGCATTGACCAGGTTGTTGCCGAGCAGGATGACCGACAGCAAGCGGTCGGTCTGGGCCAGCAGCCACTCGGCCAGCCTCGCGCCGCGGTGACCGGTCTGGGCCAGATGTCTCAGACGATAGCGGTTGACCGCCATCATGCTCGTTTCCGAGCCGGAGAAGAATCCAGACAGGATCAGTAGCAGTACAAGGGCGGCGACGAGGACGCCCAAGGGAATATCGTCCAAGCGGATGGCGCAGTCAATGCGACTGGACTAGTCTCTGGCCCACGCCTGCAAGTGTCAAGACCGCCCCAGGATGACCTCCAGCACGAACTTCACTCCGACATAGGCCAGCAGCAGGAACACGAATCCGGCCAGGGTCCAGTAGATCGCCGTGCGTCCGCGCCAACCATAGACCCGCCTGCCGATGAGCAGCCCCCCGAATACCAGCCAGGAGGTGAAACCGAACACGGTCTTGTGATTGAATGGCAAGGGCCGTCCGAAGAGTTCTTCGGCAAAGATGCCGCCGGAGACGAGGGTGAGGGTAAGCAGCACGAATCCCACACCGATCAGGTTGAACAGCAGCCGTTCCAGGGTGAGCAGCGGCGGCAATGCGGTGACCAGCCTGGGCGGTACCGGCTTGTGCAGGTGCTTCTCGACCGCCGCCATGAGCAGTGCATGCAATGCCGCGATGGTGAACAGACTGTAGGCGGTCAAGGCCATGACCAGATGGGCGCCGAAGGCCGGCATGTCGCTGTGCGGCACGGTGGCGGCATCACGCATGATGCCATGCAGGCCGACCATGACCCCGGCGAAGGCCATCACCAGCCCCACCAGCCCCCCCAGCGGGTAGCGCCACGCGGCGATGGCGTGCACCAGCACAGTGAGGGCGGCGATGGCCGAGAGCGATACGGCAAAACCGAGGGCGATGCCCGGCCCCGTGAGCACGTCCTCATAGAGCAGATAGGCATGCAACACGAAGGGCAACAGGGGGAGCAGCCGCGTGGCGCCGCCTTTCTTGCAACACATGCCATATCCCGGCCAGTAAAGGACGGCCAGAACGAGATAGGCAATGACACAGATGAGAAAAAGGGGGGCGAGCGCCATGGGACAGAACCGCGAGTTTGTTAGACTTCGATATCTTTCGAGTTTATCGCATCGTCACCGACTTATCCCATGTTCGACAACCTGACCCAGCGCCTGGCCGGCGTGGTCAAGAACCTGCGCGGCCAGGGCCGGCTCACCGAAGACAATATCCAGGACGCCCTGCGCGAGGTGCGCGTTGCCCTGCTGGAGGCCGACGTGGCCCTGCCGGTGGTGCGCGAGTTCATCGCGCGCGTCAAGGAGAAGGCCCTGGGCCAGGAGGTGTTGCGCTCCCTCACCCCGGGCCAGGCCCTGATCGGGGTCGTGCACAGGGAACTCACCGCCCTCATGGGCGGCGAGGCACAACCCCTGAACTTTGCCAGCCAGCCCCCGGCCGTGATCCTGATGGCCGGGTTGCAGGGTTCGGGCAAGACCACCACCTGCGGCAAGCTGGTACGCATCATCCGCCAACAGGGCAGGAAGAAGATCCTTCTGGTCAGTTGCGACGTCTACCGTCCCGCAGCCATCGACCAGCTGAAAACGGTCGCCGCCCAGGCCGAGGCCGACTTCTTCCCTTCCAGCCCCGACCAGAAACCGGCGGACATCGCCCGCGCCGCCCTGGACCACGCCCGCCGGCACTTCCACGAGGTCCTCATCGTCGACACCGCCGGGCGCCTGCATGTCGATGCCGACATGATGCGTGAGATCCAGGCCCTGCATGCCACGCTCAAGCCGGTGGAGACCCTGTTCGTGGTCGACGCCATGCAGGGCCAGGACGCCGTCAACACCGCCCGCGCCTTCAACGAAGCGCTGCCGCTCACCGGCGTGGTGTTGACCAAGCTCGACGGCGACGCGCGCGGCGGCGCGGCCCTGTCGGTTCGGCACGTCACCGGCAAGCCGATCAAGTTCGCCGGCGTGGGCGAAAAGCTCACCGGTATCGAGGTCTTCCACCCGGAGCGCATGGCCTCGCGCATCCTGGGCATGGGCGACGTGCTCTCGCTGATCGAGGAGGCCCACCGGGCGGTCGACCAGCAGGAGGCCTTGAAGGCGGTCGAAAAGCTCAAGAAGGGCAAGGGCTTCGACCTGGAGGACTTCAAGGCCCAGATCCAACAGATGAAAAAGCTGGGCGGCCTGTCCAGCCTCATGGACAAGCTGCCGGGCGCCGGCCAGGTCGGCGCCACGGACCTGGCCCAGGGCGAGAAACAGATGCGCCGCATCGAAGGCATCATCAACGCCATGACCCCCCAGGAGCGGCGTAACCCCGGCATCCTCAAGGCCTCGCGCAAGCGCCGCATCGCCGCCGGGGCGGGCGTCACGGTGCAGGAGGTCAACCGGCTCCTCAACCAGTTCGAACAGGCGCAGAAGATGATGAAGTCGCTGGGCAAGGGCGGGCTGGCCAAGATGATGCGCGGCATGAAGGGCATGCTGCCGGGCGTCTGAATCACCAGGGCGAGCAAGCAAGACTTGGGGCCATCCGGCCTGTCTGTATTCGAGTGACGACATGGCGGCTTGCGCGGGGCGCGGCGTTTCACTAATATAATGCGTTTTCCGTACGCCGCATGGGCGCACGGGGCAACCAACCGGAACGTTACAGACATGGTGACCATACGTCTTGCCCGTGGCGGCGCCAAGAAGCGCCCGTTCTACAACATCGTCGTGGCCGACTCGCGTTGCCGCCGCGATGGCCGTTTCATCGAGCGCATCGGCTTCTACAACCCCGTGGCCGCCCAGAACGAGGAGGCTCTGCGGGTCAACCGCGAGCGCCTAGCCTATTGGGAGGGTGTAGGTGCCCAGGTGAGCGATACCGTGGCCAGGCTGGTGCGTGGTCAGTCCGTCAGCGCCTGAGGCAAAGGCCGTCAGCGACGAACGGGTGGTGATGGGGCGGATCGCCGCCCCCTACGGTGTCAAGGGCTGGATCAAAGTGCAGCCTTACACCGAGTATCTGGACAGTCTGCTGGATTACCCGGTCTGGCAGCTGGGCAAGGATGGTGCCTGGCAACCCTGCCGCGTGCTGGACGGTCGCCCGCACAACAGGTTCCTCCTCGCCGCACTGGAGGGCGTGGGCGACCGGGATGCGGCGGAACGCCTGCGGGGCATGGAGATCGCCGTGGCGCGGGACGAACTGCCCGAGCCGGAAGAGGACGAATATTACTGGGACGATCTGATCGGCCTGGAAGTGGTGAATGCCTCCGGCGCAAGCCTGGGGCGGGTCGAGGGTCTGCTGGAGACCGGGGCCCACGATGTGTTGCGGGTGGTCGGTGAGCGGGAGCGTCTGATCCCTTTCACCGCCCCCATCGTGATGGAGGTCGACCTGTCTGCCGGCTGCATCCGGGTGGACTGGGAAGCCGGGTACTGAGGACCGCGCGAGGTGACGCCAAGCTATCACGTCGTCACCCTGTTTCCGGGCATGTTCGCGGCCCTCACGGAATATGGGGTCAGTGGCCGGGCGGTGAAGAACGGCCTGGTGCGTTTGAAATGCTGGGATCCGCGCGACTTCACCAGCGACAACTACCGCACCGTGGACGACCGGCCCTTCGGCGGCGGCCCGGGCATGGTGATGCTGGTGGAACCGCTCGACCTGGCGCTTACCGCGGTAAAGACGGAGTTGAGGCGGCTGGGTGTGCTGCAGCCGCGCATGGTGCATCTCTCGCCGCAGGGGCGGGTGCTGGACCATGCGCTGGTTGAGGAACTGGCAGGCGAGCCGGCGTTGGTGTTGCTGGCAGGCCGCTACGAGGGCATCGACGAGCGGCTGTTCGAGCGCCATCGCCTGGAGGAGATCTCCATCGGCGACTATGTCCTCTCCGGCGGCGAGCTGCCGGCGATGGTGCTGCTGGATGCGCTCATCCGCCATGTCCCCGGCGCATTGGGGCACGCAGACTCGGCGGCGGAGGACTCCTTCGCCGACGGCCTGCTGGATTGCCCGCATTACACCCGGCCCGAAGATTACCTCGGGTTGAAGGTCCCCGGCGTGTTGCGCTCAGGCGACCACGCCGCGGTGCGCCGCTGGCGTCTGAAGGCGTCCCTGCGGCGGACGCTGGCGAGACGGCCGCAACTGCTGGGGCAGCGGACGCTGAGCCGCGAAGAGCGCGATTTGCTGGACGAGATTCGTTCAGAAACCGATCCGGGTCGACCCGGATCGATGTGAGAAACGGCGTCATGTCTCCGCGGAGACCTCTGTCACCCACAACTTGAAAGGAAACGCGATGAACCTGATACAGCAGCTCGAACAGGAAGAGATCGCCCGTCTGGGCAAGACCGTGCCGGAATTCTCCCCCGGCGATACGGTGGTGGTGCAGGTGAAGGTGAAGGAAGGCAACCGCGAGCGGCTGCAGGCCTACGAGGGCGTGGTGATCGCCAAGCGCAACCGGGGGCTGAACTCCTCCTTCATCGTGCGCAAGGTCTCGGCCGGCGAGGGCGTGGAGCGGACCTTCCAGACCTACTCCCCCCTGGTGGCCGCCATCGAGGTCAAACGCCGCGGCGACGTGCGCCGGGCCAAGCTCTATTACCTGCGTAACCGCTCCGGCAAGTCTGCGCGCATCAAGGAGAAGCTCAGCTTCACCAGGGACAGGCAGGGCTGATCCCACCCAGGCCACCGTCCAAGGCCGCCTGCGGGCGGCCTTTTCCATGACGGCCTCACCTGTGCAACAGCGGCGCCAGGGCCGTCCAGATCTGTTCCAGGATCAACGGCTGGGCGGCGGCGTTGGGGTGGATGCCGTCGGCAAGGAAATACTCCGGTCGGTCGGCGAACCCTTCCAACATGAAGGGGACGAAGGCGGTGCGATGCCGCCGTGCCAGATCGGCATAGACCGCGGTGAATTCGCGCGTGTAGGCGGGCCCGAAATTTGGCGGCATGCGCATGCCGACCAGCAGGACCTTGGCGTTGCGCTGCCTTGCCACCCGGATCATGGTCTCCAGGTTGGAGTGCAAATGGGCGGCGGGCAGTCCGCGCAGACCGTCATTGGCGCCCAGGGCCAGGATGAGCACCGCCGGTCTGTGCTGATGCAGCAGACCGTCGATGCGGCTGGCGCCGCCGGCGCTGGTCTCGCCGCTGATGCTGGCGTTGACCACGCGGTGGTTGAACTTTCGCTCGCCCAGGCGCTCCTCCAGAAGCGTGACCCAGCCTGCCTGTCGGGGCAATCCGTAGGCCGCCGACAGGCTGTCGCCGAGGACCAGGATGGTGCCACCCGAGGCGAGGGCCGCCGGTACCACCAGCAGCGTGAACAGCCAGACGAGGAGGATGTGCATGGAAGTGGGAGTGCAGGACGATGCGATCGTTCAGACCCGTGGCCTCGGCAAGGTGGTTCCCAGCGGCGAGGGCAGCCTGACCATCCTCGAGGATATCGACTTCAGCGCCCGTGCGGGAGAGGCGGTGGCCATCCTCGGTGCCTCCGGCTCCGGCAAGTCCACGCTGCTCGGGCTCATGGCGGGGCTGGACGTCCCCACCTCCGGCCGGGTCTGGCTCGACGGCACCGACATCACCGAACTGGACGAGGACGGCCGCGCCCGCCTGCGGGCCCGACTGCTGGGCTTCGTCTTCCAGTCCTTCCAGCTACTGCCCGCCTTCACCGCCCTCGAGAACGTCATGCTCCCCCTGGAGCTGGCCGGCGCCGACGACGCCGAGGCGCAGGCGCGGCAGATGCTCGACCGGGTCGGTCTGGGGGCGCGGCTCGGGCACTATCCCAAGCACCTGTCCGGTGGCGAGCAACAGCGGGTGGCCCTGGCCCGCGCCTTCGTCATGCAGCCCCGCCTGCTGCTGGCAGACGAGCCCACCGGCAATCTGGACGCCGCCACCGGTGGCGAGGTCATCGACCTGATGTTCGAGTTGAACGCGGCCGCCGGCACCACCCTGGTCCTGGTGACCCACGACGAGAACCTGGCCCGGCGTTGCAGCCGCCATGCGCGCCTGGCCGCCGGCCGCATCGTATCCGATTGACCGCCGGCATCGCCGTGCCCATGCGGATGACGCGATGAACCTGGTATTGCGCTTCTTCCTGCGTGACTGGCGTGCCGGCGAGCTCACCGCCCTCGCCCTGGCCCTGCTGGTGGCGGTGGCCAGCATCACCAGCGTGGGCTTCTTCGCCGATCGGGTGCGCCAGGCCCTCACCCTCAACGCCCATCAGCTCCTGGGCGGCGACCTGGTGGTCAGTGCCGACCAGCCGCTGCCCGCGATCTACCGAGACGAGGCCGTCGCCCGTGGGCTGCGCACCGCCGAGGCCATGGCTTTCATCAGCATGGCGCGCGGCCCTTCAGGCGCCCAGTTGTCGGCCGTCAAGGCGGTGGGCGCCGGTTACCCCCTGCGCGGTCGGCTGCGCATCGCCACAGCCCCGGATACCGCGGATGCAGAGGCGGACCATGGCCCGCCTCAGGGTAGCGTGTGGGTCGACCCGCGCTTCGTCGGCCTGACCGCAGCCAGCATCGGCGACCGCCTGGACCTGGGGGATGCCAGCCTGCCCGTGGCCGCCATCCTCACCCACGAACCGGACCGGGGCATGTCCTTCCTCAACCTGGCACCGCGGGTCATGATGCACCTGGAGGACGTGCCCGCCACCGGCCTCGTGCAGCCCGGCAGCCGCATCCGCTATCAGCTCTATGTCGCCGGCGACGCGGCGGCGGTCGAGGCCTACCGGGCCTGGCTCACCGAGCGGCTCGGCCGCGGGCAGCAGGTGCAGGGGCTGGAGGATGCGCGGCCGGAGGTGCGCGAAGGGCTCGACCGGGCGCAGACCTTCCTCGGTCTGACGGCCCTGTTGGCCGTGATCCTGGCGGCGGTGTCGGTGCATCTGGCGACCCGACGCTACGTCGAGCGCCACTACGACGGCTATGCCGTCATGCGCTGCCTGGGTGCCCGTCAGGCACGGCTTGCCAGCCTGTTCGGGGGTCAGTTCCTGCTGCTGGGTGCCGTGGCCGGCGGGCTGGGCTGTCTGCTCGGCTACGGCGCACAGGCCGTCATCGGCCTCATGCTCGGCGACCTGCTCGGGACCGACCTGCCTGCCCCTTCCCTGCTGCCCGCCCTGCAGGGGTCCGTCACCGGCTATGTGCTGCTGCTCGGCTTCGCCGTTCCGCCACTGTTGCAGCTCAAGGCCGTGCCGGCCCTGCGCGTCCTGCGCCGCGAGGCGGGGGCGCCGCGCGCACGCCCCCTGCTGGCCTATGCCATGGGCCTCACCGCCCTGGCCGCCCTGCTGGTCTGGCAGAGCGGGGATGGCAGGCTGGCCGCCTATGCCCTGGGAGGCTTCGGCGTCGCCTTTCTCCTGTTCGCCCTGGCCGCTCTGGGCGTCCTGCACCTGGCATCCCGTCTCGGCCGGCATGCCGGTTTCGCCTGGCGCTACGGTCTGGCCAACCTGCGCCGGCGCAGCCGCGCCAACACGGTGCAGATCGTCTCCCTCGCCCTGGGGCTCACCGCCATCCTGCTGCTCGCCTTCACCCGCAGCGACCTCCTCGAGGCCTGGCAAGCCAGGACCCCGCCGGACGCCCCCAACCGGTTCGTGCTCAACATCCAGCCGGAACAGCGTGAGGAGGTGCTCGAATTCTTCCGCGCCCAAGGACTGCCGCCGCCCGAACTCTATCCCATGGTGCGCGGCCGGCTGATGGCCATCAACGACCGTCCTGTCCGGGCCGAGGATTACGCGGAGGAACGCACCCGGCAGTTGGTGGAACGCGAGTTCAATCTCTCGTACATGGCTCTGCCGCCGCGCCACAATGCCGTCATCGGCGGCAGGTGGTTCGGCCCCCAGGAACTGGCGCAGGGCGCCCTGTCCATCGAGGCGGGCATCGCCAAGACCCTGAACGTCGGGCTGGGGGATCGCCTGACCTGGTCGGTGGCGGGCGAGACCTTCAGCGCCCCGGTAACCAACGTGCGCAAGCTCGACTGGGATTCCATGCAGGTGAACTTCTTCGTCATCACCACGCCGGCCCTGCTCGACGGCCTGCCCACCAGCTACATCACCAGCTTCCACCTCGACGAGGGTCGCGCCGCTGCCATGACCGATCTGGTCCGCGCCTTTCCCAACCTCACGGTCGTCGATACCTCGGCCATCCTGCAGCAGGCCCTGAGCCTCATGGAGCGCATGGTCGCCGCCGTGCAGCTGGTCTTCCTGTTCGCCCTCGGGGCAGGCGTGCTCGTACTCTATACCGCGCTGCTCAGCAGCCAGGGCGAGCGTATCCGGGAAGCCGCCCTGATGCGCGCACTGGGGGCAAGCCGCGCGCAGGTGTCTGCAGCGCAGCGCACGGAATACCTGGCCATCGGCCTGCTCGCCGGCGGGCTGGCCGCAGCCGGGGCGGTAGCCATCGGCGCCGTGCTCGCCAGCCGGGTGTTCCAGTTCGAGCGCTATGCCCCGGACCCGTGGATCTGGGCCGCCGGTCCCGCACTGGGGCTGCTCTGCGTGGTGGGCTATGCGTGGCTGGGGACGCGGGCGGCACTGGACGCACCGCCGCTGACCGTGCTGCGGCAGGACTGAGTCAGCGACGTTTGCCGCACGATGCCGTATCCCACTGTCCGGGGTGGAGCCACGCCGATGCCAGACCATCGGCCCCGGAGGAGACGATGATCGGGCGGTGATAGCGCCGGGCGCGACGGCCGGCCCCAATGGCCATGCTAAACTTCCAAGAATTTATCATTCACCTTGATCTCGGCCCAGACCGGATACGAGGATGGCGGAAGACAGCGATCTCGAACGCACCGAACCGGCATCGGCCCGGAAGCTGGAGAAGGCGCGCGCCGAGGGTCAGGTGCCCCGTTCGCGGGAGCTGTCCACCTTCGCGGTCCTGCTGGCCAGCGCCGCCTCGCTCGCCTTCCTCGGCCTGTTCATGTACGACGGCATGCAGCGGGTCATGATGAACGGCATGACCTTCGGCCGCGCCGAGGCCGCCGACCCCGCACGCATGCTCGAGGTGCTCGCCCTGGCGGGCTGGGAGGCGATGTGGGTGCTGCTGCCGGTGGCGGCTGCGGTCGTGCTCGCGGCGGTGGTCTCCAACGTGATGATTTCGGGCTGGGTGTTCTCGGCCCAGGCCCTGTCGGCGAACCTGGCGAAGATCAATCCACTCAAGGGCCTGGCCCGCATGTTCTCCTGGCAGTCCCTGGTGGAGTTGTTCAAAGCCCTGCTCAAGGCCGGTCTCATCGCGGGTGTGGCCGGTTTCGCCATCTGGCTGCAGCGTGACGGCCTGCTCACCCTGGCGGCCGAGCCGCTGGAGACGGCGGTGGCCCACTTCTCCCGGATCACCCTGTACACCTTCCTCGCCGCCACCGCCGCCTTCGCCCTGGTGGTGGCCCTGGACGTGCCCTTTCAGCTCTGGAACTTCCAGCGCCAGATGCGCATGACCAAGGAAGAGGTGCGTCAGGAACAGAAGGAGATGGAGGGCGACCCGCAGATCAAGGCCCGCATCCGCGCCGTCATGCGCGAACAGGCGCGTCGGCGCATGATGGCGGCGGTACCCAAGGCGGACGTGGTGGTGACCAACCCGCTGCACTATGCCGTGGCGCTGGAATACAAAGAGCGGCGCATGCGCGCGCCGGTGGTGGTGGCCAAGGGTTCGCTGCTGGTGGCCGAGCGCATCAAGGAGATCGCCCGCGAACACAGGGTGCCCATCGTCGAGGCCCCGCCGCTGGCGCGTGCCCTCTATCGCCACGCCGAGGTCGGCGACAGCATCCCCGCGGCTCTGTTCACCGCCGTGGCCCAGGTCCTGGCCTACGTCTACCGCCTGCAGCAGCCCGGCCCCCGGCCCGAGCCGCCGGAAGACTGGCAGGTGCCGGCGGAACTGGATCCGGCCCAAGCTGCGGCGCCGGTAGTCTTACCCGGGGGTAACGCCTGATGGCACAGGCCATCGCCTGGAACGGTACGACCTGGCAGAAGCTGGCGGCACCGGCGTTGGTCATCGTCGTGCTGGCGATGATGATCCTGCCGCTGCCGCCCTTCCTGCTCGACATCCTGTTCACCTTCAACATCGCGCTGGCGATGATCGTGCTGCTCATCGGCCTGTACACCCTGAAGCCGCTCGAATTCTCGGTCTTCCCCACCGTGCTGCTGGTGACCACGCTGCTGCGCCTGTCGCTCAACGTCGCCTCCACCCGCATCGTGCTCATGGAGGGTCACACCGGACCGGATGCGGCGGGCAAGGTGATCGAGGCCTTCGGTCACTTCCTGGTGGGCGGCAACTACGCCGTCGGTCTCATCGTGTTCATCATCCTGGTGGTGATCAATTTCGTGGTCATCACCAAGGGTGCCGGGCGCATCGCCGAGGTGTCCGCCCGCTTCACACTGGACGCCATGCCCGGCAAGCAGATGGCCATCGACGCCGACTTGAACGCCGGCCTGATCGGCGAGGACGAGGCCCGCCGCCGCCGCGCCGAGATCGCCCAGGAGGCGGATTTCTACGGTTCCATGGACGGCGCCTCGAAGTTCGTGCGCGGCGACGCGGTGGCCGGCATCATCATCATGCTGCTCAACATCATCGGCGGGCTCATCATCGGCGTGGTGCAGCACGACATGGCCTTCGCCGACGCGGCACAGACCTATACCCTGCTCACCATCGGCGACGGTCTGGTGGCCCAGATCCCGGCGCTGATCATCTCCACCGCAGCCGGTATGGTGGTATCGAGGGTGTCGAGCGAACAGGACCTCAACCAGCAGTTGCTGGGCCAGGTCTTCGCCAAGCCCCAGGCCGTGTTTCTCACCGCCGGCATCCTCACCCTGCTGGGCATCATTCCCGGCATGCCGCACGTGGCCTTCCTGCTCATGGCGGCCGTGCTGGCGGGGCTCGGTTTCTGGCTCATGCAACGCCAGGTGACCGCCGCCGCACCGGCCGAGGTGGAAACACCGCCGGCAGCGGAGGAGACCTTGGAGGTCGGCTGGCAGGACGTGACCCCGGTCGACCGCCTGGGACTGGAGGTGGGCTACCGCCTGGTGCCCCTCGTGGATCGGGCGCAGGACGGGGAACTGTTGCGCCGCGTGCGCGGCATCCGCAAGAAGATCGCCCAGGACCTGGGCTTCCTGGTGCCGCCGGTGCACATCCGCGACAACCTGCAACTCAAGCCGGGCGCCTATCGCATCACCCTGAAGGGCGTGGTGGCGGGCGAGGGGGAAGTGCTGGTGGGCAAGTACCTGGCCATCAACCCCGGCCGGGTGATGGGCACGGTGCAAGGCCAGAGCGCCGTGGAGCCGGCCTATGGCCTGCCCGCGGTATGGATCGACGCGAGCCTGCGCGAGCAGGCGCAGACCTACGGCTACACCGTGGTGGACGCCGGGACCGTGGTGGCCACCCACCTGTCCAAGGTGATCAACGACCACGCACCCGAGCTGCTGGGCCGCGAGGAGACCCAGCAGCTGCTGGACCACGTGGCCAAGCAGCACCCGAAACTGGTGGAGGACCTCGTACCCAAGCTGCTCCCGGTGTCCACCGTGCAGAAGGTGCTGCAGACCCTGCTCGAGGAACGGGTGCATCTGCGCGACATGCGCACCATCCTCGAGACCCTGACCGAGCACGCCGCCCGCACCCAGGACCCGGACGAGCTGGCCACCGCGGTCAGGGCCGCGCTGGGCCGTGCTATCATTGCTGAAATCTTCGGAGGAGCGCACGAATTGCAGGTCATGGCCCTGGAGCCGAGCCTGGAGCAAATCCTCACGCAGGCCCTGGCTGGTCGGGGCCTGGACGGCATGGGCCTCGAACCCGGTCTGGCCGAGCGGCTCGTGCGCGACACCCAGGGTGCGGTGGAGACCATGTCGCGCAACGGCCTGCCCAGTGTCCTCCTCGTCGGCCAGCCCATCCGTTCGGTACTCTCCCGTTTCCTGCGCCGGGTGGCGCCCGACCTCAAGGTGATCTCCCACGCCGAAGTGCCAGACGGGCGCAGCGTGCGCGTCACCGCCATGATCGGTGCCTGAGGCCATGGTCAAGAAATTCCACGCCGCCACCACCCGCGAGGCGCTGCGCATGGTGCGCGACGCCTTGGGGGCGAACGCCATCATCCTGTCCAACCGTCAGGTGGAGGGCGGTGTGGAGATCATCGCGGTGGCCGACCTGGACATGGCTGCCCTCGCGGGCCAGGCCGAACCGGCCGTCGTGTCGCATCGCCAGAGCGCGCCCAGCCCACAGCCGGCAGCGCAGAGTCAGGCCGTAACCCCCCTGACCGAATACCTCGCCCAGCGCGAGGCGAGCGTCATCCGTTCCGCGCGGACCGGACCGCGGAACAAGGGCACTGCGCAGCCGGCCGGCCTGCCGACGGGTGTGGCCGAGCCTCCAGGCGCCGTTCAGCCCGCCGCTGCGCCGACCGCCACCCCTGGCCCTGTCCCTGCCCCTGCCGAGCAAACGCCGGTCAACGAGGTGCTGGCACGCGAGGTCCGCGCCCTGCGCAACCTGGTGGAGGGCCAGCTGGCCGGATTCGCCTGGGGCGAGATCGCCGGCCGGGAACCGGTGCGCGCCGAGGTCATGAAGCGCCTGCTGTCTGCCGGCTTCAGCACCGCGCTGTCGCGGCAGCTGCTGGCCAACCTGCCGCGGGACATGGATGTGGAGCGGGCGCTGAAATGGCTCAAATCGGTCATCGCCCACAATGTGATCACCCCCCAGGATGGCGAGGACATCCTGGACCGGGGAGGGGTGTATGCCCTGGTCGGCCCCACCGGCGTGGGCAAGACCACCACGGTGGCGAAACTTGCTGCCCGCGCCGTGCTCGAGCACGGCGCGTCCAAGGTCGCCTTGGTCACCACCGACACCTACCGGATCGGCGCCCAGGATCAACTGCGCATCTACGGTCGCATCCTGGGCACTCCCGTGTTCGCCGTGCAGGACGATAACGACCTCGAGCTTACCCTGTCCGACCTGGCACGCAAGCATCTGGTGCTGATCGACACCGTCGGCATGTCGCAGCGGGACAAGCGCGTGGCCGAGCAGGTGGCCCTCCTGTGCGGCGAATCGAGAGGCGTCAAACGCCTCCTGCTGCTGGGCGCGCCCGCCCAGGGCATGACCCTGGAGGAAGTGGTGCGCGCCTACAGCGGGCCCGGCCTGATCGGCTGCATCCTGACCAAGATCGACGAGGCCCTCTCCTTTGGTCCCTGTCTGGACGTGGTGATCCGCCATCAGCTACAGGTGCACTATGTGACCAACGGTCAGCGTGTGCCCGAGGACCTGCACCCGGCCAACGCCCTCTACCTGGCCGACCGCGCCTTTCGTCTCGCCCAGGCGGAATCCCCCTATACCCCCATGGAGGGCGACTATCCGGTCCTGATGGCCGCCATGGACCGGGCCGGCCTACCCGAGGATGCCACCGACCCCGGCATGGTCGGTGCCCTGCGCTGACACGCCATGCAGGACCAGGCCGCCGGATTGCGCAGAATGATGGGACAGGGTGCCCGTTTCCTGCCCCTGGGGGTATGCGGCACAGACCCCGCCCTGACGGCTTTGGCTGCTGCCCACCTGGGCTACGCGCTGCACGGACGCGGCCTGCCGGTCTGGGTGGTGGATGAAGCCGCCGCCCCGCGCAACGTCGCCACCTGCTTCGGTCTGCCGCTGCGGCGGACGCTGGATCAGGTCCTGCGGCAAGGGGGGGCACCGGATGCCGCTGTGAGCACCGTGACGCCGGGACTCGGCTGTCTGGCGATCAACGGCGGCATGGCCTGGCTCGGCGGCATGCCCGAGGGGCGATGGCACCTGACGGTCGATGCCCTGACCGGCCTGCCCGAGCAACCCCAATGCCTGCTGCTGCACGCGCCGCCCGCAGCCGAGGCAGGCAGCCTGGCCATGTGCGCACGCGACCGCCTGCTGGTCGTGCCCCAGGGCAGGTCCGCCCTGACCCAGGCCTATGCCCTGATGAAGGGGGTGCAGCGGTTGTATCCGAGCGAGCGCTGGCATGTCCTGGTGATGCAGTCCAGGGACGAGGCGGCGGCGCGGGAAACCTTTGCCGCCCTGGAGTCCACCGCCCGGCGTTTCCTCGACATCCGTCCGCAGTGGCTGGGCAGCGTGCCACGAGACGCGTCCTTGACGGAGGCCGGTCGGCGCATGCTCACGGTCCAGGAGATCCCGGCCGACACACCGGGGGTGAAGGCCTTCCGCCGGCTGGCGGAGACCGTGGCTGCGGTGCTCGCGCACGCCGAGATGTACAGTCCGGACGAATTCTGGCTGAAAATGTGGATGTTCAGTCGTTTGACCGCAGAAGCGGTCCCGGAGAAGGCACAGAATGTCCAGCTCAGCTGAAACCGCCGATGGCCTGGTGCGTGCATACCTGCCGCTGGTCAAGCGCATCGCCTACCACCTCATGACACGGCTGCCCGCCAGCGTGGAGGTGGATGACCTCATCCAGGCCGGTCTGATTGGCCTGCTGGATGCGGTCGAACGCTTCGACGACGGGCAGGGCGCGCATTTCGAGACCTACGCCACCCAACGCATCCGCGGCGCGATGCTCGACGAGCTCAGGGAGGCGGACTGGGCGTCGCGCAACGTGCGCAAGGCGGCCCGGCAGATCGAGCAGGCCATCCACACCCTGGAGCAACGGCTGGGACGTCCGCCCTCGGAACAGGAAATCGCCGACGAGTTGCAGCTCGACATCAATGCCTATTTCGATCTGCTCAACGACGCCCGCGGGGCGCAGCTGCTCTACTACGAGGACCTGCACGAGGACGGTGGCGACGATTTCCTGGAGCGCTTCGCCGACGATGTCTCCCTCGGCCCCTTCGACATCCTGGCCGGCCGTCACTTCAAGCGGGCCCTGGCGCAGGCGGTTTCGGTGCTGCCGGACCGCGAAAAACAGCTCATGGGCATGTACTACGAGCAGGAGATGAACTTCAAGGAGATCGGCGCGGTCCTGGGCGTGTCCGAGTCCAGGGTCTGCCAGCTCCACAGCCAGGCCATCACCCGTCTGCGCAGCCGGTTGCGGGAATGGGGCGGAGGCGAAGACTAGTGCAGCCGTCCCCGCCCCAGCTCTGACGCATGCCCCGCGGCTTGGACCTCATCAGCATCATCGGCCTCACCCTGGGGCTGGCGGCCATCGTCATCGGCCAGGTCCTGGAAGGGGGGCACATCGGCTCCCTGCTTCAGATCACCGCTTTCTTCATCGTCATCGGCGGCACCGCAGGAGCGGTCATGCTGCAAAGCCCCCTCAAGGTGTTCCTGGATGGCCTGTCCATGAGCCGCTGGGTATTCAACCCGCCCAAGCTGGCCCCGGAACAGGTCATGCACCATGTCCTGGAATGGAGCCATCAGGCCAGGCGCGGCGGCCTGCTCGCCCTGGAACCCCGGATCGAGGAGCAGACCGACCTGTTCCAGCGGCGCGGCCTGCAGATGCTGGTGGACGGCGCCGAACCGGAGGTGCTGCGCGAGACCCTGGAGCTGGAATTGACCTCCTACGAGCACCATCATTACGAGGCGGCCAAGGTCTGGCAGGCAGCGGGCGGCTATGCGCCGACCATCGGCATCATCGGTGCGGTGATGGGGCTCATCCACGTCATGGAGAACCTGTCCGACCCCTCCAAGCTGGGGGCCGGCATCGCCGTGGCCTTCGTCGCCACCATCTACGGCGTGGGCAGCGCCAACCTGATCTTCCTGCCCATGGCCAACAAGCTCAAGGCCCTGGTGAACAAGCAGGTCAAGGTCAAAGAAATGTACATAGAAGGCCTGGTATCGATCGCCAATGGAGAAAACCCGAGGATGATCGAGGCAAAGCTGCAGGGTTACCTGCTGTGAAGACCGTGCAACGAAGCTGCCGTCGGGTTTCGGTGCAGGCTAACGGACATGGCGACGCCACCCCAAAGCATGAATGTCGCCATGTCCATTCCCTCACCTTAAGCCCCTCCGGCCCTCTCTCCCGGCCTCTCTCCCTGAGGGAGAGAGGTGGGTCGAGCCTCCCCTCCCCCACGGGGGGAGGGGTAGGGGTAAGGGTGGGGGGAGGGGTCGGGGGTGAGGGATGGGGAGGGGAGCTTCGTGAGCCGGCTGCGCCGACTTTCACGCTAAGCCGACCTGTTCGCCGGCGAGCATCACGGGAAGAAGACCGGCATGCTCGGAGATGCGCTGGCCGGGATCGGGCCGTACATCGACTTCGGGTCGTTGGCGGCGGAAGTGGGTCGGGTGGCGCCGCGTCCGGTAAGTCCGCAAGGCGGCCGTCCGCCGTGCCCCACGGAGACGATGGTCCGCGTTCTGCTGTTGAAGCGACTGCACGACCTGTCGGACGAGCAGATGAAGTACCCGTTGCCTGACCGGATGAGTTACAAGCGATTCTGCGGTTTGGCCGGCGCGGTCAATATTCCGGATCGAACGACGGTGTGGACGTTCGAGAACCGCATCGGCGAAGCCGGCGCGAAGGTCCTGTTCGACGGAGTCACGGCGCAACTGCTCAAGCACGGCTACATCGCCCGCGGCGGTCAGATCATCGATGCGACGCTGGCACCCGCACCGAAGCAACGCAACCGCCGTGAAGAAAACCAGCTCGTCAGGGAAGGGGCGATACCCGCTGACTGGAAGCCCGCCAAGCGGCGACAGAAAGACACCGAGCCACCTGGACCAGGAAGCGCGGCAAGAGTCAGTTGGCTACAAGGGGGTGGCAAGCTGACCCGCACGATCGGTCAGGCGCGAGCGAACTTTGCGATGACGATGATGGCCGTCTGCCACAACCTGAAGCGGCTGGTGCACTTCCAGAAGGCCGGAATCGAGGCTTTCT
>CALHRD010000125.1 GCA_938038385.1 uncultured Burkholderiales bacterium
CCGCGCGAGCGGCATGGCGGTGCAGGCTAACATTCGCCAGGCGAATGTTAAGCCCGCGCGAGCGGGCGTGCCGGAACCAAAACCGGCAACCGACAGTGTCGAACGGAGGCGTGGCCGAGCGGTTTAAGGCACCGGTCTTGAAAACCGGCAACGCGCAAGCGTTCGTGAGTTCGAATCTCACCGCCTCCGCCAGTTCTCGCCACCGGACCCGAGGTCCGGTGGCGGCTAATTACTTCAACACCACCACCGCAACCCGACGGTTCTTGGCGCGTCCCTCGCGGGTGTCGTTGTCCGCGATCGGATTGACGCTGCCGTAGGAAATCACGTTCATGCGGTGCATGGGGATACCGCTCTGGTGCAGGAAGTCGCGCACGGCCTCGGCGCGCTGGCGGCCCAGTCGAAGGTTCCTGGCAGGCGTGCCCGAGGCGTCGGTATAACCCTGGATCTCCAGGTAGATGTTCCGGTTTTCTGCGGTCAGCTTGTCCGCCATGCGTTTCAGGGCCTGCTTGGCCTCGTCCGAGAGCTCGGTCCGGTTGGGGCCGTAGCCCAGGAAGACCTCGGTCATCACGGTTTCGTAGACCAGTTTGCCTTCGGCCAGCTTGCCAGCGGCCATGGCGCGCTGCAGGGCCTCGCGCGCGGTGGCGGAGATCCTGGCATCTTCGGCCTCGTTCCTGGCGAGACGTTCTTCCTGTTGCCGGAGGGCGGCGTGTGCCAGAGTGATCTTTTCATTGGCCGTGTTCATCGACTGCTCGCTGCGGCCCAGGCGCTCGTCAAGCCCCTCCACCGCCCCATGCACCCGCTCCAGCCGCTCCCTGGCGATCAGCAGGGTTTCCTCGCTGCTGTCGAGCCGGCCCACGGTCTTGTCGAGACGCTCCTGGAGGGCATCCGTGCGTTGGCCGACACCGGCGATGGCCTCGGTGTTGGCCTGGATGCGCTGCTCGGCCGCGGTCAGATGGCCACGGGTCTCGTCGATGCGTCGCTGGGCGGCGGTCAGGCCCGCCTCGCTGCGTTCCACCTGCGCACGGGTGTCGTCCAGATTGGCCTCGACGCGTGTCAGACGTTCTGAGGCTGCATCCAAGGCATGCGCGTTCGTATCGATGCGCTGATTGGCCGCCGCGATCTGGGCGGCGATTTCGTCGAGACGCCGGCTGGCGTCAGTTACCGCCGGCAAGAGCCGAACCGTCTCTACTGCCGTCGACGGCGACTCGACTGCAGGCGCCGGCGTCTGGGCCGGTGCTGCGGCGGCCGGTCGGGTCATGTCCTTGAGTGCGTTGTGCAGCGTCTCGATACCGGTCTCGGCCTGGACGATACGCGCCTCCGCACCCTCCAGACGACCATCCGTAGCGCTGAGCCTGGTCTCCAGCCCATCTAGACGCTCATGCGCGCGGGCGATCCCGGCACTGTTTGTGGCGATGCGCCGGTCGGCCTCCTGCAGCCGGCCGGAGACCTCCTCGATACGCCTGCCGGCGTCCGCAAGCCCGGTCTGGGCCTGTTCGACGCGCCGGCTCAGGAAGGCGGCAACCTGCTCCGTGTTGCCGATGCGCACCTCGGCCGAGCCGATGCGGCCGCCGGTTTCGTCTATGCGCTGATTGGCCGTGGACAGCAGGGCGGACAGCTCGTCGATGCGCTTGTTCACGCCGCCCACCTCCTGCTGGACGAATTCCTTGGTGGCGCAGCCGGCTAGGGCCAGCGGGATGAGGACCGCAAGCAGGGACCGGCGGGTCCTGGGCAGGGAACGGGAGCTCATGGGAGGGCCTCCAGGATGGTTTGTTATCCGTCGCACAAGCTTAAGGCAACGGACATGGCGACGCCACCCCGAAGCATGAATGTCGCCATGTCCGTTCCCTAACCCCCAGCCCCTCCCCCACCGGGGGAGGGGAGCTTCGCGAGCCGGCTGCGCCGACATTCACGCTAAAGAGGCTGGCCTGAAAACCACGGGTGGATGATGGCGGTTTGTATGTCAGACCGATTGATGCCCGGCTCCACGCGGCAAGCCTTTCCAGCCGATGGTTCTCAGGGCGCCCGATTGCGCATGTGGTCGGCCACCTTGAGGAAGGCGGCATGGAGTTCGTCCCGCAACCGGGCATCCGGCACCACCTCATCGAGGGCCTGGCGCATGCACATCAGCCACTGATCCCGTTCCTGCGCGCCGATGGGGAAAGGCAGATGGCGGCGGCGCAGCATCGGGTGGCCGTGTTTCGCCACATAGAGCTGCGGTCCGCCCATCCAGCCGCTGAGGAATTCGAACAATTTCTGCCGTGAGCCGGACAGGTCGGCCGGGTGCAGCTTGCGGATCTCCCAGGCCTCCGGCAATTCGTCCATCAGCTGATAGAAGCGGTCCACCAGTTCGCGCACCTTGGCCTCGCCGCCGATGCGCTCATAATGGGTCAGCATGCCGTGAGCCCCAAGACAGCGTGATGCACGCGGTTCAGATCGGTCCGGCAAGGCGAAGTCATGTGTGTGGTCAAACTGCGACAGGCTGATCGTCCCAGCCCACGCAAGCGCTCCAAGATCGATTCAGTGGCAGGCTTGAAAAACGGCATGGTATGGCAGGATGGATTGACAAGATTAGTAAATTAGTAAATTAATATACTCGATCATCTTCAACCAACCCAGCCAGGAGTCTCCCATGCACAAGTCTTCCATCCTCGCCCTTGCCGTTGCCACCGTCGTTGCCCTGCCCGCCGTCGCCGGCGACGTGGAGTCTGGCCGCCAGAAGGCCGCCGCATGCGTCGCCTGTCACGGCGACAAGGATTTCGGCGGCATCTTCTACACCTATCAGCTCGCCGGCCGCAATGCCGACAAACTCACCATCAAGACCAACAAGTACCGCACCGGCAAGATCTTCCACCCGATCATGAATCTGTTCACGGTGGGGCTTTCCGACAAGGACGTCGAGGACATCTCCGCCTACTACCAGTCTCTCGGCAAGCCGTCCTTCACACCCCCCTTCGTCAAGATCGTCGGCGACGAGGACGAGGTGGCCGCCGCCGCGCAGTCGGGCAAGATGGTCAAGGCCTACTGAGACGGGACGCAAGTCTGCTTCCCATGGAGGTACAGGCCCTGAGTCGGGCACGGGTCTATGACCCCCTGCTCAGGATCATCCATGCCTGGAATGCCCTCTTCGTCGTCCTGTTGCTGGCAAGCAGCCAGCTGGCGGCCTTGCTGGAGTTTTCCTGGGAGACCGCCGCACTCTGGCGTCTGCACCTCTGGTGCGGCTACCTGCTGTTCGTCGGTTTGGTTGCGCGGCTGGTGTGGGGCATCGTCGGTCCTCCGCATGCGCGTTTGTCCGACCTGTGGCGCCCGGCCGTCTGGCTGGAGGCGGTGCGCAAGCGCCAATTCTTCAGCCCGCCGCAGGCCATGGGCCACCATCCGATGGCCAGCCTGGCCTATGTGATGTTCTACGGCATGGCCTGGTGCATGGCCGTCACCGGTCTCGCACTGGCAGCAATCGACCAGGGCGTCGGTCCGTTGTATGACGCCCTGGGCTACGCCTTCGAGTCCAAGGCCTGGTTCAGGACGCCGCACGACTGGCTGGAGGAATTGCTGTTGGCCTTCGTCATCGTTCACCTGGCCGCCCTGATCCTGCACGAGCGGCGACATGGCATCCCGATCGCCCAGGCCATGGTCAGTGGCTATCAATATCGAAAGGAAAACGAGCAATGATGCGTCTGCTAGCCCTGCTGTTTGTCATGACCACCCCGGCGTGGGCCACCACGCCCCAGCAGATCCTGGACAGTCTGGTGCAGGAGGCGCGTCAGACCCAGTCCGGCTTCACCGCCTCGGTGAGCCGCGGTGAACAGTTCTACCGGGCGAAGCAGACAGGGGGCAAGGAGGCCGATTCCTGCGCCAGTTGCCACACCGACAACCCCAAGGCCGAGGGCAGGCACATCAAGACGCACAAGGCGATCGAGGCGCTGGCGCCGTCAGCGAACAAACAGCGTTTCACCGACCCGGCCCAGGTGGAGAAATGGTTCCGGCGCAACTGCCGCGAGGTCCTGGGCCGCGTCTGCACGCCCCAGGAGAAGGCCGACTTCACGGCCTATGTGCTGAGCGTCAAGTGATGAGGGGGATGGCATGGGTGTGAACATCAAGAATCTGTCCATACTGATCGCCGCCGTGGCGCTGGCCGGCGCCTGGGTTGGCCAGGGACAGGCCGACAACGAGGTGGTATTTCCAATGCCGACGGGCCCCTTGTACGTCAAGGAGTGCGGCAGCTGCCACACCGCCTATGCCCCCGGGCTGCTGCCGGCCCGTTCCTGGCAGAAGATGATGAACGAGCTGGACAACCACTTTGGCGAGGATGCCAGCCTCGACGAGCCCGACCGGCTGGCCATCCTGCGCATGCTGACCGACCACGCCGCGGACAATCCCAACGCCAACATGCTCATGCGCCGTGTCGCCGCGTCCATCCCGCGCGGGGCCGCACCGCAGCGCATCACCGAGACCCAGCTTTTCAGGTTCCAGCACGACGAGGTGCCGGCGCATATCTGGAAGCGCGCGAAGATCGGCAGCAAAGCCAACTGTGGCGCCTGTCATACGCGCGCCAACGAAGGCCGCTACCCGGAACGCGAGGTGCGCATCCCCAGGTGATGCTGGGGTGCCGCGCCAAAGGCTCGGGCACCCGCCTCGATCACCTGCCCGCGCCGAACACCTCCTTCAACAAGGTGGCCGTCCGCGTCCAGGAATCCTGATCTGCGGCCTGGTCGTAGGCCAGGGGCAGGCCGAAACGCGCGGCGAGCTGGTCCGCCTCCGGGTTGGTGAAACTGTGTTTCACACCGGGGTAGCTCACCAGGGTCAACCGGGCACCCGCCTTGTCCATGTCCTGCCGGAAAGACTCGACCTGGGCTGCCGGGATCATGGGATCGGCTTCGCCGGTGAATACCGCCACCTTGGCCCTGATGCGACCGGGCTCGGCCGGAGTGGAGAGCGCGAGGCTGCCGTGGTAGCTCACCACGGCATCGAGGTCCAGGCCCATGCGTGCCATCTCCAACACCACCGACCCGCCGAAGCAATAGCCGAGGGCGGCGACATCATCCGCCGCCACGCTCGGGTGCTGGCGCAGGGTGCGCAGGGCGGCCTCGAAGCGGGCGCGCGCCATGGGCAGGTTGCGACGCACCTCGCCGGCGAAGGCACCGGCCTCTGAGGGGTGGTTCGCGGTCTTGCCGTCACCGTACATGTCCACCGCCAGGGCGGTATAGCCCATGGCCGCGAGCTGGCGGGCGCGGCTGCGGGCATGGTCGTTCTGCCCCCACCACTCGTGCACGACCAGCACGCCGGGGCGCTTGCCCTTGACGCTGTCATCGAAAGCGATGTAGCCCTTCATGGTGACCTGGCCGTCGCTGTAACTGACCTCCTGGCCGCGGATCTCGGCCCGGGCGGCGACGGACAGCAGCAGTCCGGCCGCCAACAACCACATTCCGATACGCATGGGTGAATCTCCTCTCGAACGGGCCCCATCGGGGTGTGGGACCTCGGGCGTTAAGATGCGTCCGCTTGGGAGTGTTGTCCACCTTCGCCCGGTCATGACTGGTTGGGGGGGTGCCGCTGCCAGATGAGCACACCATCGCGCCAGACCGCCATCACCCGGTGGTAGGGGATGTTCACGATACAACCCGACGCATCCAAGACTCGCAGGGCGTAATGATAGGCCGGGTCGACGCACACCTGCTCGAGCGGGATGCGCACGACCTGCCGGCTGACCCGATCCCAGTAGCCCAGTTCGAAACGGCCCCCTCCGAACGTCGGGTCCCAGCGGATACGGTTCAAAACCTCGTGGATCGGGGGCTGGCGGGCGCCGTGCGATGTCGTCATGATTGCAGCATAGCGCTTCACGCATGGGTCACTGCATGGACATCCCCCCCAAGCACATGGACTATGGCCAGGGCATCCATGCCCTCGATGCCGGCTATCTACGCCCCGGCCTGGCCGCCGTACACCTCATCGTCCAGGACAGCCACGTCGCGGTGGTCGATACCGGCACCGATCAAAGCGTTCCTGCGGTGTTGGACACCCTGGCGGCGCTGGGCCTGGGCCCCGAGGCGGTGGACTATATCCTGCTCACCCACGTCCATCTCGATCATGCCGGCGCTGCGGGGGCGCTCATGGCGTGCTGTCCGAATGCCAGGCTGGTGGTGCATCCGCGCGGCGCACCGCACATGGTCGACCCCACCCGGCTGGTGGCCGGCGCCACCGCGGTATATGGTGCCGAGACGTTCCGGGCGCTCTATGGCGATATCCTGCCGGTGGCCGCGGCGCGCGTGACCGAGGCGGGCGACGGGTTCGAACTCGATTTTTACGGCCGCAGGCTGACCTGTTTCGACACGCCGGGCCATGCCAGGCATCACCTGTGCATCCACGATGCGGCGAGCGGCGGCATCTTCACCGGCGATGCCTTCGGCCTGTCCTACCGTGAACTCGACGTGGACGGCCGGCCCTTCATCTTTCCCACGACCACGCCGGTGCAGTTCGAACCCGAGGCGATGCACGCCTCCATCGACCGCATCATGGCCCTGGGTCCCAGCGCCGCCTATCTGACCCATTTCGGCCGGGTGACCGGTCTGCCGCGCCTGGCCGGTGACCTGCACGCACTGCTCGATGCCTTCGTGCGCCTGGCCGAGGCCGCCCCGGTCGATGCGGCACGGCGTCACGCCTGGCTCGCCGCCGAGCTGGAGGCCCTGCTCGTGGCGCAGCTGCGCCGGCATGGTTGCCGCCTGGGCGATGCGGACCTGCGACAACTGCTCGCCCATGACGTCGAGCTCAATGCCCAGGGCCTGGAAATCTGGCTGGACAGACGCGGGCGGCCTTGACCTTCCTGGGGCGCGCAGGGTAGCCGGTCTGTCAGTCCGCGGTCACGTCGCCGTCCAGGTAGTACCAGAGGCCGTCCTCGCTCAGGAAGCGGCTCACCTCGTGCAGCCGGAAACCGCGGCCGGCGATCTTGTAGCGGGCGACGAACTCCACGGTCGCGTGCGTGCCGTCCGCTTGCGTGTGGCGCAGGACCTTGAGACCCAGCCATCTCGGGCGGGGGTCGGCGCTCAGGTCGAGCGTGGCCGGGCGTGTCGCAGGATGCCAGGTCGCCAGCAGGTAGTCCTCCAGGCCGAGGACGTAGGCCGCGTAGCGGGAGCGCATCAGGGTCTCGGCGTCCGGCGCGGGCTCGCCACGGTGCAGGCGGCCGCAGCAGTCGTCGTAGGCACGCGGCAGTCCGCAGGGGCAGATCGTCTTCATGTCCGCGGATGCGGGCAGCGATGCAGCAGGGGACACGCGCCGCAGCGCGGCCGGGGGCGGCAGACGGACTTGCCCAGATGCACGATGAGGGCGTGGTATTCGTTGTAGAGGCGCACCTCGGCCGGCAGGCGGTCCATGAAGGCGCGCTGGATGGCGGCATAGCGCTCTTCTCCGCGCAGCAGACCGAGCCGGGTGAAGATGCGCCGGGTGTAGGCATCCACCACGAACACCGGCAGGTCGAGGGCGTAGAGCAGGATGGAGTCGGCCGTCTCCTCGCCGACGCCATGCACGGCCAGCAGCCGCTGGCGCAGCTCGGCCAGGGGGGCGCTGTCGCGCAGGGCGACGGGGTGGTCGGCCACGCCCTGCTCCGCCAGGAAGGCGCACAGGGCCTTGAGCCTTCTGGCTTTGACGTTGAAATAGCCGGCGGGACGGATCCGTTCCGCCAGGTCCGCATCGGACAGGGCCAGGATGCCGCGGCAGGTGAGCAGCGCATCCCGCTTGAGGTTGTCGATGGCCCGCTCGACATTGACCCAGGCGGTGTTTTGGGTGAGCACCGCCCCCACCATGACCTCGAAGGCGGTCTCGCCCGGCCACCAGTGCTGCGGACCGTAGGCGGCCAGCAACCGGCGGTAGGGCGCAAGCCAGCGATCGGTGCGCGCTTTCATGTCGACGGCGGCCTTCTGCCGGCAAGGAACGGAGTCAGCGCCCGACCCGTGTGCGAGCCGGGGCAGGCGGCGACCGTCTCGGGTGTGCCCGCCGCCACGATCCGGCCGCCGCCACTCCCCCCCTCGGGGCCCAGGTCGATGACCCAGTCCGCCTCGGCGATGACGTCCAGGTTGTGCTCGATCACCACCACGCCGTGGCCGGCATCCACCAGGCGGTGCAGCACGCCGCTGAGCCGCGCCACGTCGGCCATGTGCAGGCCGACGGTGGGCTCGTCGAGCACGTACAGGGTCTGTTCCGGGCGCCTGCCGCCGCGTCCTCGCCCCGTCTCGCGGTCGCCGGAGGCGATGGGTGTGCGCGCCAACTCGGCCACCAGCTTGATGCGCTGCGCCTCGCCGCCGGACAGGGTGGGGCTGGCCTGGCCCAGGCTCAGGTAGCCCAGGCCCACCTCGCGCAGCAGTTGCAGGGCGTGGTGGATGTCGCGGTGCGCGGCGAAGAAATCCGCCGCCTCGTCCACGCTCATGGTCAACACCTCGCCTATGCTCTTGTCCTTCCATCTGACGAGCAGGGTCTCCGGGTTGAAGCGGGCGCCGCCGCAGGCCTCGCAGACGAGCTTCACGTCGGGCAGGAAGCTCATCTCCAGGGTCTGCACCCCCTGGCCCTCGCAGGCCGGGCAGCGGCCGGACCCGGTGTTGAAGGAGAAGCGCGCCGCCGTGTAGCCGTGCATGCGCGCCTCCGTCGTGCTGGCGTAGAGCCTGCGGATGGCGTCCCAGAAGCCCACGTAGGTGGCCGGGCAGG
Source organism: uncultured Burkholderiales bacterium (assembly GCA_938038385.1). Taxonomy (GTDB): domain Bacteria; phylum Pseudomonadota; class Gammaproteobacteria; order Burkholderiales; family Thiobacillaceae; genus JANWZL01. The sequence goes on from CALHRD010000125.1 coordinate 8,686, forward strand.
AGCGGGGGGTCTTGCCGATAGGGGCCTGGTCCACCTCGAGCACGCGCTGGATGGCCTCCCAGCCATGGATGGCACGGCAACCGGGTAACTCCGGCCGCGTCTCCCCCCCGCGTCGGCGTCCACCCGGCTCGGCACGCCTCTGCAACAGCCGAGCGAGCCCAGCATGCAGTACCTCGCGCACCAGGGTGGACTTGCCAGAGCCCGACACCCCGGTGACGCAGACCAGGCGGCCGAGCGGGACGCTGACGTCGAGGTCGCGCAGGTTGTTGAGCCGCGCACCCTCGATGCGCAGCGCCGGGGTGGCGGCGTCCACCGGGCGGCGGGGCCGAGAGGGGTGGGGCGGTGGCGAGCGCAGCATTCGGCCGGTGGCTGATTCGGGACAGGCCATGATCTGCTCCAGGTTGCCTTCGGCCACCACGCGCCCACCCTGCCGGCCGGCGCCGGGGCCCAGGTCGATCACGTGCTCGGCGCGGCGTATGGTCTCTTCGTCGTGTTCCACCACGACGATGGTGTTGCCCTTGCCCTCCAGCCGGCCCAGGGTGGCGAGCAGGCGTGTGTTGTCGCGCGGATGCAGGCCGATGGTGGGCTCGTCCAGGATGTAGCAGACGCCGCGCAGGTTGGAGCCGAGCTGGGCGGCCAGCCGGATGCGCTGCGCTTCGCCGCCGGAGAGCGTCGGCGCGGCGCGGTCCAGGCTGAGGTAGTCCAGGCCGACCTCCCGCAGGAAGGCCAGGCGGTTGACGATCTCCGGCAGGACGTCACGGGCGATCTCCGCCTCGCGGCCGGTCGGTTCGATCGCGGCCAGGACCGCCGCCGCCTCGGCGACGCTCAGGCGCGCGTAGTCGGCGATGGAGCGCCCATGCCAGGTCACGGCCAGGGCCTCCGGCCGCAGCCGCGCGCCGCCGCATGCGGCGCAGGCCGGTGCGTGCGCCAGGTCCCGTGAGGCCCAGACCTCCTCCTCGCCGCTCTGCTCCGCATCGAAGCCACTGAGGCTCAGACCGGTGCCGTAACAGCTCGGGCACCAGCCGTGCCTGGAGTTGTAGGAGAACAGCCGCGGGTCCGGCTCGGGAAAGCTGCGGCCGCAGCCTGGACAAGCCCGCTTGACCGAGAAGGCCACCTCCCCGCCGACCTCCGGCAAGACCTTGACCACCCCACGGCCGAAGGACAGCGCCTGGGCGAGCAGTTCCATGAGGGCGGTGTCGTGTTCCGGCATGACGCCGACCCGCCCCAGGGGCAGGTCGATGGTGTGCTCCCGGTGGCGGGACAGTTCCGGCCAGGGGTCGGTGGGGGTCAGCTCGCCATCCACCCTGAGCAGGGTGTAGCCCTTGTGCGCCGCCCATTGCGCCAGCTCCCGGTAGACGCCCTTGCGGGCGGTGATCAGGGGGGCGAGCAGTTGCACACGCTGCCCGCGGTAGTCGGTGGCGATGCGGGCGAGAATGGCCTCGCGGCTCTGCGGTGCGATGGGGATGCGGCAGTCGGGACAGTGCTGCACACCCAGTTTCACATACAGCAGACGCAGGTAATGGTGAATCTCGGTGAGCGTGCCCACCGTGCTCTTCCAGCCGCCGCGGCTCACCCGCTGCTCGATGGCCACGGTGGGTGGAATGCCGAGGACCGCCTCCACATCCGGTCGGGCAGCGGGCTGCACCAGGCTGCGCGCATAGGCATTGAGCGACTCGAGATAACGCCTCTGGCCCTCGTGGAACAGGATGTCGAAGGCCACGGTGGACTTGCCCGAGCCGGACAGCCCGGTGATGACGGTGAATTTCCCCCGGGGGATGCTGAGGCTCACGTCCTGCAGGTTGTGCTCACGCGCGTGCAGGATACGGATCTCACCCTCGTGCCAACAGGGTTTCCCGGCCAGGCCTGGGACAGGGGGCAGGCCCCCCTGAGAAGGGGGGTGGCCCGCAGGGCCGGGGGGGTTGACCCACGCCGCGAACCTCCCGGCCGCTTCGCGTCCACCTCCTTTGTCGAGGGGGCTTGCCCCGCGGTGCCAGGGATATGTCCGCAGCGCCTGCCCGGTGTGGCTGCGTGCACAGGCCATGACCTCGGCCTGGGTGCCTGCGCAGACCAGCTCGCCGCCGGCATCGCCGCCCTCGGGGCCAAGGTCGATGATCCAGTCCGCCGCGGCGATCACGTCGAGATTGTGCTCGATGACGATGAGCGAATGTCCGGCCGCGATCAGCCGGCGGAAGGCCCTGAGCAGCCTGGCGATGTCCTCGAAGTGCAGGCCTGTGGTCGGTTCGTCGAACAGGAACAGGGTGCGTCCGACCTCACCGGCCCGAGTCTGGGCCAGATGTCTGGCCAGTTTGAGCCGCTGCGCCTCGCCGCCGGAGAGGGTCGGCACCGGCTGGCCCAGGCGCAGATAGCCCAGACCGACCGCCTGCAGGGGTTCCAGGGCGCGCACCACGTCCTTGTGCGCGCCGAAGGCGCTGATCGCCTCCTGCACGGTCATTTCCAGGATCTGCCAGACGTTGTGCGCCACGCCGTCGGCGCCCAGCCATTCGACCTCCAACACCTCGGGGCGGAAGCGCCTGCCGTCGCAGTCCGGGCAGCGCAGGTAGACGTCGGACAGGAACTGCATTTCGACGTGCTCGAAGCCGGCGCCCTGGCAGGTGGGGCAGCGGCCGGTACCGGCGTTGAAGCTGAAGGTGCCGGCGGTGTAGCCGCGCTCGCGGCTCAGGGGCTCGGCGGCGAAGCGCTTGCGGATGGCGTCCCAGGCGCCGACGTAGGTCACCGGGTTGGCGCGCGCCGATTTGCCGATGGCCGACTGGTCGACCATCACCACCGCATCCAGGCACTCCCAGCCGGTCAGCGTATCGTGTTCACCGGGCGCTTCGGTCGGCTCGCCCAGCTGTCTGAGCAGGGCGGGGTGGAGGACGTCCTGGATCAGGGTGGATTTGCCCGAGCCGGACACCCCCGTAACACACACCAGGTGGCGCAGGGGGAAATCGACATCGAGGTCCTTGAGGTTGTGGGCGCGGGCTCCGCTCAGGGTCAGACGCGGGGTGTCGGGCCCGGGCGGACGGGGCGGTTCGCGCGTGACCTGCCGCTCACCTGATAGATAAAAGCCGGTGACGGAGTGCGCATCGCGCAGGATCGCCTCCGGCGTGCCGAAGAACACCACCTTGCCACCGCGCTCGCCCGGCCCCGGCCCCATGTCCAGGATCAGGTCGGCGGCGCGCATCACCTGCGGGTCGTGTTCGACCACCAGCAGGGAGTTGCCGGCGTCCCTGAGCCGGGTCAGCACCGCGACGATGCGGTCCATGTCGCGCGGATGCAGCCCGATGGAGGGCTCGTCCAGCACGAACAGGGTGTTGGTGAGCGAGGTGCCGAGTGCGGTGGTGAGGTTGATGCGCTGCACCTCGCCACCGGAAAGGGTGCGCGACTGGCGCTCCAGGGTCAGGTAGCCGAGCCCGACCTCGACGAGGTAGTCCAGACGTGTGCGGATCTCCCGGCGCAGCAGTTCGGTGGCGCGGGCAAGATGCTCGGGCAGTTCGAGCTGGCGCAGATAGGCATGGCTTTTCTCGATGGGCAGACAAGCCAGTTCGTGGATGTTCAGCCGCTGCGCGCCCAACCGCCAGAGCAGCGCCTCGGGCTTGAGACGCGCCCCCCGGCAGGCAGGGCATTCCGTGTAGCTGCGGTACTTGGACAGCAGTACGCGGATGTGCATCTTGTAGCTCTTGCTCTCCAGCCAGTCGAAGAAGCGCCGCACGCCATACCACACCCCCGGCCATGAGGTCTCCCAGTCGACCCAGTCCGGCTCGCCCTCCAGCACCCATTGCCGGTGTGCCTCGCTCAGCTCGCGCCAGGACACGTCCGCAGGCACGCCGCGTTTGCGCGCGTACTGCAGCAGATCGTCCTGGCATTCGGCATAGCTCTCGGTCTGCCAGGGCTTGACCGCGCCCTGCGACAGGCTCTTGGTCTCGTCCGGTATCACCAGCCCGTAATCGATGCCGATGATGCGGCCGAAGCCGCGACAGGTCTCGCAGGCCCCCATGGGGGAATTGAATGAAAACAGATTGGGGCTGGGATCGCGGTAGTGGATGTCGCAGTCGGCGCAATGCAGGTCGGAGGAGAAGCGCCAGGTTGCGGCCATCTCACCGTCATCCGTCAATACATGCAGGGCCACCCGCCCATGCCCCATCTTCATGGCCGCCTCCAGGGCCTCGGTGAGCCGCCCCCGGTTGTCCTCCGTCAGCCGCAGCCGGTCCTGGATCACGTGCAGGGTGTTCCCGTCACGGACGTGGACACGGTCATAGCCCTGCAGCGCAAGCAGGCTCATGACCTCATCTGTGCTGAAATTTGCCGGAACCGTTACCGGAAAGGTCACCACCGCCCGCGGCGCCTGGCCGGCCGCCCGTGCGTAGACCGCCGCGCAGATGCCGTGCGGCGTATCGCGCGTCACCGGCTGGCCGCAGCCGCGGCAATGGAGTTGCGCGGCGCGGGCGTAGAGCAGCTTCAGGTGATCCGTCAGTTCGGTCATCGTGCCCACCGTGGAGCGCGATGTGCGCACCGGATTGACCTGATCGATGGCGATGGCCGGCGGGATGCCGTCGATGCGGTCGGCCTGCGGCCGATCCTGCCGGTCGAGAAACTGACGCGCATAGGGCGAGAAGGTCTCGACATAGCGCCGCTGGCCCTCGGCATAGAGGGTGTCGAAGGCCAGTGACGACTTGCCCGAGCCGGACACGCCGGTCACGACGATGAAGCGCCTCAGCGGCAGGCGCAGGTCGAGGTTCTTGAGGTTGTTCTGTCGTGCGCCCTCGATGACGATGGCGTCGCAGGGATCACGGTCGGACACGGTCAGGGTGGTCGTGGTGGCGGGCGTCGGCTCTAGACCGCATCGTCAGGTTCGTACAACGACTCGAAGCGTGCCGCGTCCATGCACCAGCCGTCCTGCCCGGCCTCGTCGTTGAACACCAGGTAGTCGCCGGCCCGGTAG
>CALHRD010000126.1 GCA_938038385.1 uncultured Burkholderiales bacterium
TCCATCGTCAGCCTGTGGCCACAGACAGGGGGTGGGCCACAGCCATTGCGCATTGCCGGGCTACGGGCAGTGGTGATACCTCCTTTGCACCGGCATCTCGTTCAGCCGACGCTTTGCATCGACGGCTACCATACATAACAACAGCTTACGCGCCTACCACCCTACCTCGGAAGTGGTATTCCGCCACAGCCGGCTGGCCGGCCCCCCTCTGGCATGGCCTTTGGAGTTCACTAGACTTCGGACATGCAATTCGGATTTCAAGGTTTGTTGATCCCGAGATAGCGCCATGACATCGCTCAAACAGAAGCAACTGTCCGTCCTGATCATGAGCACCCTGGCCTTCACGGTGTGCTTCGCGGTGTGGATGATGTTCGCCGTGATCGGGGTGCCGATCAAAAACGACCTTGGGCTCAACGAGACCGAGTTCGGCATCCTCATCGCCACGCCGGTGCTCACCGGTTCGCTCATCCGCCTGCCAATCGGCATGTGGACGGACAAGTTCGGCGGGCGGATCGTCTTTTTCGCTCTGATGCTCGCCACGGTGGTTCCCATCTGGCTGATGGCTTATGCCACGGAGTTCTGGCATTTTCTGGTCATCGGCCTGTTCGTCGGGCTGGCTGGCGGCTCCTTCTCGGTAGGTATCGCCTACTGCGCACGCTGGTACGAGAGGGCGCGCCAGGGCATGGCCATGGGCGTATTCGGCGCCGGCAACTCGGGCGCCGCGGTCACCAAGCTGGTGGCGCCGGCCATCGTCGTGGCCTACGGCTGGACCATGGTGCCGCAGGTCTACGCCGCCGCCATGCTGGTCACCGCGCTGCTGTTCTGGTTCTTCACCTACGACGACCCGGCGCACCGTGTGCCCTCCCACGTGACCGTGCGCGATCAGCTGCAGGCTCTCAAGGACCCCACGGTGTGGAAGTACTGCCAGTACTACTCCATCGTGTTCGGCGGCTATGTGGCGCTCGCCCTGTGGATGACCAAGTATTACGTCTCCGAGTACGGCTTCGACCTGAAGACGGCGGCACTGCTCGCCACCGCCTTCTCGCTGCCCGGCGGCGTGCTGCGTGCAGTGGGCGGCTGGATGTCGGACAAGTGGGGCGCGCACCGGGTGACCTGGTGGGTGCTGTGGGTGTCCTGGATCTGCCTGTTCATCATGTCCTATCCCCAGACCGAGTTCACCGTGCAGACCGTGACCGGCCCGCGCACCTTCCACATCCATCTGCCGGCCGAGGTGTTCACCGTGCTGCTGTTCGTCGTCGGTGTCGCCTTCGCCTTCGGCAAGGCCAGTGTCTTCAAATACATCTCCGACGACTATCCGCACAACATCGGCGTCATCTCCGGCATCGTGGGGCTGATTGGCGGCCTTGGCGGTTTCCTTCTGCCCATCATGTTCGGGGCGCTGGTCGATCTCACCGGCATCCGCTCCTCCGCCTTCATGCTCATGTACGGCGTGGTGTGGGTGAGCCTGATCTGGATGTACTTCACCGAGGTGCGCAAGCTCGACCTGATGATGAAACCGGCCAAGGCGGCCGACTCCCTGGAATGAGCACGCTCCCGGTCTTCCCCCGAGAAATATCCCTTTACGCGCAAGGAGCATAGGCATGGCCCGACTGACCCGCTGGGAACCGGAGAATCCCAAGTTCTGGCAGGAGACCGGCAGCAGGATCGCCTGGACGACCTGCGGCATCACCACCTTCTCGCTGATCTTCTCCTTCGCCACCTGGTTCGTGATGAGCGCCGTGGTGGTGCGCATGCCCGCCATCGGCTTCAAGTTCACCACCATGGAGTTGTTCTGGCTGGCGGCCATGCCGGGACTGGCCTCCGGCATCCTGCGTCTGGTCCATTCCAACTTCATCCCAGTCTTGGGGACACGGCCGGTGGTGAGTATCGCCACCATTATCAAGGTCATCCCCATGATCTGGCTGGGCATCGCCATCCAGGACCTGAACACGCCCTGGTCCACCTTCATGATCATCGCCTTCCTGTGCGGCATGGGCGGTGGTGACTTCTCCTCCTTCATGCCATCGACCAGCATCTTCTTCCCCAAACGTCTGCAAGGGCTGGCCATGGGCATCCAGGCGGGGCTGGGCAACTTCGGTGTGTCCATCGTGCAGTTCGTGGCGCCCTGGATCATCGGTTTCGCCGTGGTCGGTATCGCCGGCGGGCCCCAGGTGTTCACCAAGGGCGAGCCGGTCAAGGGCGCGATCGAGGTGGTCAAGGACCCGCAAACCAAGCTGGTCACCGACGTGGTGGTAAAAAAACCGGAACTGGTCGCTGCCATCGAGGTGGTGCGGGACGAGCACGGCAGACTCAAGGACGTGGTCCTGCATGAGACCGACACCGTCAAGCAGATCAGGGAAGAGGTCAGGCGCGACGAGCACGGCCGCATCATCGAGGTGATGCCCACCCAGGGCATGAAGGTGGACGTGAAACGCAACGATGCGGGCGAGATCACCGACGTGGCCGTGCTCAATGTGACGAAGAAGGCGATGTGGCTGCAGAACGCCGCCTTCATCTGGGTACCCTTCCTGGTGCTGGCCTTCATCCTCGCCGTGCTGTTCCTCAGGAGCATCCAGTTGCCGTCGCGCGGTTTCAAGGGCCAGTTCGAGATCCTGAGTTCGAAGAACCGGGCACGCACCCACACCTGGAACTGCACGATGACCTACATCACCTCGTTCGGTTCGTTCTCCGGCTTCGCGGCGGCCTTCCCGATGATGATCAAGACCCTCTACGGCGGCTTCGAAGGCGCGCCCGATCCGCTCGCCTACGCCTTCTTCGGCCCACTGATCGGCGGCGCGGTGCGGGCGCTGACCGGCGGCATCTTCGACAAGATCGGTGGCAGCAAGGGCATGTCCTGGACCACCCTCGGGCAGATTGCCGGCGCCGTGTTCCTGGTGGTGAGCGGCGCGCTCACACCCACCAGTGTCGAACAGTTCCCGCTCTTCCTCTGGGGCATGCTGTGGATCTTCCTGATGTCCGGCACCAACAACGCCGCCACCTTCCGCCAGTACCCCATCGTGTTCGCCTACTCACCGGCCAAGGGCGCGCAGATGCTTGGCTGGACCGGTGCCTGGGCTGCCTTCGGTCCGTTCGTGTTCACCTCGCTGATCGGCATGTCCATCGAGAAGACCGGGGATGCGGTGGCCTTCTTCATCGGCGTGGCGATCTTCTATGCCTACACCTGGTGGATCAACTGGTGGTACTACACCCGCAAGGGCGCCGAGCGTTTCGACTACGGCAACAAGGGTGGCACCTGGTGGGACAAGCTGTCCGAGGCCGAGAAGGCACGTATGCGCGCCCTCGACCTGGGCAAGGCCTAAACGAGCACAGACGATACGTGAACGGAGCGTCGACCATGAATCACCCTGATGTCCTGGTCAATGTGCTGGGCTGCCTCTACGGCGTCCTGCTGGTGTCCACGATGTTCCTGCGCACCCGGCTGACCGAGGCCATGCGCATCGACGCCCTGTTCATACCGCAATTTTCCGAAAAGACGCGGCCGCTGAACCTGCTCGTCGGCCTCATGGTGGCGGGCTATGGCGCGTATTCGTTGTTTACCCGTTAGCGGATCGAAGCATTCGCGACGGGATTCGGGCGCGAGCCCCGGCAAGCAAAGGAGCTACACATGAGTCACTTCCTCGACCGCCTCACCTACTTCACCCATCCACGCGAGCCCTTCTCCGGCGGGCACGGCGTCAAGACCATCGAGGACCGCAAGTGGGAGGATGCCTACCGCAACCGCTGGCGTCACGACAAGGTGGTGCGCTCCACCCACGGTGTGAACTGCACCGGTGGGTGTTCCTGGAAGATCTTCGTCAAGAACGGTCTGGTCACCTTCGAGATGCAGCAGACCGACTATCCGCGCACGCGCGACGACCTGCCCAACCACGAGCCGCGCGGCTGCCAGCGCGGGGCTTCCTACTCCTGGTACCTGTACTCGCCCAGCCGCATCCGCTACCCCATGATCCGCCGCCGACTGCTGGACCTCTATCGCGCCGAGCGCAAGTCGGGCAAGGATCCGGTCGAGGCCTGGTCCGCCATCCAGGCCGATCCGGCCAGGCGCGACAAGTACGTGAAGGTGCGCGGCCTCGGCGGTTTCGTGCGCACGAACTGGGACGAGGTGCTGGAGATCATCGCCGCGGCCAACGTGTACACCATCCGGAAATGGGGGCCGGACCGTATCTTCGGCTTCTCGCCCATCCCGGCCATGTCCATGATCTCCTATGCAGCCGGCTCGCGTTATCTGTCGCTCATCGGCGGCTTCTGCGGCTCCTTCTATGACTGGTATTGCGACCTGCCGGCGGCGAGCCCGCAGACCTGGGGCGAGCAGACCGACGTGCCGGAGGCGGCGGACTGGTACAACTCGACCTACCTCATCATCACCGGCGCCAACCTGCCGATGACGCGCACCCCGGACGCCCACTTCGCCATCGAGGCGCGCTACAAGGGCACCAAGATCGTGTCCATGGCGCCGGACTATGCCGAATACGTCAAGTTCGCCGACCTGTGGATGCCGGTCCGGCAGGGCACCGATTCGGCCGCCTTCCTGGCTATGGGCCACGTGGCCTTGAAAGAGTTCTACATCGAACGTCAGGTGCCCTACTTCCAGGAATACGCCCGCAAGTACACCGACCTGCCCATGCAGGTCATCCTGAGGAAGCAGGGCGAGGGCTTCGTCACCGATCGCAACCTGCGCGCTTCCGATTTCCCCGCCAACTTCGGCGAGACCAACAACCCCGAGTGGAAGACCATCGTCTGGGACGAGATCTCCGGCGGCTTCGTGGTGCCGAACGGCTCGGTGGGTTTCCGCTGGGGCGAGGAAGGCAAGTGGAACCTGCTGGAGAAGTCCTCCAATGGGGCCGACATCCGCGCCGAGCTCTCGGCCCAGGGCAAGACAGGGGTGGAGATCGTCAGTGTCGGCTTCCCACACTTCAACCACGACGAACCCAACCTGCTGTGGCGCAACGTGCCGGCCCGGCGGCTCAAGCTGGCCGACGGGAGCGAGGCTTACGTCACCTCCGTGTTCGACCTGCAGGTGGCCCAGTACGGCATCGACCGTGGGCTGGGCGGCGGCAATGTCGCCAAGTCCTACGACGACGCCGAGGTCGCCTATACCCCGGCCTGGGCCGAGAAGGTCACCGGCGTGAAGCGCGCCGACCTGATCCGCACCGGCCGCGAGTTTGCCGACAACGCCGCCAAGACTCGGGGCAAGTCCATGGTCATCCTCGGTGCCGCCATCAACCACTGGTACCACAACGACATGAGTTACCGCTCGATCATGAACCTGCTCCACCTGTGCGGGTGCGTCGGCCAGTCCGGCGGCGGCTGGGCGCACTACGTCGGCCAGGAGAAACTGCGACCGCAGGCCGGCTGGGCGCCCATCGCCTTTGCGCTGGACTGGCACCGGCCGCCGCGGCAGATGAACTCCACGTCATACTGGTACTTCCACACCGACCAATGGCGCTACGAGACGGTCCGCGCCGACGAGCTGCTCTCGCCCGCCGGCAAGAATCGCAACAAGGGCTACAGCCTGGCCGACTACAACGTGGTATCGACACGGCTGGGCTGGCTGCCCTCCGCCCCGCACTTCAACCGCAACCCACTCGATCTGGTGACCGAGGCGGAAAAGGCCGGCGCCAGGGACGAAGCGGGGGTGGCCAGGCACGTCGTCGAGCAGCTCAAGTCCGGTGCACTGGACGTGGCCTTCGCCGACCCGGACGACCCGGTCAACTGGCCGCGCAACCTCTTCGTCTGGCGCGCCAACCTGATCGGCACCTCGGCCAAGGGGCACGAATACTTCCTCAAGCACCTGCTGGGGGCGCAGAACGGCGTGTTGCAGGAGGGCGGCGACGGCCGCGAAAACAAGGAAGTGAAATGGCACGAGGAAGGCCCCGCCGGCAAATTGGACCTGATGGTGGACATCAACTTCCGCCTCAATTCCACCGGCGCCTATTCCGACATCATCCTGCCCACGGCGACCTGGTACGAGAAGCACGACCTCAACACCACGGACATGCACCCCTTCGTGCACCCCCTGTCCGAGGCGGTGAATCCGGGCTGGGAGTCGAAGTCCGACTGGCAGATCTTCAAGGCGCTGGCCAGGAAGTTCTCCCCGTTGGCGGCCAAGCATCTGGGCAAGCGCAAGGACCTGGTGGCCCTGCCCATGCAGCACGACTCGCCGCTCGAGCTCGCCCAGCCCCTGGGCCAGGTGCGGGACTGGAAGCGCGGCGAGTGCGAGCCGGTGCCCGGCAAGACCATGCCTCTGCTCAAGGTCGTCGAACGCGACTATGGCAGCACCTACAACAAGTTCATCGCCCTGGGACCGCTCATGGTCAAGGTGGGCAACGGCGTCAAGGGCCTGGAATGGAACACCGAACAGGAGTATCAGGAACTGGCCAGCCTCAACCGGACGGTGCGTGAACCCGGCGTCTCGCAGGGCATGCCCAGCCTGGAGGAGGACATCGCGGTATGCGACGCGGTGCTCAGGATGGCGCCCGAGACCAACGGCGAGGTGGCACACAAGTCCTGGTCGGCCCTTTCGAAGAAGACCGGCATCGACCATCACCACCTTTACAGCGGTCGTCACGAGGACAAGATCACCTTCCGCGACATCCAGGCCCAGCCGCGCAAGATCATCACCGCGCCGACCTGGTCCGGCATCGAGTCGGAACACGTCTCCTACAACGCCTGCTACACCAACATCCACGAGCACATCCCGTTCCGGACGCTCACCGGTCGCGCCCACTTCTATCAGGACCACGAGTGGTTCCTCGACTTCGGCGAGGGTTTCTGCGCCTTCCGACCACCGCAGGACCTGGGCGCGCACAGGAAGGTGCCGGACAGCGTCAAGAGAAAGCCGCACCTGACCCTGTCCTGGATCACGCCGCACTCCAAGTGGGGCATCCACTCCACCTACCAGGACAACCTCAGGATGCTGAATCTGTTCCGCGGCGGTCCCTATGTCTGGATCTCCGAGGAGGACGCGAAGAGCGTGGGCATCCGTGACAACGACTGGGTCGAGGCGATCAACGCCAACGGTGCCACCATGGCCCGCGCCGTCGTCAGCCAGCGGGTACCGCGCGGCATGGCGCTGATGTACCACGCCCAGGAGAAGAACGTGAACGTGCCTGGCTCGCCTTCCACGGGCAAGCGCGGCGGCATCCTCAACTCGGTCACCCGCGTGATCGTCAAGCCCACCAATATGGTGGGGGGCTACGTGCAGCTCGCCTACGGCTTCAACTACTACGGCACGGTGGGCTGCCAGCGCGACGAGGTGGTGATCCTGCACAAGGTGGAGGACCGCGACATCGACTGGCTCGAGCGCCCCCTCACGCCCGAGCGGGAGCAGAGCCGCAACCCGGCAGGGGTGGGAAGCAGGTGAGACGAGTTTGGCTGCCGGCGCCCAACGGCGTCCGGGTCTCCACGGGGGTGGTGCGAAAGACACCCGCGTGCGCCGGCGGCCAACCCAACAGATCTAAAGGAGATTGACATGAAAGTCAGAGCCCAATTCGCCTTCGTCTTCAACCTGGACAAGTGCATCGGCTGCCACACCTGCTCGGTGACCTGCAAGAACGTGTGGACCAACCGCAAGGGCGTGGAATACGTCTGGTTCAACAACGTGGAGAGCAAGCCCGGCATCGGCTATCCCAAGCAGTGGGAGGACCAGGACATCTGGCGCGGCGGCTGGGAGGTCAAGAACGGCAAACTGCAGCTCAAGTCCGGAAGCCGACTGGACCGGCTGCTCAACATCTTCGCCAACCCGGACATGCCGGAGATCGACGACTACTACGAGCCGTTCACCTTCGACTACGCCCACCTGCTCAAGGCGCCCCTGTCCGAGGCGGCCCCGACCGCGCGCCCGGTCTCCCAGATCACCGGCGAGAAGATGGAGAAGATCCACTGGGGGCCGAACTGGGAGGACGACCTGGCCGGCGAGTTCGAAAGCCGCGCGCGCGACAGCAACATGCGGAATCTGGAGAAGGACATCTACCGCCAGTTCGAGCACACCTTCCACATGTACCTGCCGCGCATCTGCAACCACTGCATCAACCCGGCCTGTGTGGCCGCCTGTCCCTCTGGCTCCATCTACAAGCGCGAGGAGGACGGCATCGTGCTCGTGGACCAGGACAAGTGCCGCGGCTGGCGCATGTGCATCTCCTCCTGCCCGTACAAGAAGGTGTTCTACAACTGGGAATCGGGCAAAGCGGAGAAGTGCATCGGCTGCTACCCGCGTGTGGAATCGGGCATGCCCACCGTGTGTTCGGAATCCTGTGTGGGGCGCATACGCTACAACGGCATCATGCTCTACGACGCCGACAAGATCGAGCAGTTGGCCGCCACGCCCAACGAGCAGGACCTCTACCAGGCCCAGCTCGACCTCTTCCTCGATCCGAACGACCCGGTGGTGATCGAGCAGGCCCGCAAGGATGGCGTGCCCGAGGACTGGCTGGAGGCGGCGCGCAAGTCACCGATCTGGAAGATGGCGGTGGAGTGGAAGATCGCCTTCCCCATGCACCCGGAGTTCCGCACGCTGCCCATGGTCTGGTATGTGCCGCCGCTCTCGCCGGTGCAGTCCCACCTCGACCAGGGTGCCCTGCCGACGAGTCCTGACAGCGTCATCCCGCCGGTCGAGAACCTGCGCATGCCGGTGAAATACCTGGCCAACCTGCTTACCGCCGGCAAGGAGGCGCCCATCGTCGATGCCTTGAAGCGCATGATCGCCATGCGTGCCTACCAGCGCTCGGTGCACGTCGAGGGCACGCCCGACACGCGCGCCCTGCAGGAGACCGGCATGAGTGTGGACATGGCGCTGGAGATGTACCGCTATCTGGCCATTGCCAACTACGAGGACCGCTTCGTCGTGCCCACCGGCCACCAGGAGATCACCCTGGAGGATTTTTACGGCCACCAGGGCCAGAACGGCTTCACCTTCGGCAACGACTCCTCGCCCGGCATCTCCCCCAACTCGCTGTTTCCCGAGCGGCGCAAGGAGACGGTGGAGGAACGCGACCCGGTGCCCTCGGCAGACTGATCGATAAGGAGTATCGCCATGTTCTACGCGCTGCTTTCCAAACTGCTGGACTACCCCGTCGACGACCTCTACACGGCCCTGCCCGAGCTGCGCACAGCGCTCGGTCAGGGCTGCTCGGCAGAGGAACGGCGGGTCCTGGAGGGTTTTCTCGACCACCTGGCCGGCATGGAGCCCACCGAGGCCCAGGCCCTCTACGTGCAGACCTTCGACCTCACGCCCCAGCACGCCCTGCACCTCACCCACCACCTGTTCGGCGACGACAAGAACCGCGGCCCGGCGCTCATCGACCTGGCCGAGTTCTACAAGGAATACGGTCTGGAACTGGCCATAGGCGCAGCCAACGACGAGGACGCTCAGAGCCCGGCCGTCAACGAACTGCCGGACTACCTGCCGCTGATGCTGGAATTCGCCGCCCAGCTCGAGCCCGAGGAGGCGCGCATGTTCCTGTCGCAATGGAGCAAGGTGCTCGGCCAGCTCGCCGCCAACCTGGAGGCGGCGCAGAGCCCCTACGCGCCGCTGATCCGCCTGGTCGAGGGCCGCAGCCAGTTGATCAAGGCCGCCGCATGAAGGAAGGGATCGGGTATGCGGAAGGGGGGATGGGTGAATCCCCCGTGCCCCTGCCCATCCATCGTCCATCACCCACTACCAAGGAGTCATCATGGACCTGCATCTGATCGTCTTCGGCGTCTATCCCTATCTCGCCCTCGCCACCTTCCTGCTCGGCAGCTGGATACGCTTCGACAACGAGCAATACACCTGGAAGAGCGATTCCAGCCAGCTCCTGTCGAAGAAGGGGATGCGCTTCGCCAGCAATGTCTTCCATATCGGCATGCTGGGTATCTTCTTCGGCCATCTGATCGGCCTGCTCACGCCGCACAGCGTGTTCCAGGCCCTGGGCATCTCCGACATGGCGCACCAGAATCTGGCCATGTACGCCGGTGGCGCCTTCGGCTTCATGGTGATCCTGGGCGGCACCCTGCTTTGGCTGCGGCGCTTGACCAACCCGCGCGTGCGCGCGGCCAGCCGCTGGATGGACATCAACATCCTGGGCTGGCTGGTGGGCACCGCCATCGTCGGATTCGCCACCATCTTCTGGTCCATGGGGCATGCCGCCAAGGGCGACCCCACGGTGATGCTGCGCCTGGCGGAATGGGCCCAGAGCATCGTCACCTTGCAGCCGAATCCCGATCTGCTGCGCGGCGTGGACTGGATCTACAAGCTGCACATCTTCCTGGGCCTGTCGGTGTTCCTGTTCTTCCCCTTCACCCGGCTGGTGCACATCTGGAGCGCGCCCATCGGTTATCTCTTCCGCGCCTACCAGATCGTGCGCGCCAAGCGCACCGCCTGATCCGACACGCCACCCGGGTCCGCCTGACCTTGGTCAAGGCGGGCCTGCGGGTGGAGTTGGATGATCTCACAGACACTTTCGTCCAACTTTTTCTCCGGCAACACATTTAGGAGGCCAGCCATGCTGCAGACACCGAAAAGCCATTATCTGAAGGAAGCCAAGGACGGCACCAACCCCTATGCCGTCTACACCCGTACACTGGAGGTGGATGGCAGGGAGGTGCTCACCGATCCCGAGGGCTACATCCTCAACATGGACGAATGGAGCGAGGGGTTTGCCCGCGCCCAGGCAGCGCGGGAGGGGCTGGAACTCACGGACGAACACTGGCAGGTGATCCAATTCATCCGCGCGTACTACGAAGAACACAACGTCCAGGCCCAGGTGCGCGACATGGTGCGGCACTTCCGCGAGGTCTGGGGTCCGGAGAAGGGCAACAGCCGTTATCTGCATGACATCTTCCCCATGGGCGGACCGCAGAAACAGGGCAACCGTCTCGCCGGCGTGCGCAAGACCAAGGGGGAACACTGATGCAGCCGGCATGGCGCCAAGTCCTGTCCCCAGGCAGTGTCGCCTTGCTGGTCGCCGTCCTGCTGGGCCCGGCCCAGTCGGCCCTGGGCGCCTCAACGCAGGAGGCCTGCGCCGCCCTTCTGATGGCGCGCGCCAAGCTCCTGGAGATGGTGGACAGCCGTGGCAAGGGCGACCTGGATGCCCTGAAGCGGGAGGTCTATGCCTCCAGCGCCAAGCTGGAAGGCGCCGTGGCTGACCTCACTGGCGCCGACGCCGCCCGTGCCCTCGAATTCAGACGGGTGTGGCAGGCATTCAAGCGCACCCGCGAGCAGGAGATCCTGCCCGCCATCTACCGCGGCCGCCACGACCAGGCCCGATCCATCGCCCACGGCATCCAGTCCGAGCGCTTCGAGAAGATGAAAGCCGCCCTCGGCTGCCAGTGAACTTGCGCCATTCTCATCCCAGGAGTCGTCATGAAAATTCCCGTTGTCCACGCTCACAACCACTCGCGCCCCGACGGCATCTACCATTTCGACGCCCGCGGCATCGCCAAGCGCTTCCGCCATGCCGCCATATTCGGCGCGCTCGATGCACTCAATCCCGGCGAACGCATGCGTTTCGTCAACGACCACAACCCCCTGCCACTGCTGCAGCAGATGCAGTCGAAATATGGCGACGGTATCGAGATCCATTATCTGGAACAGGGCGAGCAGGGGGTGATGATCGATTTCATCCGGCGCTGAGGTCACGGCTTCGCCGACACGTGCTGATCCTGCTGCTCGCCGCCACCCTGGCCCTGCTCTTCGGGGGCGTGGCGCTGCCCAGGCTTTGGGTGGTGCCGCCTGCGTTCTGGGCACATCTGGTGCTGGCGGTGGGGGTGATGAGCCTGATCACCGCGGCCATGCAGCATTTCGTCCCGGTACTGTGCCGCGGGCGCGGGGCGGGGCCCTGGATGGGCAGGCTGCCCTGGCTGATGCTGGCGGCCGGGGTCCTGGCGGCGTTGACCCTGCTGGGCCGGCTGGACTGGGTCTGGATCGTCCCGGCGGCACTCCTCGCCCTGCTGGGTGCGGCGCTCATGCTGCGCTGGATGCTGCTTCGCGCGAGCGCCGCCCTGGGTGGTCCGCATCCCGGCCTGGCATGGTATGTGGCGGCCATGGGTTGCCTGGCGGCGGGACTTGCGGCCGCCGCCCTGATCCCGCTCGCGCCCGCCTGGCATGCAGCGTTGCGCGCCTTCCATGTGCACATCAACCTCTACGGCTTCGTCGCGCTCACCGCCGTCGGCACCCTGCAGGTGCTCATGCCCACGGTGGCGAGCCGGCCCGATCCCGAGGCCGGCATGCGTCTCAAGCGCGATCTGAAGTGGGCCCTGGCCGGCAGTGTCCTGCTGGCTTCGGGCCAGACGGCGGATCAGATCTGGCTGGCCGGGGCAGGGGTGGCCTTGTGGGGCTGGGTCCTGGTACGCATGGTCAGGGCCTGGATCCGGTTGTTCGGCCGGCGCCTCGTCAGTCTGCACGGCAACGAACCGCCCCTGTTCGCCGCCACCCTGGGGCTGGCGGCGGCGATGATTTCCAGTCTGGGACTGGGTTTGAGCAGCGGTCCGCTCAGCGTCTTTCTGCCCGGCTTCCTCATGCCGCTGGTGAGCGGTGCGGCCGGCCAGCTCGCCCCGGTCTGGTTGCGGCCGGGACGGCGCGAGGCCTGGCACGAGCGGTCCGAGCGCCACCTCGGCCGGTGGGGTGGACTGCGGGCGCTACTCTTCCTCTCTGCCGCCTGGCTGCCCTTGGCGGGCTACAAATGCGCCGGCATGCCGGCGCTGACTGCCCTGTTCTGGTTCGGCATCCTGTTCGTGCTCTGGCTGCTGTGGGAAGAGCCTGCAAAATCGCCTGTAAAGGTGTAAAAGACGACTCAGTCCGGAGAATCTTCCATGCAAGCCAAGGCACATTGGGAAAAGGTGTACGCGACCAGGGCAGCGACCGAGGTCAGCTGGTTCCAGCCGCATGCCGAGCGTTCCCTCGCGCTGATCGGGGACGCCGGCATCCCGCCCACGGCCCGGATCATCGATGTGGGCGGCGGCGCCTCCACCCTGGTCGACGACCTGCTGGAGGCGGGCTACCGCGACGTCACGGTACTGGACCTGTCGGCCAACGCCCTGGCCGTGGCCCGCGCCCGGCTGGGGCCGCGCGCTCATGGCGTGCGCTGGCTGGAGGCGAACGTGCTCGAGGCCGCGCTACCGCGGCACGGCTATGACCTATGGCACGACCGGGCGGTGTTCCATTTCCTTACGCATGCCGCCGATCGCCACGCCTATGTGCAGCTGGTCTTGCATGCGGTGAGACCCGGCGGGCTGGTCATCGTCGCCACCTTCGCCCCGGACGGGCCCGAGCGCTGCAGCGGGCTGCCGGTTATGCGTTACGACCCGCAAGGACTGCACGCCGAATTCGGCACGCCCTTCACCCTGCTCACGCACGCATCCGAGGCGCACCAGACGCCGGCTGGCAGGGTCCAGCGGTTCATCTACTGTCTGTGCCGCAAGGCGGAAGGCGGATGCGGGACTGCGGCCTGTCTCGGGACGGCTGATCACCCATGCAGCTGACGGACTACGTGCACACCTTCGGCCACTGGCTGCTGGAGCGCCACGGCGAGCGGGTGCACAAGATCGCGCTCAACGCCGGTTTTACCTGCCCGAACCGGGACGGCAGCAAGGGCATCGGCGGTTGCACCTTCTGTAACAATGCCTCCTTCAACCCGAGCGCCCGGGCGGCAGCGCCGATTGCGGCGCAGATGGTCAGCGGCCGTCAGGGCATTGGCCGGCGCACCCGTGCGCGTAAATATCTGGCCTATTTCCAGGCCTACACCAACACCTATGCCGAGGTGACCGAGCTCAAGCGCCTCTACGACGAGGCCCTGGCCCATGACGGTGTGATCGGTCTGGCAGTGGGGACGCGCCCGGACTGTGTGCCGGCCGAGGTCCTCGACCTGCTCGCCGACTATCGGGATCAGGGCCAGGAGGTTTGGCTGGAGCTGGGTCTGCAGTCCGCCTTCGAAGAGACCCTGGCCCGGGTCAACCGGGGCCACGGTCTCGATGCCTACGTGCAGGCCTGCCGGTCGGCCCGGCGGCGTGGTATCCCCGTATGCACCCACCTGATCGTCGGACTCCCCGGCGAGACGAGCTGCCACGCCCGGGCCAGCCTGGACATCGTCCTGGATATCGGCACCGACGGCCTCAAGCTGCACCCCCTGCACGTGGTGAAGGGCACGCAGCTGGCCAATACATGGCGGCGGGGGGAATACACACCGCTCGCCCTGGCGGACTATGTCGCCATCGCCGCCGACCTCATCGAGCACACCCCGTGGGAGGTGGTCTATCACCGCATCACCGGCACGGCGCCGGCCAGGCTGCTGCTGGCGCCCGAGTGGTGCAGCCGCAAGTGGCCGGTGGTCAATGCCATCGTCGCGGAGCTCGCCCGACGTGGCAGCCGGCAGGGGATAAAGTCGAGGATGGGGAGAGGGGAATGGGGGATGGGAGCATGCACTCAACCCCAGACTGCGGGCACCCCCCATCCCCCGGTACAGCCATGAACCCGCTCCACCTCATCTGCCCCGCCGGCAGTCTGCCGGCGCTGAAGGCCGCCGTGGACCACGGCGCCGATGGTGTCTATCTGGGCCTGAGGGACGACACCAACGCGCGCAACTTCTCGGGGCTCAACTTCGACGACCGGACGCTGGCCGAGGGCATACGCTATGCCCACGCACGCGGCCGCCAGGTACTCATGGCGCTGAACACCTACCCGCAGGCGGACCGGATCGAGCGCTGGCAGCGGGCGGTGGACAAGGCCGCCGAGCTGGGGGCGGATGCCGTCATCCTGGCCGATGCCGGGCTAATGGCCTATGCGGTCAAGACCCACCCGGAGCTACGCCTGCACCTGTCGGTGCAGGGCTCGGCCACCAGCTACGAGGCCATAGAGTTCTACCGGGAGAGGTTCGGCATCCGGCGCGCCGTGCTGCCGCGGGTGTTGTCGCTCGCCCAGGTGGAGAACGTGGTGCGCAACACGCGCGTGGAGATCGAGCTGTTCGGCTTCGGCGGCCTGTGCGTCATGGTGGAGGGCCGCTGCCTGCTGTCTTCTTATGCCTGCGGCGACTCGCCCAACACCTTCGGCGCCTGCTCGCCCGGCCACGCCGTGCGTTGGCGCCAGACGCCGCAGGGCATGGAGACGCGCCTCAACGGCGTGCTCATCGACCGCTACGCCGACGATGAAAAGGCCGGCTACCCCACGCTGTGCAAGGGGCGCTTCGAGGTGCAGGGCGAGACCTACTATGCCCTGGAAGAACCCACCAGCCTGAACACCCTGGAGTTGCTGCCGCAGCTGCTGAAAATGGGCATTTCCGCCATCAAGATCGAGGGGCGGCAACGCAGCCCTGCCTATGTCGCCCAGGTCACGCGGGTGTGGCGGCAGGCGATCGATGCCGTCCGGCGCGACCCCGATGGGTTCGCGCCGCTGCCCGCCTGGATGGCGGAACTCGACAAGGTCTCGGAGGGTGCCATGCACACCCTGGGCGCTTACTACCGGCCATGGAAATGAAACTCGCACTGGGGCCCCTGCTCTACTACTGGCCGCGCGAGGACACCTTCGCCTTTTACGAAGCGGCGGCCACCTGGCCGGTGGACATCATCTACCTGGGCGAGACCGTGTGTTCCCGCCGGCATCTGCTGCGTCTGTCCGACTGGCTGGCGCTGGCGGCGCGCTTGGCGGAGGCGGGCAAAGAGGTGGTGCTGTCCACCCTGCCGCTCATCGAGTCGGAGTCCGACCTCAAGCTGATGCGCAAGCTGGTGCGCAACGGCCAATACCGGGTGGAGGCGAACGACTACGGCGCCGTGCGTCTGCTCGCCGAGGCCGGCGCCCCGTTCGTCGCCGGGCCCACGCTCAACGTCTACAACTCGGAGACTCTCGCCTTGCTGCGCGGGCTCGGGGCGGTTCGCTGGGTGCCACCGCTGGAGATGGACCGCGGGCTGCTCGCGGCGATGCGTGTCCCGGCGGGGATGCACACCGAGCTGTTCGCCTATGGCCGCATGCCGCTCGCCTATTCCGCGCGCTGTTTCACCGCGCGGCATTACAACCTGCAGAAGGACGACTGCCAGTTCAAATGCCTGGATCACCCGGACGGCCTGGGCCTGCGCACGCGCGAAGGCGAGCCCTTCCTGACCCTCAACGGCATCCAGACCCAGTCCGGTAGGGTGTTGAGTCTGGCCCATCGTCTGGCCGAACTGGCGGGCGTGGACGTGCTGCGCCTGTCGCCCCAGTCGCGGCACATGGCACGCGTGGTGGCGGTGTTTCGTGAACTTCTGGACGGTGCGCTCACCCCCGCCGATCTCCCCTCCCGTCTCGATCGTCTGCTGCCGGCTTCGCCCTGCGACGGCTATTGGCTGGGGCAGGCGGGGATGGCGTTTCAGGGTACGGCAACCCGCTAACGGACATGGCGACGCCACCCCCGAAGCATGAATGTCGCCTTGTCCGTTCCCTCACCCCCAGCCCCCTCCGGCCCTCTCTCCCGGCCTCTCTCCCTGAGGGAGAGAGGAGGGTCGAGCCTCCCCTCCCCCACGGGGGGAGGGGTCGGGGGTGAGGGGGGGGAGGGGAGCTTCGTGGTCGCTTGCGCGACATTCACGCCAACAGGATGCAGTGATGAACCGGTACGCAGTCCCCTCGATCTTCCCGGGTTTCCCGTTTAGGCTGGCGCA
Organism: uncultured Burkholderiales bacterium; assembly: GCA_938038385.1. GTDB lineage: Bacteria > Pseudomonadota > Gammaproteobacteria > Burkholderiales > Thiobacillaceae > JANWZL01. Next base: position 16,618 of record CALHRD010000126.1, read on the forward strand.
GCTCACCGGACGGCTGCCACATCTGCCGTTTTCCGTGGCCCTGGCGGCCGGGCTCAACGTGGCTGCCTGGGCGGCGTTGCGCGGACTCGACTGGGAGGGCATCCGTGGACGCCGCTTCTGCGTGCATGTGCGCGATCTCGCGCTCAGGGCCTATCTCTCGGTCGGGCCGGAGGGGTTTGCCGCGCAGGTCGATGTATGCGCCGACGTCACCTTCATCGCCAGCGTCGAGGACTTCGTCCGCCTCGCCCTGCGCCTGGAGGACCCCGACACCCTGTTCTTCAACCGGCGCCTGGTGATCGAAGGCGACACCGACCTCGGCCTGAGGGTGAAGAACATGCTGGACGCAGTCGAACTGGAACAGGTCGCCGCGGCCATGCCCCTGGGGGCGGGGCGCTGGTTGCTGACCGCACGCCAGCGTCTGCTCGACGCACCATGAGTCTCAGCGCAGCCGCCCCCCGTGCCGCCGGAACAGACGCATGCAGCCGAACAGATTGAGCCAAAGAAGGATGGCCGAGGCCGCCAGGGGGAGTAGGCCGGCGACGGCGTAGTCCGGCGGCAGCCAGGGTGCCGGCAGTAACAGCAGGACCGCCACGGTGTGCAGCCACAGGTGGCGGCGGGCAAGGCTGTCCGGCATGAATTGCTTCATGTTGGGGATGCTGCCGGCCTTCGCCCCGGTCTGGGTCTGCAGGTGGAACCAGGCCAGAAAGGGGACGATCTTGTAGAGCATGCCATTGACCACCGAGACGGCGAAGCCGAGCAGGAAGAGCAGACCCGCCGACGTCTCCAGGGGAGCACGGGTAACGGGGGGCAGGACAGCGGCCAGGGCGGGCAGCGCTGTCAGGGTGAGCAGGCACAACATCGCCAGCCGCCAGAAGTCCAGGGTCGCATCCGCCAGCTTGCGCCGGCGCCGGTGCTGCAACCAGAGGGTCACCCCGGCGAAGACGGCCAACGCCGCCATGACGGGCAGCCAGACGACGGCTTGCATGAGGCCGGTGTCGGGCTTTGCGGTCAGGGTGGAGAAGCTCAGAACACCCAGTCCCCCCAGCAGTGTCCAGGTGAGCCAGGTCACGGCCGGTGCAGGATAAACGGGCGTGAGCTGCAGCATGGGCACGACCTGATAGGCCACGCCCATGACCAGCATCAGTACCCAGCCCAGCAGGCCCCAGGCGGCGTGCAGGCCGGTGAGTGCCTGCAGTGGGCCGGCCGGCCAGAGGCCGGCGAGTGTGCCACCCAGTCCGAAGCCCAGGGCCAGGGTGACGAGCAGGGCGAACCAGGCCTGGCGCATGGGGTGGAGGGTGGCGGTGCTGGCGGTACGTGCACGCGCCAGACTGACCGCCGTGGCGGCGAGGAAGGGCAGCCAGCCGACCGCCAGGCAGAGCATCGCCGTCCGCAGGAGTGTGGTGTGGCTCCAACCCAGACCGGCGGCCAGCAGCAGCGTGCCCGTCGCCAGGCCGATGTGGCCAAGAACGGCGGTCAGACGCGGCCTGGGCACCGGCGAGCCGATCACCACCGGCAGCATCTGCAGCATGGCCCCTAGCATCGCCTGCCCGAGAAAACCCAGAGTGAGCAGATGCGTCAGGGCGAGCGCGGCGGGGCTCCACCGGCTGGCGGTCCAGGCATCCGCGGTGGGTATGGCTGCCAAGGCGGCCAGCAACAGGAACGACGGCGCGGTGAGGAAGAAGCGCAGCGGCAGGCCGAAGGCGGGGGCCTGTTCAAAGGACAGACCGGGCCGGGTCATGACACACGGTCATCTACAGGATGGATGAGGATCACATAGGTGCCATCGGGTGACGGCTGGGTGTCGTAGGCCAGTCCCATCTGGCGCAGCAGGTCATAGAGCGGATAGGGTTCGCGATGCAGGAGCAGCCGCACCCTTTGATCGCGTCGGCGTCTGGCCAGTGTTGCCAGCACCCGTTCCAGCGGCTCCGGTGGCTCCAGCCAGCGGGCATCGATGACGATGTCGTCCACGTCCGTTTCAATTCCCCCGTAGGGCGTGTTCGATCGCCGCCACCAGGCCGGTATCCCCGCCCAGAGTACGGTCGCACAGGGGGTAGAGGATCTGCTCCTCCTTCAGGTTGTGCTGCCGCATGAGCATCAGCAGGGTCTCGGATTCGCCCAGATAACCCGTGTCATCTCGGCGGGCCAAGGCATCGGCCATGCGCTTCAGCAATCCGGTCATCTGCGCGTGCTCGGCGCGCATCACCTGCGTCGGCCCCGCGTCCATCCCCGTATGTGCCTCGAAGGCAGGGAAGAGGGCCGTTTCTTCGGCAAAGAAGTGATGGGCGAGGGCGGCACGAAAGTCGGCGAAAAAGCGACTGGCGTCGTCCCATTGACTCTGGTTGACGGCATTTTCCGCCTCGGCAAAAAGGTCGTCGCAGCGCTTGTGGTCGTCGCCCAGCAGGCGGGTTATCTCGGTCATGGCGTTGTTTCCCGGCTCAGGAAGATGCAGGCGCGGCGATTCTGGACCGAACGCCCTCGGCGGGCCTTGACCTTGCTCAACCCATGAGACACGCCCGGCCGAGCGGGGGCGATCCCGGCGCGTGCTAAACTGGACCGCAGCATGCCTGCCATCCACCTGTTGCCCGACCTGCTCGTCTCCCAGATCGCCGCCGGCGAGGTGGTGGAGCGCCCCGCCTCGGCCTTGAAGGAACTGGTGGAGAACAGTCTGGACGCCGGCGCCCACGAGATCCGTGTGGACCTGGAAGAGGGGGGGGTGCGGGCGATCCGCGTCGTCGACGACGGCACAGGCATCGACCGCGACGACCTGGGACTTGCCCTGGCACGACATGCCACCAGCAAGATCGCCAGCCTGGCCGACCTGGAGTCGGTCGCCAGCCTGGGTTTTCGCGGCGAGGCCCTGGCCAGCATCGCCGCCGTGGCCCGACTCACCCTGACCAGCCGCCCCGAGGGGGCGCCGCATGCCTGGCGCATTGCCGCCCAGGACGGCGCGGTGTCCCCTTTGGAGCCGGCGGCCCTGGCGCGGGGCACGGTAGTGGAGGTGCGCGATCTGTTCTTCAACACGCCGGCCCGGCGCAAGTTCCTCAAGGCCCCCGCCACCGAATACGCGCACTGCGAGGAGGCCCTGCGTCGCATGGCGCTGGCAGAGGCGGGGGTGGCCTTCGATCTCAGACACAACGGGCGGGTCATCTGGCGCCGTGGCCCCCAGGCCTGGGACGAACGCGTCATGACCGTGATGGGCGAGGACTTCGCGCGCGCCGCCCGCACGGTGGACGCCTCGGCCGGCGAGCTCCGCCTGCACGGCCTGGTCGGGCTGCCCGCCTACCACCGCGCCGGCAGGGATGCCCAATATCTCTATGTCAACGGCCGGTACGTGCGCGACAAGCTGCTCAATCACGCCGTGCGCGAGGCCTACCGCGACGTGTTGCACCACGAGCGACACCCCGCCTATGTGTTGTTCCTCGACCTGCCGCCGGAGCGGGTTGACGTCAACGTGCACCCGGCCAAGACCGAGGTGCGCTTCCGCGACGCGCGCGGTGTGCACCAGTTCGTCTTCCACACCCTGGAGCGGGTGCTTGCAGGTGGCAGGGATCAGGCATCAGGTATCGGGCATCAGGGATTGGGGGGATCCACTCCCTCCCCCTCGAGGGGGGAGGGCTGGGGAGGGGGTGGGGTGCCCACCGGGCGACCTGACACTGGCTTCCCCGCATCCTGTTCCTCCCCCGCCCTGGGGGGAGGAACGCCACGGCAGGGTGCCTTGCACCTGGCGGCCGAACCCAGTGCCTACTATGGCATGGTGGCCGGGGCCCTGGCGGAGCCCCCCCCTCGGCCTTCCCATCATACACCTCCCCCCTCACCAGCCTTGGGCTACGCCCTCGCCCAGCTCGCGGGCATCTACATCCTGGCCGAGAACGACGCCGGCCTGGTGGTGGTGGACATGCACGCGGCGCACGAACGCATCCTGTACGAGCGCCTGAAGGAGGCCCTGGACACGCAGCGCATGGCGGCCCAGCCGCTGTTGATCCCGGTGGTCTTCGCCGCCACGCCCCTGGAGATGGCCACCGTCGAGCAGAGCCAGGATGTCCTGGCCAGCATGGGCTTCGAGCTGGCACCTGTCTCGCCCACGCACCTGACGGTGCGCGCTCTGCCCGCCCTGCTCAAGGACGTGGATGCCGAGGGGCTGGCGCGTCAGGTGCTCAGGGAGATCCAGGCGGTGGGGGCGGACAAGGTGCTCAGCAACCGACGCAATGAACTTCTCGCCACCCTGGCCTGTCACGGGGCGGTGAGGGCGAACCGCCGGCTGAGCGTGCCGGAGATGAACGCCCTGTTGCGCGACATGGAGCGCAGCCCGCGTGCCGACCAGTGCAACCACGGCCGGCCCACCTGGTTCCAACTGACCCTGGCCGATCTGGATCGGCTGTTCATGCGAGGCAAGTGAAATGAGCTCGGATCACGCCCCCACGCGCGGCAAACCCATCGACATCCCCATCCGCCAGGAGGGGGGCAGCCAGGCCGACCCGGAGGCCTCCAGCTGCGCCAGCGGCGAGCCCTATGCCCTCATGGTGCTGGGCGACTCCATGCTGCCGGAATTCGAGGCGGGAGAGGTCATCGTCGTGGAGCCGGAGGGCCTGGCCAAGGATGGCTCCTATGTCATCGCGTATCTACACTGGGTCGAACAGGAAGACGAGCGCCATATCTTCCGCCAGCTGGTCAGGCATCCGGAGGGCTGGATGCTCAAGCCCCTCAATCCGCTCTACCCCAACATCCCCATCGACAGCGTCGAGTCCGTGGTCAAGGGTGTGGTGGTGCAGAAGAAAAAGCCAGGCCGCCGGCGGTCGATGAAGTCCTACGTTTGAGGGGCTGTCCCCGTCTGCCGCGAGATGGTTGTACTCTCCCCCGGCGGGCACGTGCGAATGCCACGGGGTGGTAAAGAAGGGCGACAATGTGCCTCAGACTTTCGGGGTGACGCGGTTGCGCCCCCCGGATTTTGATAGATACAGCGCCTCGTCCGCGCGCTTGAAAAGAGTTTCGTGGGTGTCACCCGCCCGCCTGGCAGCCACCCCCACCGATAGGGTGAAGGCATCGATTGCCAGGTTGTCGTGTTTGCGGACGAGTCGCAACTTGGACACGCGCTGGCGGATGTGTTCCGCAACCTGCAGCCCCCCGGCGAGATCGGTGTCCGGCAGGACGACGACGAATTCCTCGCCGCCGTAGCGCACGGCGTAGTCCTCGCCGCGGATGCATTTGCGCAGGACGTCGGCCACCTGCCGGATGACGACATCGCCGACCTGATGGCCGTAGGTATCGTTGATCTTCTTGAAGTGGTCGATGTCCGCCACCAGCATGGTGAGGGGCGTGGGGGCCGCCCACAGCTCGGCGAGCAGGTCCTCCAGGGCACGGCGGTTGTAAAGTCCGGTCAGGGGGTCGATGAGGGCTGCCCGGCGGTGTTTGTCCAGTTCGCTTTGGGCGTTCTTGAGATCCTCGCGCGCAGCGCGCAGTTCCCCCGCCAGGGCCTGGTTGCGCGCCTGGGCCTCACTGGCGGCCTGCAGCAGGGTTTTGGCGATGCTCTGCAGGGCCTGCGCGTCCTGGGCACCGTCCAGGGCCTGGATGTTGGCATCCAGCACGCGCATGAATTCGGTGTTGTCGCCGTCGGCGGTGCGCAGGGTTTTTAGTATGGTCTTGAGCAGGCGCTCCAGATCGCAGCGCACGCTGCGAAAGCGCTCGTAGCCGTCGGGCAGGATGTAACGCTCGTAGAGCGCCAGCATCAGGTTCTCGTCCAAACCGTGGCCGCTGCGCAAACGCTCCTCGATGACATCGTGGATCTCGCGTACCGTGCCGTCGTAGAAGGAATAGCCGACGGCATAATTGGGCGGGATGGGCGGGATACGTGTCTTGGTGAGCAGGTTCAGGGTCTCCTGCGCCAGGGTCAGTGCCTGCTCGAACTTGTCTGAGGGGGCGTTGGAAGCGCTCATCGTACCGTCATGAACCTGGTTGGTTATTTATTGAACAGTATGAATGAATTATCCCCGTCTGCCCGTGATCTGCCTCACAGGCAGGATGTAAACGTACGTCACCGGCGGTGACCCGGCAACATGTGCGCCTACGCGGTTTCAACTCCCTTCGCCGTCTGGCTCATGGGCCCCACCGCCTGCGGCAAGACCGAACTGGCCCTCAGCCTGGCGCAGACGCTGCCGGTGGAGATCATCAGCGTCGACTCGGCCGTGGTCTACCGTGACATGGATATCGGCACCGCCAAGCCCGACCTTGAGCAGCGCGCGCGCGTGCCCCATCACCTCATCGACATCCTTGATCCCACCCAGAGCTACTCGGCCGCCCGCTTCAGGGCGGACGCCCTGCGGCTGATGGCGGAGATCACGGCGCGGGGCCGGGTGCCCCTGCTGGTGGGAGGCACCATGCTCTATTTCAAGGCGCTGAAGGAGGGCCTGGACCCCCTGCCGCAGGCTGATCCCCAGTTGCGTGCCGAGATCGACGCGCGTGCCGCCAGGTTGGGCTGGCCGGCCCTGCATGCGGAGCTTGTCCGCCTGGACCCTGCCACCGCGGCGCGGCTCGAGCCGACGGATGCCCAGCGCATCCAGCGCGCCCTCGAGGTCTGCCTGACGAGCGGCCGGCCCATGTCTGAACTGTTGGGCGGGATGAGAAAGGGGCTGCCCTACCGGCTGCTGGAGATCGCACTGCTGCCGTCGGACCGCCCGGTTCTGCACCGGCGCATCGCCGAGCGCTTCGCGGCCATGCTGGCGGCGGGTTTCCTGGACGAGGTGCGCCGGCTGCGGGCGACCTACCCGCTGCATGCCGACCTGCCGTCCATGCGCTGCGTCGGTTATCGCCAGGCCTGGGACCACCTGGAGGGCAAGACCGACGAGGCGACCTTCCACGCCCGCGCCGTCGCCGCCACGCGCCAGTTGGCCAAGCGCCAGATGACCTGGCTGAGGAGCTGGCAGGGTGCCGAGACCTACGACTGTCTGCGTCCGGACCTGTGCGCCGCCGTGGCCGGGAGGATCAACTCCGCTGCGGCTCCTCGACCAGGCGGCTGATGCGCGCCCGGGCCATCCCCCGCGCCAGGGTCAGTTCCACCGTCTCGTCCAACGCGAGCTGACGGCTGTCGCGCACGATGCTGCCGTCCGTCCGGCGCACGATGCTGTAGCCGCGTTCCAGCACCGCAGCAGGGTTGAGGTGGGCAAGGTGGGTGGCCAGAGCGGCGACGCGATCCGCGTGTCGTTGCCGATCGGCAGCCATGGCACGGGCGAGCCGCCTACCCAGTTCATGCACCTTGGCGCGCAGTGGCTCGTGACGCGGCAGGGCCCTGCGCAGACGCGCCTGGAGATGCGTCAGGCCCTGCCGTGCCCGTGCGAGGCGACCGGCCTGGGCGAGGGTGAGCCGCCGGGCGAGCTGGTCGAGATGGCGGCGCCGGCTGGCCAGCCGCTCTGCGGGGTGGCGCAGACGCTGGGCCAAGCCGTCCAAGCGCTGGGCCAGGGTGTGCAGGCGCCGCCGCTGGCCGAGCGTCAGCCGCCGGGCGAGGTGGCGCAGATGTTGTCCCAGTTCGGCGGCATCCGGCGTGGCCAGTTGCGCAGCGCCGGTGGGGGTGGGCGCTCGCCGGTCGGCGACGAAGTCGGCGATGGTGAAATCCGTCTCGTGGCCGATACCGCTCACAACGGGGATGGGGCAGGCGGCGACGGCACGCGCCACGTCCTCCGCGTTGAAACACCACAGATCTTCGAGACTGCCTCCGCCACGCACCAGGAGCAGGACCTCGCTCTCGCGGCGTTCACCGGCGGTGCGCAGCGCTGCGGCGATCCGTTCTGCCGCGCCCTCGCCCTGCACGGGGGTGGGGTAGATCAGCACGTGCGCCAGTGGCCAGCGCCGGGCCAGGGTGGTGAGCACATCGCGCAGGGCTGCGGCCTGGGGTGAGGTGACGATACCAATGTGACGCGGGTAGGTCGGCAGGGGGCGTTTGCGCGCCGGATCGAACAGCCCCTCGCGCTCAAGCTGCGCCTTGAGGCGCACGTAGGCCTCGTACAGTGCCCCCAGACCGGCGCGCCGCATCACCTCGACGCCGAGCTGGAACTCACCGCGCGGCTCGTACAGGGTGGGCTGGGCGCGCACCTCCACGCGCATGCCGTTCTCCGGCACCCAGTCCATAAACTGGTTGCGGTTGCGGAACATGGCGCAGCGCACCGCGGCCTGGCTGTCCTTGAGGGTGAAATACCAATGGCCGGAAGCGGCCAGGGTGAGGTTGGAGATCTCGCCTGCCACCCAGACCTGGGTCAGCCCGCGTTCCACTGCCAGGCGGGCCAGGCGGTTGAGTTCGCTGACGCTGAGGATAGGGGTTTCGCCATTCATGGGTCGGATTATCTCCCGACATTGGCGGGGAGTGCCCGGTATCATGCGCACATGACGCTGGAGCATGCCATCGCCTTCCTGTTCGGCCTGCTGCTCGCCCTGGTCGCCATGCTCTGGCAGCGCGGGCGGGCCCAGGCAGAACGGGCCACGCTCGCGGCGCGGGCCGAACAGGCCGGGGCCGCGCTGGCGCGGGCGCAGGCCGACCTGACCGAGCGCGAGCGACAACTCGCAGGCCAGCAGGCGGAGTCGGCCAGTCTCAAGGCGCGGGTGGCGGAGCTCGACACACAGCTCAAGCAGGAGCGGGTGGCCGCGGAGGAGAAGCTCAGGCTGCTGGAGCAGGCCCGTGTCCAGCTCACCGAGTCGTTCAAGGCGCTGTCCGCCGAGGCGCTGGCGCTCAACAACCAGTCTTTCCTCGAGCTGGCCAAACAGAGCCTGGCGGCGCAGCAGGAGGCGGCCCGCAGCGAGTTGGAGACGCGCCGTCAGGCGGTGGATGCCCTGGTCAAGCCCCTGCACGAAGCCCTGGAGAAATTGGGCATGCAGGCCCAGGAGATGGAAAAGGCACGCGCCGGGGCCTATGCCTCCCTGACCGAGCAGGTGAAGGGCCTGCTCAGCGTGCAGCAGGATCTGAAGACCGAGACCGGACGCCTGGTCACCGCCCTACGGCGGCCCGAGGTGCGCGGGCGTTGGGGCGAGATGCAGCTCAGGCGGGTGGTGGAGATGGCTGGCATGCAGGCCCACTGCGACTTCTACGAACAGGAGACGGGCGAGGCGGACGGCAGGCGGCAGCGTCCGGACATGTTGGTGCGCCTGCCCGCGGGCAAGAGCGTGGTGCTCGACGCCAAAGCCCCGGTGGCCGCCTTCCTGGAGGCGGTGGAGGCCGAGGGGGAGGCCCAGCGCCGGCATCACCTGGCCCGCTTCGCCCGACACGTGCGCGAACACGTGCAGGCCCTGGGCGCCAGGGCCTACTGGGACCAGTTCCAGCCCGCGCCCGAGTTCGTGGTGCTGTTCCTGCCCGGCGAGGCCTTCTTCAGCGCCGCCCTGGAGCAGGACCCCAGCCTCATGGAATATGCCGGCGAGCACAAGGTCATCCTCGCCACCCCCACCACGCTGATCGCACTGCTCAAGGCGGTCTACTACGGCTGGCGCCAGGAGTCCCTGGCTGAGAACGCGCGTGCCATCAGCGAACTGGGCGGCCAGCTCTACGAGCGTCTGGGCAAGCTGGCGGAACACTGGAGCGCCGTGGGCCGCAACCTGGCCCAGGCCACCGAGGCCTACAACAAGGCCACCGGCTCGCTGGAGACACGCGTGCTGGTGACCGCCCGCCGCTTCGAGGCCCTGCATGCGGCACCCGCCGGCAGGGAGATCCCGACGCCCGGCCCCGTGGAGCAGCAGCCACGCCGACTACAGGCACCCGAGTTCGGTGGGGAGCAGGGGACAGAGGCCAGGTGACAGGTGTCAGAGAACGGCACGCAGGCAGGCGGCGCCTGCCTACACTCACTCCAGTTCTCCCCCCTCGCGGGAGAGGGGGAGAAGCGGTTGGTTATGCCGCGCCTGTGTTCCCTGATCACTCACCCTGTCCACCGTCACCTGAAACCTGAAACCTGAAATGGGCTCCAGCTGGATGTTGCTGGCCGGCGCCAGCTTCGCCCTGATGGGCGTGTGGGTGAAACTGGCGGCGCAGTGGTTTTCCAGTGTCGAGCTGGTGTTCTACCGCTCCGTCTTCGGCCTGGTGGTGGTGTTGGGCATGCTGACCCTGCATCAGGGACCACGGGCCATGGCCAGGGTGTTCGGCCCCCATCTCATGCTGCACCTGCGGCGGGGACTGGTGGGTTTCGTCGCCCTGGCCACCTTCTTCTACAGCCTGACCATGCTACCGGTGTCGGTGGCCATCACGCTCAACTATACCTCGCCCCTCTTCCTCACCCTGCTGATGCCGCTGTGGCTAAAGGAGTCCATCCGTCCGGCGCAATATGCCGCGGTGGCCCTGGGTTTCGCCGGCGTCGTGCTGCTGCTGCGACCCTGGGAGGCGCACGGCGACCTGACGGCCGGTCTGATCGGGCTGTTCTCGGGCCTGATGGCCGGGGTGGCCTATGTCCATGTACGTGCCCTGGGCCGGCTGCAGGAGCCGGAATGGCGCACGGTGTTCTGGTTTGCCGCCGTGTCCTGCGCGGGGGGCGCCCTGTTCGCCAGCGTGCAGGGCTGGCACAGCGACATCCGGCCCCACCTGACCCTGCTGCTCGTGCTGGGGCTGACCGCCACGGTGGGGCAGCTGGCCATGACGCGCGCCTACCGCAGGGGCCGGACCGCAGTGGTGGCCGCGTTCTCCTACAGCACGGTCGTCTTCAGCAGCCTGCTGGATGTCATAATCTGGCAGGAGGACATCATGGCGACGGCCTGGGCCGGCATGGCCATCACCGTGGTCGCCGGCGTCTGGGCCGCCACGCTCAACATCAGGACGGAGAACACGGCATGATCACCATATCCACGCAGGGCAATCTGGTCAGTGTCTCGGTGCTGGGGGAGTTCACCCTCGCCGACTACAAGGACTTCGAACAGCATGTCCTCTATGGGCTGGCGTTTCAGGGCGGCGTCAATCTGCTGCTCGACCTGCGCGACATGGTCAGCTACACGCTGGACGTGGTGTGGGAGGAGATCCGCTTCTCGCGCGAGCACCGCTACGACTTCCGCAAGATCGCGGTGGTGACCACCGACGAATGGATGATCTGGATCGCCTGGCTCAACCGCCTGTTCGTCGACGCCGAGATCCAGGTCTTCGACGACCCGGGGCTGGCCCTGGAATGGTTGCAGGCGGGGTGATCAGCTGCGCAACTGGCGGAGGAGTTTGGCCATATCGGCCGCGGGCAGGGGTGAACCGAAGTAATAGCCCTGCACCAGGTGGCAGCCCGCCTGCTTGAGCAGGGCCATCTGTTCCTCGTTCTCCACCCCCTCGGCGGTGACCTCGATGCCCAGCCTGCGCGCCATGGCGATGATGGCGCTGGCGATGGCGGCGTCGTCCGGCGTCACATGGCTGTCGCGCACGAAGCTCTTGTCGATCTTCAGGCGGTGGATGGGCAGGCGGCGCAGGTAGGACAGGGAGGAATAACCGGTGCCGAAGTCGTCGATGGCCAGCTTCACCCCCAGTCCGGTCAGCGCCTTCAACTTGTCCAGGATCTCGGCGTTGTTCTTCATGAGGATCGTCTCGGTGATCTCCAGCTCCAGGAGCGCGGGGTCCAGGCCGGTCCGGGCGAGGGTGTCGCGCACCAGGCGGACGATGTCGCAGGTATGGAATTGTCGCACCGAGAGGTTGACCGAGACGGTGAGCCCGTCCAGGCCTTCGTCCTGCCAGGCCCGCGCCTGTCGGCAGGCGGCGTCGATGGCCCAGGCCCCGAGCTGGTTGATGAGGCCGGACTGCTCGGCGATGGCGATGAAGTCGGCCGAGGAAAAGGTGCCGAGTTCGGCCGACTTCCAGCGCAGCAGTGCCTCGACGCCGACGATGCGGCGGCTTTCCACCTCGACCTGGGGTTGGTAGTACAGCGCCATCTCCTGCCGTTCGAGGGCCTTGCGCAGGCTGGTCTCGAAGGTGAAGTGCTGCAATGCCTTGAGGTGCAGGTCGGGGGAGAAGAAGTGACGGCTGTTCTTGCCGTTTTCCTTGGCCTGATACATGGCCGTGTCGGCGCGGCGCAGCAGGATGCTGGCATCCTGACCGTCCTGGGGGCAGAGGGCGATGCCGATGCTGGCGCCGACGTAGACCTGTTGGTCGAGCAGCTGCAGGGGCCGGGTGAGTTCAAGCAGGGCGCGGTCCGCGAAACGGCCGGCCGCCTCGCGATCGGCGTCGGCGAGCACGACGCCGAATTCGTCGCCTCCCAGCCGGCCGAGGCTGACATCTTCGCTTGCCAGTCGGGACAGCCGGCGGCCCACGGCCCGCAACAGGTTGTCGCCCGCTTCGTGGCCCAGGGTGTCGTTGATGATCTTGAAGTTGTCCAGATCGATGAACAGTACCGCCACCTGTCGCTGCAGCTTGCCGCTTCCCGCGATGATGCCTTTCAGACGCCGCCGGAACAGATTGCGGTTGGGCAGCCCCGTCAGGGCATCATAATGGGCGAGCCGCCGCAGGCCCTTTTCCGCCCGGTACAGGCGACGGCGCAGCCCGGCGGACAGCATCCAGGCGAGGGCGAAGGAGGCGGCCATGATCAGCGCGGTCGCCACGGCGAACCACGCCAGGCGCTCGTACACCGAGGCCATGCCGGCCCTGACCAACAGGTGACCGCTGCCCTGGGCCAGGGGTAGCTGCAACGTGACGGCGGACAGGTTCTCCGCCAGGCGCGGGCCGGGTCCCATCAGCGTGGGCGGGGTCTGCCCGGGTTGTGTGTGGACCGCGAGCACCGAGGCGTCCGCCAGGTAGACCGCGGCGGCGAGCACTTCGGGGCGGTGTTCGATCTGGCGCAGCAGTTTCCCGGCGGCGTTCGCATCCCTTGTGTCCACGGCCCGGTGCAGTTGGTCCGCGGCCAGGCTCGCCTCTGCCCGCAGGTTGTCCAGCAGGTCGATGCGGGCAGACCAGTACTGCACGGCCAACAGGGCCAGTAGCGCCAGGACATGGGAGAGGATGGCCAGCGACAGCTTGGTGCGGATGAGCACGCCGCGCAGGCTGGACCGGTGCGAACGGACGCTCCCGCCGGGTTCCTGCATGAGGGTGGTGGGAAGGAGGGTTGGGTCGCTCATGGTCCCTGGGTTGTTATTGATTGTGGGCTCGATTCTAGCGTGCAAGCTCGATCGGAGCGTGAACGGAACACGGAGGTGTCGTCATGGAAACCGGGCTGCCGATTTTCCGGCCACAGGCCGGCCGCGTGACGGCTCCGTCCAGCCACACGCAGGCCACAGCAGCATCCACCGCGCGCGACGAACAGCGTTGCCGCCTCGGGCAGGGGGGCGATTGCCCTCTCGCCCGCCGCCTTGCAGGCTCGGGTTTCACTCCTCACGCCTCTCGTCCCGCCAGCCGCGCCCGGTACTGCCGGGTCAGTTCGTGTTCACCGCCCAGCAGGTCGAACAGGGCGAGCAGGCCGCGTCGCCCGATGTCGTCACGATAGTCCGGGGCCTGCCGGGCCAGGATCAACAACGCCTGCATGGCCTCCGCCATGCGGTCCTCGAGCAGGGCGCGGGCGGCCAGGGTGAGGCGTGCCTCGCTGTCGCAGTCGTCTGCCGCCAGACGTGCCGCGGCGTCCTCCGGGCCCTGGCTTGCGGCGAGCACGAGTTCGAGATGGGCGTACAGATGGGCCACGCGCGCGTCCCGCCGTGCCTCCGCCGGCAGGCTGGCGAGCAGGGACAGGGCCTGCTCGGGCTGTCCGTCCAGGGTGAGCAGCTTGGCCAGATCGGCGGCGATGGCCAGGCTGTCCGGTTGTTGCACCGCCGCCTGGGCGAGCAGCTGGATGGCCTCCTGGGTGCGGCCGGCCTGATGCGCGCGCAGGGCCTCGCTACGCAGCCGGTCCTGCGGCCGGGCGATGAAACGGCCGAGCGCCTCGTGGAAGCTGCTGTCGGGTTCGGCGCCGTGGATGGTATGCACCACCTGGCCGTGCAGGTAGAACTTGACCGTCGGCACGCTGGTGACCCCCTGTGCGTGGGCGATGCGGCCAAGATCATCGGTATTGGCCAGCACCAGCAGGAAGCGACCGCCATAGTCCGCCGCCAGTTGCACCAGCCGGGGCATGAGACGCAGGCACGGTCCGGCCGTGGGCGTCCAGAAATGGACCAGCACCAGACCGCGGGCGGAATTGCCCAGGACCACGGCATCGAAGTTGTCGCGGCTGGCTTCCAGGATGGGGGCGGAGGCACTCATGGCAGACCTGGTAATGAATGTGAATAGGAGATCGGTCTGCACAGCATAGTTGCAATGCGTGCGGTGTGCTTGAGACCACGCAGAAGATGTGAATCGAGCCATGGCGCGTGGCGGCCACTGCGACCGGGGGCGCGAGCACGGTGTCCGCAGCCGTGACCGGCGGGGCGGCAATGCTGCTATCCTCCCGTCCCGTCATCCACCCGCACGAGGCAAACCCCATGCATGAGCTGCGCCATATCCTCGACGTCAAGAAGCATCAGATCGAAGACAGGCTCGACGAATTGTTCGAAGACGTCCGGTCCGCCATCGACGGGGCGGTCGCCTGTCTGGCGCAACGGGACCCGGATTACTGCCGCAATCTGATCGAGAACGACGTTCGCCTCAACGACAAGCGACGCCTGATCGAGCAGGACTGCCTGGTCGCCATCGCCTCGCAGCAGCCCGTGGCGCACGATCTACGCGACATCGTCGCCGACATGCGCATCGCCGTCGAACTCGAACGCATGGGCGACTACGCCTGCGACATCGCCAAGAGCGTACTCGAACTGGACGGCGGTCACCTGGAGGCCTTGGGTCTGGCCGATCTGCAGAGCATGTCGGCGCTCTGCCGGCGCATGTTGTCCGACGCGCAACAGGCCCGCAAGACAGGCGACACGGCCCTGGCACGCCAGCTGGCGGCGACCGACGATGCACTGGACGATCTGCTGCGGCGCGTCGTCAACTCCACCCTGGCGGCCATGCGCACGGATGCGGCGATGGTGGACAACGGCTCACGCCTGCTCTGGATCGCACACAACCTGGAGCGCTGCGGGGATCGTGCCACCAACATCGCCGAACAGGTCGTATACAGGGTGGAAGGCGTGGTCGAGGAGCTGGATTAGCGTGAAAGTCGGCGCAGCCGGCTCACGAAGCTCCCCTCCCCATCCCTCTCCCCCGACCCCTCCCCCC
>CALHRD010000127.1 GCA_938038385.1 uncultured Burkholderiales bacterium
TCCATTAGGACGCGCGATGATGGCGAGGTGGAGCGCGAGGCAGTTCGGGCGGTTGGGAGGAGGCCATAGCCGTGCCTATGGCCGACGAGCAAGCGCACGAAATGGCCGCGCTCCGACCGCCAGGGCGCGCGTAGGCCCGTAAGGCCGCCTAATGGACAATCCGGGTTCAACCGTCATCGGACGGCGGGCTGAAGACGCGGGCGGTCATGGCCGCATCCAGGACATAGTCCTGATTGCAGATCTCGTCATGGATGCGGATCTCGCCCTGTTCGGCCAGGATGGCCTCGCATTCCACCCGGCCCAGGCTCCTGAGCATCTGGCGCACCTTGTCCCAATCGCGTGGACAGTGATAGCCGACCGGGCGGGGGTCGTAGACCCGGATGTCCTCCTCCGGAAAGACGCGGGTGAGGAGCTTGACCGTGGGCAGGCCCAACAGCTCCTCCGCGCGCAGGGTCTGGGCGAGCTGGGTCACCCGGTTCCAGCCGTCGGCGTCTTTGGCATCGGCGCCGGGGAGTTTCTGCAGCAGCAGACCAGCGGCCACCGCCTCCGAGGCGGCGAGGAACAGGCGGGCGGGTTGTTGCTCCGAGCGGGCCAGGTAGTGCTCGAACACGGCGGCGATGGAATCGCCGTCCAGGGGCACCAGGCTCTGGTAAGGATGGCGCATGCCCGGCACGTCCAGGGTGAGGGCGAGCTGGCCATGGCCCAGTAGGTCCGGAACGGGGGCAGCGACGGTGCCGGGCGCGCAGCGGGCCATGCCTTTGAATCTCAACTGCTGGTCGCAGTCCAGCACCAGCAGACTGACAGGACCTTCGCCCTTGAGCTGGAAGGTCATGCGACCCGGCTGCTTCAGGTTTGCGGCGATGAGCACCGTCACCGCGGCCATCTCGCCAAGGAGGCCGATCGCGGGCGCGGGGTAGTCGCGTCCGGCGAGCATCTGCCGCCAGGCATCGTGCAACTGGACATAGGCGCCGCGGATGTCCAGGTGCTCGAAGATGAAGGCGCGGATGTAGTCTTGGACGACGGGTTTGGACAAGGCCGACTCCGTTCTGTGGCTTACCTATTCTAGCCCCGGCTCGGGATGGGCTTATCATCTTTCAAGGCCATCATGGGGAGAGCAAGATGAAGCTGCTGACCTGGAACATCCAGTGGGGCCGCGGCATGGACGGCCGCGTGGACCTGGCGCGCATCGCCGCCGAGATTCGGGGCATGGGCGCGTTCGACGTCATCTGCCTGCAGGAGGTGGCGGTGAACTTCCCCGGCCTGCCTGGCAGCCGGGGCGAGGACGGGATGGCGGTGCTGTCCGAGCATCTTCCAGGCTACACGCCGGTCTATGCCCCGGCCACCGACCTGCCGGACGGGCGGGGCGGCCGGCGGCTGTTCGGCAACGCCCTGTTTTCCAGGTTGCCGGTGGGCCAGGTCTGGCGTCACCTGCTGCCCTGGCCGACGGACCCCGCCGTGCCCAGCATGCAGCGCGTGGCTCTGGAGGCGGTGATCGACGCGCCGTTCGGCCCGCTGCGGGTGATGACCACGCACCTGGAGTACTATTCGCGCGCGCAGCGCCTCGCCCAGATCGAGGCCATCCGGCATCTGCATGCCGAGGCCTGTGCGCACGCCAGGCAGCCGCGCATGGGCAAGGGCGAGGCAGGCGGCAGCTTCGAGGTCCGGCCCCGCCCGGCATCGGCGCTGCTGTGCGGCGACATGAACTTTCCCGCCCATGCCGACGAACGCGCGCGCCTGCTGGCACCCCTGGGGTCGGGCACGCCGGCCTTCCTGGATGCCTGGCAGGTTCTGCACGGCACTGCCCCGCATGCGCCGACCGTCGGCATCCACCCGGTCGATTTCGTCGACCGGCCGGAATGCTATGACTTTTGGTTCCTGACCGAGGACCTGGCGCCGCGGCTGCGCGACCACGGCGTGAACGCGGTCACCGCGGCCTCGGATCATCAGCCGGTATGGGTGGAACTGGACGCCGGCTGAGCTTCGGCTCAGGCCCGGCTGAGGGCGCGCTCGATATAACCGACCGTCGCCTCATACTTGGGTCGGACGGGGGAGTCCTCGGGGATCTTGGTCAACGCCTGCCTGAGATCCTCGGCCAGTTCCATCATCTCGGCCCTTTCCCTGGCCCTGGCCTGCTCGGGAGGCAGTTGCGGATCCACCGGCTGGCTGCCCTGTATGTGCTGATGCAGCCGCCGTTGTGCCGACTCGGCCACATGGTAGGTCGCGTTCAGCGTCAAATATTTCAGTACGAACAGGCCGGCTGGTATTCCGAGGGAGACGGTCAGGTGGGTCCGCGCCGCATCCAGGTCGCGCGTCAGCATGTCGAGCACGCCGAGCAGAAAGGACAGGAATGCCAGGAGCAGCAGCAGGATGCTGGCCCACTTGTCGGGGACGAGTAACAGCAAAATCCGGTTCATCGCATACGTGCGTCGCTGACGCGGCCTTCACTGTAACGGCCGGGCTCGGCGATGACTTGAACCCGGATTTCCCATCGGACCGGCCCGTGCCTGCGACCGGGTCACCGCAAGTGCCAGCGATGTGGGCCCCTATGCGGCTGCATGGCCACGCGGCCCGCGCACGCCCCTTCCCGCGTCCCAATGGACGATCCGGGTTGAAGCCGGGCGGTGACGGGTGCCGCCCTGTCGCGCCGGCCCTCAGCGCCGGCCGGTGCAATGGTCACGTTCGCAATCGGCCCATTTCCCTCCGCTGGCGGCTACTCTATCTTATCGTCCGTTCATGCCGTCACGTCTGCCTTCCATGCCGCCTGCCGTCCTGACCCTGCCCAATGTGCTGACCGGATTGCGTCTGGCCCTGGTGCCGGTGGTGGTCTGGCATGTCCTGGCCTCGGACATGTGGGGGGCTTTCTGGTGGTTCGTCGTCGCCGCCGTGACCGACCTGCTCGACGGCAACCTGGCCCGCTGGCTGGATCAGAAGAGCGTGCTGGGGGCCTGGCTGGACCCCATCGCCGACAAGGCCATGTTGCTGTCCACCGTGCTGGCCCTGACATGGGCCGGCTCGCTGCCCTTCTGGCTGGCGGCGGTGGTGGTGCTGCGCGATGCGGTCGTGCTCGGCGGAGCGGGCGCCTACCGTTGGCTCACCGGCCGCCTGGAGGTGGCCCCCACCCTGTCGGGCAAGGCCGCAATCTTTGCCGAGTTCGCCCTGGTCAGCCTGATCCTGGCCGATCTGGCCCTGGGGCCGGGACTCATCGGCTGGCTGGGGCCTCTGCTCGTGCTGACCGCCATCCTGGTGGCGGCCTCCGGCCTGCACTATGTCGTGCTCTGGTCACAGAAGACGCGCGACTTCCTGCGCTCGCGTCAGGCGTCAGGGCCTCACAGCCTGAACTGAGCCACCCCGGCCTGCAGCCCGCTGGCGATGCCATACAGCTCGTCGCCTACCGCCTTGACCGCCTGGACATCCTCCGCGGCCTGTCGGGCCACCCGGCTGATGTTGTCGATACGCAGGCCGATCTGCTCGGCGGACTGGCCCTGGGCCTGGGCATTGGCCGCGACCTGATCGGTCATGGCCGTGATCCGGCTGACGGCGCCGACGATCTCGGACAGGGCCACGGCAGTATTCTCGACGTACTCCACGCCGCCGTGGGAACGCGTCTCGGCGTCCTGGATGACGGCGACGGCCTCCTGCGAGGCCTGCTGCACCTTGCCGATGATGCGTTCGATGTCGCCGGTCGCGCTCTGGGTGCGGCCGGCCAGGGTGCGCACCTCGTCGGCCACGACGGCGAAGCCGCGCCCCTGCTCGCCGGCGCGGGCCGCCTCGATGGCGGCGTTGAGGGCGAGCAGATTGGTCTGCTCGGCGATCTCCCGGATCAGGCCCAGCACGCGGCCCACCTCCCGGCTGTCTTTGTCCAGGCGGCGGATCACGTCCACCGCCCCCTTGAGCTGGTCACTCATGGCCTCGATCGCGCCGAGGGCCTCGGTGGCGGTGAGCGCCCCCTCCCGCGCCTGCGTGTCGGCGGATTTGGCGGCGGCAGCGGCCTCACGGATCTTGACGGCCACGTCCTGCACGTTGTCGGCCATGTGGTGCAGCTCATTGGCCAGGTCCTCGGTGTCCTCGAGCTGGCGCGACACACCGCCCTGGGATCGGGCTGCCGTGCCCACCAGGCGCTCGGTGGCCTGGGCGAGCTGTTCGGTGGTGCCCTGCACCTGACCCAGGCTGCTGGCGAAGCGGGCGAGCATGGCATTGAAGGCGGCGGCGGCATCGCCGATCTCGTCCCGGCTGTGCACCGACACGCGCAAGTTGAGGTCGGACTCACGCTCCACCCGCGTCATGGTCTGCGCGAGCCGCGTGATGGGCCGGGAGACGATCCGCAGCATGAGCCAGATCATCACGCCGAAGCCCAGGCTGAACATGCCGACATGGATCAGGGCGCTGGTCATGCCGCTGGCGCGGATGCCGGCATCCACCGGGGCCAGGTCGTAGGTGATGCGCACCGCCCCCATCACCGTGTCCTTGGCCACGCTGTGGCAGCCCATGCAGTTGACACCGCGCGTGTGCTCGCTGGCGCGGTAGGGGCGGATGAAGGTCAGCCGGCGACCTTCCGACGTATCCTGGATCACGCGCACCTCCTCGCCGGCCAGCGCCCGGCGGTCGAGCTCGTCGGCCGCGGCCTCCCCGGCCAGTCCCGGACCGTATTGCTCGACCACGGCGGGACCGCGGACGATCCGGGCCTCGACGATGTTCTCGCGCGCCAGATAACTCTTGCGCAATTCGCCCCGTTCCGCCATGCCGCCGGTAAGCATGAGCTTGTTCAGGCCGTCGAAGTAGGTGTCGGTCAGGGCGGCGGTCTCCGCGGCGACGAAGGCCTCGGCCTGTCGTTTCAGGGTCTGGTGGGAGTGGATCAGACTCAGGCCCAGTTCGATCACGAAGACCACGGCGGCCACCACCAGGACCTTGGCCGCCACGCGCCGGGAAAAGGCTTTGAAGAACCGTGTCATGGGTACGCCTCACCTTCGTCGACTGTATGTCAGTCCGGTTTAACGGCAGCGTTCCGCCGGGGCTTTAACCCAGATCGTCCATTGGGACGCGCGATGATGGCGAGGTGGAGCGCGAGGCAATTCGGGCGGTTGGGAGGAGGCCATAGCCGTGCCCATGGCCGACGAGCAAGCGCACGAGATGGCCGCGCTCCGACCGCCAGGGCGCGCGTAGGCCCGTAGGGCCGCCTGCGGACGATCTGGGTTCAACCTAAGGAAACACTGATTTAATTGCCGCCCGCCCCCTGGCTTGGGATAATTTTGAGGATACGACACCCGTGGCCTGAGGTAGCCTATGCAGATCCAAGCGAGCTTCTCCGATCTGGAATACGCGGCCAAGAAGAAACAAACGCGGCGTGACCGTTTTCTTGCCGAGATCGACGCG
>CALHRD010000128.1 GCA_938038385.1 uncultured Burkholderiales bacterium
GTATTTACCGGGGCTGCTGGACCATAGTTACCATTTACCCGCCTGCAGCCTGCCAGGACAATGCCGTGACCTTGTGCGATTGAGAGGAGAGCAAACATGTCCATGTCCCGACGCGAGTTTCTTCAGGTCCTGGCCGCCGCCGCCGCTTCCGGCCTGGCCCTGGACAGCAAGTCTGTGCTGGCCGGCAATCTGCCGAGCGGCTACTACGACATGCCGCCCACGGGCAACGTGTCCTTCCTCCATTTCACCGATTGTCATGCCCAGCTGCTGCCGATCTGGTTCCGCGAGCCCAACGTGAACCTGGGCGTGGGTTCCATGGCGGGCAATGTGCCGCACCTGGTCGGTCAACACTTCCTCAAGCATTACGGTATCAAGCCCGGTACCGCCGAAGCGCATGCCTTCACCTATCTCGACTTCGCCACCGCCGCCAAGACCTACGGCCGGGTGGGCGGCTTCGCGCATCTCAAGACCCTGGTGGACATGGTGCGTGCCTCGCGCCCCGGCGCCCTGCTGCTCGATGGCGGTGATACCTGGCAGGGTTCCGCCACCTCGCTGTGGACCAATGCCCAGGACATGGTGGACGCCTGTATCCAGTTGGGGGTGAACGTCATGACCCCGCATTGGGAGGCGACCTTCGGCGCCGACCGCATCATGGAGGTGGTGCAGAAGGACTTTGCCAAGAACGGCGTCGACTTCGTCGCCCAGAACATCATCACCAACGACTTCGGTGACCAGGTGTTCAAGCCCTATGTCATGAAGGAGATGAACGGCGTGCAGGTGGCCGTCATCGGCCAGGCCTTCCCCTACACGCCGATCGCGAACCCCCGCTACATGGTGCCGGATTGGTCCTACGGCATCCGCGACGACTCCATGCAGAAGTGGGTGAACGAGGCCCGCGCCAAAGGGGCCAAGGTGGTGGTGGTCCTGTCCCACAACGGCATGGACGTGGACCTCAAGATGGCCAGCCGGGTCGACGGCATCGATGCCATCTTCGGCGGCCATACGCACGACGGCGTGTATCAGCCGGTGCCGGTCAAGACCCCCAACGGCGGCACCTGCCTGGTCACCAACGCCGGTTCCAACGGCAAATTCCTCGGCGTTATGGACTTCGACGTCAAGGACGGCAAGATCCGCGGCTGGAAGTACCGCCTGCTGCCGGTGTTCTCCAACTTCCTGCCGGCCGATGCCAAGATGGAGGCCCTGATCAAGAAGATCCGCGCGCCCTATGAGGCCAAGCTGAGCGAAGTGTTGGCGGTGAACGAGGCGGACGTGCTCTACCGGCGAGGTAACTTCAACGGGACCTGGGACGAGCTGATCTGCCAGGCGTTGATGGAGGTGAAGGGGGCGGATGCCGCCTTCTCCCCCGGTGTGCGCTGGGGCACCAGCATCCTGCCGGGTGAGCCCATCACCTACGAGCGTATGATGGATCAGATGGCCATCACCTACCCGGCCACCACATTGAACGAGTTCACCGGACAGCAGATCAAGGACATCATGGAGGACGTCTGCGACAACATCTTCAACGCCGACCCCTACTACCAGCAGGGCGGCGACATGGTGCGTACCGGCGGCATCCAGTACAGCGTCAAGCCCAATGAGGTCATCGGCAAGCGCATCGGTGACATGAGGATCGGCGGCAAGCCGGTTGATCCAAACAAGAAGTACAAGGTCGCGGGCTGGGCATCGGTCAACGAGGGCGTGACCGGCACGCCGATCTGGGACGTGGTGGCGAGCTACTTGCGTGACAAGAAGGTGATCAGGAACGTGAAGCTCTACCAGCCCAAGATCATCGGCATGGCGAACAATCCGGGCATGTCGGTTTGAGTCTCCATCGCAGAGCACCGATCTCTGCGTCCGTCGTGAAAAAGGCCCACGCAAGTGGGCCTTTTTCATGCCTCGCCGCAAACGGATGAGGCCCTCGGCGGAGGCTGAGCCAGACCAGTCGGGGCAGGGGGGCAGCGAGATACGCCGGTTCAACCCGATCCCAGGTTCAGGCCGGGGTGATGGCGGCACGCTCACTGCCACGCAGGCGCAGCAGGGTCGGCAGCAGGCCGACACCCAGCATGGCCCGTAGGTCGGGCTTCAGCCCGACACCGAAAGCGCCGGAAAAACGTCGGAAAAACGTCGGGCTGAAGCCCGCCCTACAAGGCAACCGGCAGCATCTACACGGATTCAGGTATTCGATATGCCTCGCATCCTGCGCTCCGTGCGCGCGGCACCCAATCGCGCTCGCGGCTGACAAACAATGCACGACGTTTCGGATCCATGCAATCGTCCGGGACGCTACACCTAGGCCTTGCCCGTGCTGCCGAAGCCGCCGGTCCCCCGCTGGCTTTGCCCGAATTCCCGTACCAGACGGAACTTCGCCTGTACCACCGGCACGATGACCATCTGTGCGATGCGCTCGAATGGCTCGATGGTGAAGGCCTCCTGACCCCGATTCCAGACCGAGACCATGAGCTGGCCTTGGTAGTCCGAGTCGATCAATCCCACGAGATTACCCAACACCACGCCATGTTTGTGGCCCAGGCCTGAGCGCGGCAGGATCATGGCGGCATAGCCGGGGTCGGCCAGGTGCATGGCCAGTCCCGTGGGGATCAAACGGGTCTCGCCCGGGTTCAGGGTCAGCGGCTCGTCCAGGCAGGCGCGCAGGTCAAGTCCGGCCGAGCCCGGGGTGGCGTAGTGGGGCAGCTGGCCGCCCACGCGCGGGTCGAGGATCTTGAGGTCGATGTACATGGTTATTGAAACAGACCATTGTAGAGGTGGGCGATGTGTTCGATGAGCCTTCTCGCCTGGGTGAGCTTGTCGGCACGGGGCAGGGTGTGCTGGCCGTCGTCGTCGAGCAGCAGCAGTTCGACCTCGTCGGCGCCGATGGCCTCGCGTGCATCGTTGGCGACGATCAGGGGCAGGTGCTTGCGGCGACGCTTGAGCTCGGCGTATTCCTCCACATTCTCGATCTCGGCGGCGAAACCGACGCAAAACGGCGGCTTCGGTCGGCTGGCGATGTTGGCCAGGATGTCCGGGTTGGGGGCCAGCTCCAGGGTGAGGATGTGGGCATCCTTCTTGATCTTCATTTCGCTGGGGTTGAGCACATAGTAGTCGGCCACCGCCGCCACCGAGATGAAGATGTCGGCTGCGTCCGCCTGGGCCTCCACCGCCTCGAGCATCTCCTGGGCGGAAGTCACACGCAGGATCCGGGCCTGGTCGGGGGGCGCGAGACAGGTGGGCCCGCTGACCAGGGTCACCTCGGCGCCCGCCTCCAGGGCGGCACGCGCGACGCTGTAGCCCATCTTGCCGGAACTCAGGTTGGTGATGCCGCGCACCGCGTCGATGGCTTCGAAGGTGGGGCCGGCGGTGATCAATACCCTGAGCCCCTTGAGCAGTTTGGGCATGAATCTGGCCTGCAGGGCCTCGACGATCCGGGCCGCTTCCAGCAGACGGCCGTAGCCGGTCTCGCCGCAGGCCTGTTCGCCGGCCGTCGGTCCCAGCAGGACGACGCCATCGGCTTCGAGCTGGGCGGCGTTGCGGCGGGTGGCGGGGTGGTCCCACATCTGCCGGTTCATGGCCGGGGCGAGCAGCAATGGGCAGTCGCGCGCCAGGCATAGCGTGGAGAGCAGGTCGTCGGCGTGGCCTTGGGCGAGCTTGGCGATGAAATCGGCCGAGGCGGGGGCCACCACGATGGCATCCGCACCACGGCTGAGTTCGATGTGCGCCATGCCGCCCGCGCTGCGCTCGTCCCACAGATCGGTGAACACCGGCCGGCCGGTGATGGCCTGGAAAGTGGCTGGCCCGACGAAGTGACGCGCTGCGGCGGTCATCACCACCTGCACCTCGATACCCTCCTTGACCAGCAACCGCGCCAGCTCCGCCGCCTTGTAAGCAGCCACGCCGCCGGTGATGCCCAGCACGATGCGTTTGATCGGGATTTCCATCCGGATGCGGATATTGGTTACAGTTTCGTCATTCTACAAAGACGGGAGGCGATGATGGCGATCACCGATTGGCCCGAAGGCGAACGGCCACGCGAGAAGCTGCTGACACGCGGTGCCCAGGCCCTGTCCGATGCGGAACTGCTGGCCATCTTCCTGCGCGTCGGGGTGAAGGGCAAGAGCGCGGTGGCACTGGCGCGCGAGCTGGTGGACCACTTCGGCAGCCTGACCCGGCTGTTTGCGGCTCCGCGCAACGAATTCGACCGCTTTCCCGGCCTCGGGCCGGCCAAATACGCCCAGCTCCAGGCGGTGTTGGAGATGGCGCGGCGGGCGCTCGCCGAGGAGATGCGCGCCGGTGACGCCCTGAGTTCCCCCGCGGCGGTACGCGACTTCCTGCGCCTGCGCCTGCAAGGCCTGGCGCACGAGGTGTTCATGGCGGTCTTCCTCGATGCCCAGAACCGGGTCCTCGCCGCCGAGGAACTGTTCCGCGGCACGCTCACCCAAACCAGTGTATACCCGAGAGAAGTGGTGAAGCGGGCCCTGGCGCACAATGCCGGCGGCGTCATCCTCGCCCACAACCACCCCTCAGGGGTGGCAGAGCCCAGCCAGGCCGACCGCTGGCTGACCGATCAGCTCAGACACGCATTGGCCCTGGTGGACGTGAGGGTGCTGGATCACTTCATCGTCGCCGGCGGTCGCGGACTGTCGTTTGCCGAGCGGGGCTGGCTCTGACTGTGGTATGGCGTGATTTACCCGGTGTGCAGGTATGGTCCGGGATTTGCTTCATGTTGTCTGTAGCTTCATGGGACAGTTGACCGTTGCAGCCTGAATCCACCATAGCCTTCGATTTCGATACCTGGGCGGCCCTGGCCAGGGAGGACGCCGAGGCCTTCGAACGGCGGCGCCAGGAACTGCTGGAGCAGTTCATCGCCCAGGCGCCGGCTCATCTGCAGGAGCGACTGCGGCGCCTGCAGTGGCGCATCGATGCCGAACGCCGGCGCTACAAGCATCCGCTCAAGTCCTGCATGGCGCTGCATGCCATGATGTGGGAGTCCATGTATGGCAGCGGCGGCCTGCTGGAGGCGCTGAATTCCCTGCGCGACCCCCTCCTCGGGAAGCCGCAGAGCTCGCCCAGGTCCGGGGACATCCTCCCATTCAGGCGCTGAGCGCCTGAATGGGAGGATGTCTCGCCATGTCCGTCCGGTTGTCGCCAGTTGTTGCCAGTCGTCGGCATCAAGCCGACCAGGCAGCGGTGGTCAACCTGCCCGATGACGACGCCGTAGAACGGTCGCCCATCAGGTTGGCCGCTTTCCAACCGGGCCGTACCACTTCGTCCGGCGACTTGCCGATGCGGCAGGCGACGGTAGGTCCTGCGGCACAGTCGCTGCGGCGCTCGCCATGCCTGACGATCTGCCAATGTCCAGGCGCCTTGTGGTAGCGGCAGGCGAACTGCACGCGCCGCTCGAGACGCCGACGCCCCGGTCGGACCCGGCAGGCAGCCAATCCTGGGCGATGACCAGCTCCGACTTTTCCGGCAACGCGCTCACACGGGCGTGCACATGCGCCTGCGTTTGCGCTTTCTCCACGTCCATGGAGAAGGGCTTGTCCGGCTGCCCGAGCACGCAGGGCAGCCCAAGTGCGGGGATGATCTCGCCGACGTTGCCCTTGTGCACCATCAGCGTGCGGGGGCGGCGGGCAGACGGTGGCGGCCGAGGAGTTCGGCAATGTCCACCCCGACACTGAACCACGTGGGATCGAAGACGGTCGCCTGAATCCGTGTCGATCGCGACCAGGCTTGCGTGGGTCGGACTCGCAGGTCGGACTTTAGTCCGACGCTTTTTAGACGTTTTTTCGACGCTTTCCCGACGCTTTCAGTGTCGGGCTGAAGGCCGACCTAGGGACCATGTCTGGGTTTCGGGCCAACGGACATGGCGACGCGATCCCGAAGCATGAATGTCGCCATGTCCGTTCCCTCACCTTAAGCCGCTCCGGCCCTCTCTCCCGACCTCTCTCCCTGAGGGAGAGAGGCGGGTCGAGCCTCCCCTCCCCCCACGGGGGGAGGGGTCGGGGGTGGGGAGGGGAGCTTCGTGAGCCGGCTGCGCCGACTTTCACGCTATCCGTTTCATTATGGGCCAGGCTGGGCGAGGGGCAATGCGGACACGGTCCCGTCCGAGTCCATGATGACTTTGACGCGAGCGGCTTCGCCGTGGTATAAAGCCGATCTTTTTCGCGCAACGGAACACAGGGGACCCGAATCATGGCCCGAGTATGTCAAGTCACCGGCAAGAAGCCGATGGTGGGGAACAACGTCTCCCATGCCCACAACAAGACCAAGCGCCGTTTCCTGCCCAATCTGCAGTACCGCCGCTTCTGGGTGGAGAGTGAGAACCGCTGGGTGCGGTTGCGTCTTTCCAACGCCGGCTTGCGTCTGATCGACAAGAACGGCATCGATGCCGTCCTGGCCGATCTGCGTGCACGCGGTGAAATCTGAGGAGGGATAGAACATGGCAAAAGGCGGACGCGAAAAGATCAAGCTGGAGTCCACGGCGGGCACCGGCCACTTTTACACTACCACCAAGAACAAGAAGACCATGCCGGAAAAGATGCTGATCAAGAAGTACGACCCCAAGGCGCGCAAGCACGTGGAATACAAGGAAACCAAGCTCAAGTGAGCAGTGGCCCTGCCACCTGAACGAAAACCCCGCATGAGCGGGGTTTTTTGTTGGCCCTGGTGTCGGCGGTGTCCCCAGACCTGTCGGCACAGGCGCAGTTGGCCATGCCGGGGGCAGGGAACAGGGCTGTTGCGCGACTGCAGGCTGTTGACTTTCGCCTGAATCCGTGCCGAGGCTGCCGGTTGCCTTGTAGATACTGTTATCCCGGTCAAGCCCCATGCAAAGCTGGATTGAAGGGTTGACCGGACTTCAGCACGCCGAAGGCGACATGCACGAGCTTGCGCATCATGGCGCCGATGATCAGACGGGGCGGTTTGCCTGCGGC
>CALHRD010000129.1 GCA_938038385.1 uncultured Burkholderiales bacterium
AGCTCTTCCTCGGCCACCTCCAGCACGAGTTCGTCGTGCACCTGCATGATCAGACGGCTTTGCAGCCCCTCCGCGTCCAGCCAGCCCTGCACGGCGAGCATGGCCAGCTTGATGAGGTCCGCCGCGGTGCCTTGCATGGGGGCGTTGATGGCTGCCCGCTCGGCCCCGCTGCGGCGTGCCGGATTGCCGCTTTTGATCTCGGGCAGATACAGCCGCCGGCCGAACAGGGTCTCCACGTAGCCGAGCTGACGCGCTTTGTCGCGGGTGGCCTCCATGTAGCGCGCCACGCCGGGATAGCGGGCGAAATAGCGGTCGATGTAGTTCTGCGCGGCGCCGCGCTCGATGCCGAGCTGGGCGGCCAGGCCAAAGGCAGACATGCCGTAGATCAGGCCGAAGTTGACCGCCTTGGCCATGCGCCGCTGCTCCGGCGTGACCTCGTCCGGTGCCTGTCCCAGCACTTCGGCGGCGGTGGCGCGGTGGATGTCGGCGTCCGCACGGAAGGCCGCGAGCAGGCGCTCGTCGCCGGAAAGGTGGGCCATGATGCGCAGTTCGATCTGCGAATAGTCTGCCGAGACGAGACGGAAGCCCGGCGCGGCGATGAAGGCCTCGCGGATCTTCCTGCCTTCCGGTGTGCGCACCGGGATGTTCTGCAGGTTGGGTTCGACCGACGACAGCCTGCCGGTGACCGCCACCGCCTGCGCATAGGTGGTGTGCACGCGGCCGGTGGCCGGGTCCACCATCTGCGGCAGCTTGTCGGTGTAGGTGGACTTGAGCTTGGCCAGCGCGCGGTAGTCTAGGATCAGCCTGGGTAGCGGGAAATCCAGGGCCAGCTTCTCCAGCACCTCCTCGTCGGTGGACGGTGCACCCTTGGGCGTCTTCTTGATCACCGGCAGCCCGAGCTGATTGAACAAGATGTCCGCCAGCTGCTTGGGCGAGTTGAGGTTGAACGGCTGACCGGCGACGGCCTGCGCCTTCTCCTCCAGCGCCTGCATCTCGCGTGCCAGGAACTCGGAGTGGCGGCGCAGCAGCTCCGTGTCGAGCAGGACCCCGGTGCGCTCCATGCGCGCCAGCACCGGCAGGAGGGGTATCTCGATGCGGGCATAGACGAAATCGAGGCCCGGCTCGGCCTGCACCCTCGGGTGCAGCGCCCGGTGCAGGCGCAGGGTGATGTCGGCGTCCTCGGCGGCGTACTCCGTGGCACGTTCGATCGCCACCCGGTCGAAGCCGATCTGATTCGCCCCCTTGCCGCAGACCTCTTCGTATTTGATCGTGGTCTCGTGCAGATGTCTCTCCGCCAGACTGTCCATGTCGTGACGCTCGTGCGCCTCCAGCACATAGCTCTGCAGCAGGGTGTCGTGCGCGATGCCTTTGAGTTCGATGCCGTGGTTCATGAGCACGTGCCAGTCGTACTTCAGATTCTGGCCGACCTTGGGCCTTCCCGCGTCCTCGAGCCAGGGCTTCAGCCGCCCGAGTGTCTCATCCAGAGGCAGCTGTGCCGGCGCGCCGGCATAGCGATGGGTCAACGGCAGGTAGGCCGCCGCGCCGCGCTCGACGCTGAAGGACAGACCCACCAGCCGGGCCTGCATGGGGTCGAGCGAGGTGGTCTCGGTGTCGATGCATACGAGCTCGGCGGCCTCGATCCGCTTGAGCCAGCGGGCCAGGGCGGGTTCGTCGAGCAGGGTCTCGTAGCAGCGATCCGCCCTCTGTCGGGCCGTCGCGCCACCCTCCAGCCATTTCCCGGCAGCTGCGCTGCCACCCTCTCCGGCCAGGGAAGAGGGTTGGTCCGCGGCCAGTTCGCTCAGCCAGGAGCGGAACCCATAGCGGGTAAAGAGTGCGATCAACCGCTCCCGGTCCTCCGGACGCCAGTGCAGGTCCCTGGGGCGCAGGGGCAGTTCGACGTCGGTCTTCACCGTCAGCAGTTCACGCCCCCTGGGCAACCAGTCCACGGCCCGGCGCAGGTTGTCACCCACCACGCCCTTGATCTCCCCCGCACGTGCGATGATGGACTCCAGGCTGCCGTATTCGGCCAGCCACCTGCTGGCGGTCTTGGGTCCGACCTTGTCCACGCCGGGGACGTTGTCCACCGCGTCGCCCACCAGG
The DNA here is from genome assembly GCA_938038385.1 of uncultured Burkholderiales bacterium. Classification (GTDB taxonomy): domain Bacteria; phylum Pseudomonadota; class Gammaproteobacteria; order Burkholderiales; family Thiobacillaceae; genus JANWZL01. The sequence goes on from CALHRD010000129.1 coordinate 2,101, forward strand.
GTGAGCCAGTCCAGGACCCGCTCGGGCGGCACGCCGAACTTCTCCAACACCCCCGCCGGGTCGTAGGTCTTGTTCGACATCGTGTCCACGACCGTGATGTGAGGGCTCACCAACTGACAGAGGTCCTTGTCGCCGCTCGAAATCAGGGTATGCAGGCCCTGCGTCTCGGCCTGGCGGGCGAGCGTGCCGATGACGTCGTCGGCCTCGACGCCGTCGATCATCAGCAGCGGCCAACCCAGGGCGCGTATGGTCTCGTGCAGGGGTTCGATCTGGGCGGCGAGGTCCTCCGGCATGGCTGGACGGTGCGCCTTGTAATCCGGATACAATGCGTCCCGGAAGGTCTTGCCCTTGGCGTCGAAGACGCAGGCGGCGTAATCCGCCGGCACTTCGCGCCTGAGCCGCCGCAGCATGTTGATCACCCCGTAGAGCGCGCCGGTGGGCTCGCCATCACGGTTTCTCAGATCGGGCAGGGCATGGAAGGCGCGATACAGATAGCTCGATCCGTCCACCAACAGCAGCGTTTCAGTCAACGGTCAATCCTTTATGCATCAGAAGATCCCCACCCTAGTCGACCCCAGCCACAGCCACGAGGCCCAGACCTCGGCGCGTGAGTCATGGCGGATGTTCGAGATTATGGCCGAATTCGTCGAGGCCACCGAACGCCTGGCACCCATCCGGCCGGCGGTGTCCATCTTCGGCTCGGCCCGCATCCCACAGGACCACGCCTACTATCTGCTCACCGAGGTGATCGCGCGCAAGCTCTCCGATGCCGGCTTCGCCGTCGTCTCGGGCGGCGGACCGGGGGTGATGGAGGCGGCCAACAAGGGGGCCTACTTCGGCAAGTCGCCCAGCGTGGGGCTCAACATCCAACTGCCGCACGAGCAGCATGCCAACCCCTACCAGGACATCAGCCAGACCTTCCGTCACTTCTTCGCGCGCAAGGTCATGTTCGTCAAGTTCGCCGTCGCCTACGTGATCATGCCCGGCGGCTTCGGCACCCTGGACGAACTGATGGAAGTGTTGACCCTGGTGCAGACCGGCAAGACCCGTCGTATCCCCATCGTGCTGGTACAAAGCCGGTTCTGGCAGGGGCTCACCGACTGGTTTCGCGCCACCCTGGTGGCCGAAGGCATGATCGATGCCGCGGACCTCGGGCTGGTGCAGGTGATCGACGATCCCGACCAGGTGGTGGAGGCCATCTTCCAGCACTACGAGCGGCGCGGATTCGAGCCTTCGGTGCAGGAGCGGGAGATCCTGCTCAATCTCTGAGCGCTCGGATACGCCGCCATCGGTTGCTACAATCGGAACATCAGCAATTTCCGAGGAACTTTCATGCGCATCCGCATCCTGCTGTTGGCCGGTACACTGGTCATGGGAACGGCCCTGGCCCAGGAGCCACAGGGGCTGCAACCCCTGCCCGAGATCCCTCCGCCGCCCGGCATGCCGGATACCACCCTGGAGCCCCAGGTCACCATCACCACCCGCGGCGCGGACACAGTGGAGGAATACCGCATCCGTGGCCGCCTCTACGCGGTCAAGGTCACACCGCCGCATGGCAAGCCCTACTACCTGGTGGATATCCGCGGCGACGGGCAGATGGTGCGCCACGACGATCTTTCCCCCAATTTCATGGTGCCCATGTGGCTGATCTTCTCATTCTGAACGACGCTGACGGGCGCGACGCCGCCCGTGGGCGGTTTCGTCTTGTCGCCGGGCAGCGCACGGGCCGCATGCGCAGCACGCCCGCAGGGCACCGATGCGCGCGTTGAGTGTCACGCGGCCGCCGGCAGGTGCGGCCGTGGCCTGGATGAAGACTGGCTTTCAGCTCTTCACCCCGGCCGTCGTGCCCTGGATGGGTATGAGCGCGGCCTTCTTCCTGGCCGCCTTCGGCATCAGCCTGGTCCCCATGCTTGGCCCCCTCGCGCTGGAGCTGCTCTCCCCCTTCCTGGTGGCGGCCTACATGGCCGCGGCGCAAGCCGCCGAGCGGGGGGAACCCACCGGGCTGATCCACGTCGGCGCCGGTTTCTACCGTGGCCGCAACGCCCTGCTGGTCATCGGCGTCATCTACCTGGTGGCCCACCTGGTGGTGGGGCAGGTGATGGCCCTCATCGGCGGTGACGCGGTGGAGCGCCTGCTGACCCTCTCCGTCCGTCCCCAGGAGATGGACCCGGAGGAGATGCGCGCCATCCTGGATCAGGCCATGCCCGCCCTGCTCACCGGTGCAGTGCTGTTCACGCCCCTGCTCATGGCGACCTGGTTCGCGCCGGCGCTCGCCCTGTTCGAGGACTTCCCGCCGGGCAAGGCCATGTTCTGGAGCCTGTGGGCCTGCCTGGTGAACTGGCGGCCCATGCTCCTGTATGGCCTGTTGCTGTCCCTGCTGGGCATGGTTGCCCTGGTCATTCCTTTAGGTCTCGGCTTGCTGCTGTTCCTGCCCATGGCCATGACCTCCACCTACGCGGCCTATCGCATGCAGTTCGTGGCCAAGGAGGCGACATGACGCTGTCCCTGCGCAGACTGCCCGCGCTGCTGTTTCTCATGACAACGGCCCTGCCGGTGTCCTGGGCGGACAGCCCGGCGCAGCGGACGAGCTTCGCCGAGACCCTCTACCCGAGCTTCCAGCACGCGCGCTGCCTCACCTGCCACCAGTTCAACAGCCGGCGCAGCCACGGCCTGTCCTACACCAGCCACCGCAACCGCTACCTGTGCGATACCTGTCACCAGCCGCGCCTGACCGGACTCAAGGGGGGCGAATGGCAGGCACCCCTGCCCCGCCTGGACTGGACGGGCCTCGCGCCGCGCGAGACCTGCGAGCTGATCAAACGCAACGCCGGCGGTGACGCCGGGCAGAGGCTGCGCGCGCATCTGCTCACCGACGGACGTATCCACTGGGCACTGGATTCGGGCATGACCCCGGCCGGACGACACCCCACCGTGGACGGGGGCTCGGCGGCCTGGCGTCAGGAGGTGCTGGCCTGGGTGGAAGGCGGCATGCGCTGCGAATGACGCAGCAGCCGGTGGGGCCGGCCACACTCCCCTCACGCCATCATGCCCGAACTGTCCTTCCTGGCCGCCTTCCTCGTCGGCTTCCTCGGCGGCGCCCATTGCGTGGGCATGTGCGGCGGCATCGTCGCGGCCATGTCCCTGCAGGGCGGGCAGAGGCAACCCTTTGTCTTCCATCTGGGCTACAACCTGGGCCGCATCCTGAGCTACACCCTGGCCGGCGCCCTGGCAGGGCTGATCGGCTCCGCCGCCTTCCTGTCCGAACGCCTGTTGCCCTTGCAGCAGGGGCTCTACGTGCTGGCCCAGGCGGTGCTGATCCTGCTCGGGCTCTACCTGGCCGGGTTGAACCGGTCGGTGCTGATATTGGAGCGAGCCGGCGGCGTCCTCTGGTCGCGGTTGCAACCCCGTCTCGGTCGTATGCTGCCCATCCGCAGCACCGGGCAGGCCCTGCTTGCAGGCGGGCTCTGGGGCTGGCTGCCCTGCGGCCTGGTCTACAGCGTCCTGGTCTCGGCCCTGGCCAGCGGCGGCGCGCTGCAGGGCGCCAGTCTTATGTTCGCTTTCGGACTGGGGACCCTGCCCAACCTGCTGGCCATGGGCTGGGCGGCAGACCGGCTGCGCGCCCTGGCGGCCGATCGGCGCATCAGGCGCGTGGCTGGTGTGGCGGTGGCCCTGTTCGGCGTGTGGGGGTTGCTGCAGATGCTGCGGTGAGGGCGGGCAGGCAGGGTCGCCTCGCGCCTGTCGTGCCCGTCAGTCCTTGGGAAATTTCCGGCTGAACTCGGCCTTCAGCGGTGTGCCCAGGACATTCGCATTGACCAGGAAACGGAGTTCGTCCGGCGGTGTCAACCGGAACTCGCCCAGGTAGTACACCATCCGGCCGTCGTTGACCTCGCGCAGGGGGATGCTGATGGTCACATTGCTCTGGTTCATGGCGCCGGCATAGACCTGGGCTGGGATGCCGGTGGCATTGCCCCGTTCCCGTTTCATCACCGTCACCAGCAGCAGGCCGCGATCGGCCGACGGCTCGACGCGGTAGCTCTGTGCCGCCTCGGCGGTGAGTGTGGTGGTGGGCATCGCCTCGGCATGCAGTTCGAGGTTGCCCACCGACGACTTCTGTGCCCAGACGGAAAACGCCAGGCACAGCATGACCAAGCCGTATGGCCAGGGGTGTTTCATGAGGATCTCCGAGCAGTGCCGCTGCGTGCGCGCACAGGGCCTGCTGTTAAACTGTGAAGCGCAATTCGGAATGTACGCCATCTGCGGTGACCACCGCCACCCCCAACCTCACGTCGGCATGACCATGACCCAGATGACCCCCCAGGAGATCGTCCACGAACTGGACAAGTACATCGTCGGCCAGGACGAGGCCAAACGCGCCTGCGCCATCGCGCTGAGGAACCGCTGGCGTCGCCAGAGGGTGCCTGAACGTCTGCGCCAGGAGATCACGCCGAAGAACATCCTCATGATCGGCCCGACCGGCGTGGGTAAGACCGAGATCGCCCGCCGCCTGGCCAAGCTGGCCAATGCCCCTTTCATCAAGGTGGAGGCGACCAAATTCACCGAGGTGGGCTATGTCGGCAAGGACGTGGACAGCATCATCCGCGATCTGGCCGAGATCGCCGTCAAGCAGGCGCGCGAGGCGGCCACCCGGCGCGTGCGCACCCGCGCCGAAGAGGCCGCCGAGGAACGCATCCTGGACGCCCTGCTACCGCCCGCACGCGAGGGCTGGGGCGAGGAGGAGAAACCGCGCGAGGACGGCGCGACACGGCAGAAATTCCGCAAGATGCTGCGCGAGGGCCAGTTGGACGACAAGGAGATCGAGCTCGATCTCGCCGCGCCCTCGCCGGCGATGGAGATCTTCGCCCCGCCCGGCATGGAGGAACTCACCACCCAGTTGCAGGGGGTGTTCCAGAATCTGGGCGGCCGGCGCACGCGCCGCAAGAAGCTCAAGATTCGCGAGGCCTTGCAGATCCTCACCGACGAGGAGGCGGGCAAACTCGTCAACGAGGAGGAGCTGAAGGCCGAGGCCATGCGCAACCTGGAGCAAAACGGCATCGTCTTCCTCGACGAGATCGACAAGATCGCCGCCCGCGCCGACAGCCACGGCCCGGACGTCTCGCGCCAGGGCGTGCAGCGCGACCTGCTGCCGCTCGTGGAGGGGGCGACGGTTTCGACCAAGTACGGCATGGTCAAGACCGACCACATCCTGTTCATCGCCAGCGGCGCCTTCCACCTGTCCAAGCCCTCCGACCTCATCCCGGAGATGCAGGGCCGCTTCCCCATCCGCGTCGAACTGCAAAGCCTCAGCGTGGCCGATTTCGAGCGCATCCTGACCCAGACCGACGCCTGCCTCACGCACCAGTATCAGGCCCTGCTGGAGACCGAGGGGGTCAAACTCGAATTCACGCCCGAGGCCATCCGCCGGCTGGCCGAGATCGCCTGGGCGGTGAACGAGCGCACCGAGAACATCGGTGCGCGCCGGCTCTACACCGTCATGGAGCGCCTGCTCGACGAGCTGTCGTTCGAGGCCGACCGGCGCGAGGGGGAGTCCATCACCATCGACGCGGCCTATGTCGATGCACGCCTGGCCGGGTTGGCGGCGAGCGAGGACCTGGCGCGCTATGTGTTGTAAGGTGAGTGCGCAGGTTTTTTTATCCATCGATAAAAATCGCTGACGGCCCCGGCTGAGGCGGGCCGTTAGAATGGCGGTTTTCTCGGATGAATCAGGAGAGTAGCCATGGCCACCCGCGACACCCTGGAACCCCGTGCCGCCCAGTGCAAGGGCGCCGAAGACCTGTATGCCCTGGCCCGCGAGGCCTTCGATGCCCCGGCCGACATCGGTTATGCCAAGGAACTGCTGTCCAGGCCCGAGTTCACCGGCGATGCGGGCGCGAAGAAATTCCTCGACGACACCGCCGGCGGGGCGATGTTCACCGCCGACTTCATTGCCCTGGCCCTGGGCTACAAGGCCCTGGGCGATGCCGACAAGGCCGACGAGATGCTGGGCCAGGGGCGTGACTTCGCCATGAGCGGCGAGGAGAAGGTGGCCGCCGGTATCGGCACCCTGCTGGTGACCGGCGACGCCGCCGCCTCGGTCAAGGCCCTGACCGCCGCGCTCAAGGAGATCTCCGCCACCGAGGAGCTCTACGGCCTGGCCAAGGTGGTCACGAGTGAGCTCAAGGATGCCGCCGCCGAGCTGGCGGGGCAGATCTACGACAAGATCAAGACCAAGGCCGGCCGCGCCGCCGACTTCGCCCGCCTGGCCAGGACGATCGCCGCCGATCTGGGCGACAAGGCCAAGGCCGCCGCCATCATCGCCGAAGGGGCGGAGAAATACGGCAGCCCGGCCGACCTGATCACCCTGTCCGGCGCCATGGGCGAGATTGATCCCGCCGCCGCCGGCAGTCTCTATGCCAAGGCCCTGGAGTCGGCGAAGGATTTCACGGCGCTCATGCAGGTGCTCGAGTCGGCGCAGGGGAATGCCGAATTCACCAGGCAGGTGCTGGCCAAAGGCGGCGAGATCGCCGGCACCACCGGTGAATTCCTGCGGCTGGCCGAGGCGTATGCCGGCATCGGCGACGCCGCCGGCCTGACCGACATGCTCACCCGCGCCGAGGACGCGGTGAACAACCTGGACGACATGCGCAAGATCGTCGAGGCGGTGGAAAAGCATGCCGCCTCGGATACCGGGCGCCTGACGCGGCTCAAGGACCGCCTGGCCAAGCGCGAGGCGAATCAGGCGAAGTACGTCGAGATCCAGAACGAGGAGGCCCAGGCCAAGACCGTCAAACAGTTCATCGCCCTGGCCGACCGCGTGATGGCCGAACTGCAGGACGCCTCCTACGCCGCCAAGCTGCTCTCCTCCGCCGAGGAACTGATGCGCGCCGACGGCTTCCACTTCAGCCGCTTCAAGCCCCTGATCCTGGCCGTGGACCGGCTGGGCGACAAGGCCTGGCTGGGCGAACTGCTGGAGGAGAGCGTGGCCAGCGCGACCGACTTCGTCTGGTTCCGCGAGATCGTGCTCACCGCCGCGCGCGAGTTCAAGGACGCCGCCTTCGGCCGCGAGCGGGCCAAGGCCTACCTGGAGGCGCGCGCCGCGCAGGCCAGCGACAACCCCTATGACTGGACCAAACTGGCCGAGACGGTGCTGGAGGCCCTGGGCGACCGCGACTGGGCGGCGAAGCTGCTGGGCGAGGCCGCTGCCCGCGCCAAGGACCACTTCGCCCTGGCCCATGTCGGCAAGCTTCTGCGCGAGATGGGCGACGAGGCACAGGCCCAGGCCCTGTTCACCCGCGCCGGCCAGGCCTGTGCCAGCGCCGACCAGTGCCTGCAGCTCGCGCGGCGCATGAAGGTCTACGAGCTGCCCGCCTCCGAGATCGTGCCGGTGATGGATGCCTGCGTCGGCGTGTTGAAGACGCCCTCGGACAAGCTCACCTGGGCCGAGGGCGTGGCCGACCTGCTGCTGGACGGCGACTGGGCGCGCAAGGCCTATGCCCGCATCGAGCAGGACTTCGTCGCCGAGGCCGACCGCAAGCGTTTCGAGTTGAGCCGGCAGATGCGCATGGGCTATCGCTTCTTCGGCCCCGGCGTGCAGGCGCACTGAAGTCGGCCCCTTGCCCCATGAACGGCTGGCCATGCCAGCCGTTTTCGTCTGAGGCGCAGTCATGCGTATCCGACTGGCGGTCATCCTGCTGGCGCTGACCCTGCCGTTCGTCGGGGTCTATGGCCTCTACCGCACGGCCATCACCGAACGGCCGCGCGTCGTCCACGTCCAGGGGCTGAGTCAGGCCGACCTGGAGCGCGGCCGCCGCATCTACCGCCAGTTCTTTCCGGTCTGGCCGACGCGCGAACCGTTCAGGCGCATCCACCTCAGCGCCGAGGACCTGGATCTGGGTCTCAACTATCTGCTCGATCGCGCACAACAGGGCTACGCCCGGACCCGGGTGAGCAGCGACGAGCTGCGTCTGGACCTTTCACTGCGCCTGGAACGGCCGCTGCCGGGGCGCTACCTCAACCTGAGCCTGGGTTTCGGTCCGGCGGGGTCACGCTTGCAACTGACCCGCCTGCGGCTTGGGTCCCTGCCGGTGCCCGTGGTGCTCGCCCGGCCGCTGCTTGACTATCTGCTTGCGGCCAGTCCCGCCGCCGAGCATCTGCCGCTGATCGAGGGCATGCTGCGCGAGGTGAGACTCGGGCCCGGTCGGGTCAGCCTGACCCTGGTCTGGGATCAGGACAGCGTGCGCGCCGTGATCGATGTCGCCGGTCGGCAGCTTGCCGGGGTGACCCCACAGCAGTTGGCCGCCTATCGCCAGCACCTGCAAGGGCTGGCCGCACGGCGGCCGCCGCCTGGCTTCGGCACGGTGATGGGCGAGTCGTTCACGCTGGCCCGGCGGCGATCCGCGCAGGGCGATGCCGTGACGGAGAACCGCGCCCTGCTCATCGCCCTGGCGGAGATCGCCAACGGACTCCGACTGGGCCTGCCGGGGGCGCCGGCGCACCACCTCGGGGGACTGAATCTGGCCGGCCGGGGGGACTATGTCCAGCACTTCACCCTCTCCGCCGCC
>CALHRD010000130.1 GCA_938038385.1 uncultured Burkholderiales bacterium
GCGCAGGTAGGTGATGAAGTCATTGGCCACGATCTTGGCGCCATAGCTCGTGTGCCGGCGCATCACGCGCCAGTCCGGATTCAAGTGCAGCCGAAGCGGGGTGATGCGGGACAACCAAAGGTTCTTCAGGATGCCGGAGAAGATGCCGGACAGGGTCAGACTCCAGACGCCAAGGCCCAGGAAGGCCATGACGCAGGAGGCGGCGCCGGTGAACAGCGCACTGCCCATATCGACGAAGGTGCGGCGCCTGAAATCCATTTGCCGGTTCAGCCAGGCCATGCGCATGACCAGAAAGGGCCTGAGCAGAAAGCTCAGGGCGGAAACGCGGATGAGGTCGGTATAGAGGGGGTCGTCGAAGAACCGGGCAATCCAGGGTGCGGCGGCGAAAAAGCCCAGATAGACCACGATGCCCATCGCCAGCTGCAGGGTGAACACGGCGGTAAAGTCGTTCTCGTCCGCCTGCTTGGCGCGGATCAGGGACTGCCCCATGCCGCCGGCGGTGAACATGCCGACAAAGCCGGTGAAGACCTGGATGGTGGCGATCATGCCGAAATCCGCCGGCGTGAGCAGCCGTGCCAGGATCACGCCGAAGGCGAACTCGAACAAGCGATCGCTGATCTTGCCGAAGGCGAGCCATTTGACGCCGCTGCGGATGCTCTGACCCAGGGTCACGGCAATCCATCCGAAGTCTCAAGACATCTCATCCGCGCAGCCCGGCCGCGGACGGTTGGCTGGCCGGAAGGGGCGAGGCGAGCCAGGCTCTGGGCACGAACCAGCGCTCGATGCCCAGACGCTGGGCCTGCGGCTGTGGTTTGGCGATGAGGTGCCAGGTGATCGCGGTGATGGCGATCAGGTGATAGATGTAGTCGAAATAGGCCAGGCCCAGGAACGCCCCGCCCGTCATGTAGGCCACCATGCTCACCTGGATCATGGCGGCGAGGTCGCGCGCCCAGTAGAGTTCTTTGTCTCTTTTGGCCCTGCGGATGATGCTGCCGCATTTGAGCCAGGTGAAGCCGAGCAGGGTCAGGAACAGGAAGAGTCCGATGAAGCCGTGTTCCCCCAGCATCTCGAAATAGATGCTGTGCACGTCGTGGACGCGCCCGGGCTCGGGTGCGTATTGCTTGAACACCGGCCAGCGGAACATCTCGAAACCGCCGCCGGTGACCCTGTCCTTGGCCACATAAAAGGCCGTCCACCAGGCGTTGATGCGGCCGAGGGCGGAGGCGTCCTCCTGATAGTTCTTGATACTGTGCATGCGGTCGTACCATTCCTGCGGCATGATGGCTGCGGTTGCGGCGACGGCAGCCGCCAGGAGCAGGCCGCTCAGGATCTTGCCGCGGCTCTTGAGCCAGAAGATGCCGCCGGTGATGAGCAGGGCGACCAGGGCGCCGCGGGATTGGCTGCCCACGGCAGCGATGGCCGTCAGGAACATGGCCCCCACGAGCCCTGTCTTGACCCACTTGCGTGTCTCCTGCAGGTGCAGGTAGCGCATGAGGGGTATGGTCATCACCAAGGCGAGCGCAAGTTCGTTGTTGCCGCCGATGAAGGTGCCCAGCGGTCCCTGCACCCGGTAGCTGCCACCATGAACGATGGTGAAGATCCCCCCCTTGATGCCGTAAAAGCCCAGCGACAGGGCGATGATCCAGACGAAGATGTGCACCTTTTCACGCGAGGTGAGCAGCATCAGCGTGATGAAAGTCAGGATCTGGATCTTGATGACCTTGGTGTACTGCTCCAGCGCCAGATCGAAGAAGAAGGCCTGGGTCGTCGTCACCCCCATCCAGGCGAGCATGATCAACAGGACGATGATCTCCCGGCTCCAGATCATCTGTTTTTTCTCTTTGGACACGATCATCCCGACCAGCGTGGTCAGGGCGACCACCATCACGACCGGGAAGCTCAGCATGAAGCCATAGCATAGCCGGTGGGCATTCATGTAGCCCAGCCAGGCGGAGAGATAAACCCCCCAGCTCGGCCTGGCCAGGATGTAAGGCAACAGCCCGAAGACGATGATGGCCAGGACGATGTCTCTCATGCGCTGGCCACCTCCGCCGGAAACCACCTGACCCGCCTGTCCAGACGGACCGTACCGAGCAGGCCGTCGCGCAACAGCCGGTCCACTTCCCGTTCGTGTCTGAGCCCCCGCTGTTTGACCTGATACAGCCGGCCCCGACCGGGCTGGGTCTGGCCGAAGCGCTCGCCGGCGGCCAGTCTCTGCACGAATTCGGCATAGACCGCGGCGCTCTCGCGCACGCCGCGCCAGAACAGGGTCAGTTCGCCGTCGTCCGGGCGGACCTCGGGGCTGATGTGGGCGATGAGCCGGCCGGTGTCGATGCCGCGGTCGATCCAGTGCAGCGTGCAGCCGACCTTTTCCGGCTCGCGGTTGTACAGGGCCCAGAAGGTGCAGTCCGCGCCGCGGTACTCGGGTGACAGCCCCCCGTGCAGGTTGGCGATGCCCAGCCGCCCGCGGTCGAGCAGCTCGCTGCGGATGAGCGAGGTGCCGAAGACGCAGATCAGATCGGGCTCGAGCCGGTCGGCGAGCGCCACGACATCTGGATGGTTGACGTGTGGCACCTCCACCACCAGGTCCGGCCGGTTCAAACGCGGGGGGCTGTCGCCGAAGAAGAAGCGCGCCTCGGGGTTGCCGGTGTAGCGCCGGCGGTCCCGTAGCCAGCGCCAGGCCTTGCGCGTGAGGTTGTCCGGGCGCAGGAGTTTCATGACCTTCTTCGCGTTCCACTCCGACCCGGTCTCCTGCACGATGGCCTGCACCTCGGCGGCCGCGCACAAGGCGTTGGCCACGTAGAGGTGGCGCGCGCTGCGGCCGCACAGGACCATGACGGACAGCTTGTTCGTCCGTTCGTTCATGCGTATCCCCGCAGAGGGCTGGTGCAGTTCATGGTCGGATAAACGGGTTGTTCAGGCGGACACCGAGACCGTTGAAATCCGAAGTATTCCGGGTCACCACGGTCAGATCATGGATAAGCGCAATGGCTGCAATCTGCTTGTCTATGGCGTGTTGCGGATGGGGGGACATCAACCTTCCCCATACCTGGGCACAATCCAGGTCGAAGTCGAGGATGCGATCCCGGTAGTCCGAGACTACGGTGTCCAGCCACGCCTCCAAGCGTTGGGTTTGCTCGTCGTCCCCCCGCTGTCGGATATTCTCCAGGCCGCGGCGAATCTCTCCGATGGTCTGGACAGCGATGTAGACGTCTGCGGGGTCCGCCGTCCGCCAAAACGCCAACACGCCGGGATTGGCATTCCGGCCCTTGCGGGCTTCGCTGATGACGTTGGTGTCGACCAGATACATGGGGTCATGCCGCTTTGTTGCGGAAGTCGAAATCGGCATCCTCGCCGACGTTGGGCATGCTGGCCAGGACCTCTGCGACCGAACGACGCGGAGGCCGCTGCAACACTGCACGCAGGATCTCCCGATGTTCCGCCTCCGCGCTTCGGCCATGCGCCGCAGCAGCCTGCTTGAGCGCGAGAACGAGATCCTCATCGACATTCCGGACGATCAGATTGGTTGCCATGACCTATCCCCAAATGGTGATTGCAATGATTGCATTCTAACCGCCTTAGCCACGAGCCGTCGACTGCACCCCTTGGAAGCGCCATGCGTGGCCCTCCCCGAACGCAGCGAAGGCGGGGTCGCAGGACCACACAGCCCTTGCTTTCCCGGGGAGAGGGGGTTGGGCGCAGCCCCGCCCTGGGGTGTTCAGCAGCCACGGTCGCTGACCTCTGGGCTGGCCGGGATGGCGATGTCGGCCATGTCCATCATCAGCGCATCGGCGAAGAATTTGGCCGCCCAGTTGGGGTATTCGAAGCGCGAGTAGTCGCCCCAGATCGGGCTGGAGCCGGCAATCCCGCCGCGCACGGCGTCGTCCGGGTCTTCGAGCCGCTGCGTGGTCTTGAGATAGGCCAGGGCGCTGCGCGCGTGTTCGCGCCAGATCGCCTCACCGGTGACCTGGGCAAGCCGCGTCCAGTTCAGGCTCATCTGTGCGATGCCGGTGAGACAGGCATAGCCGGCATCGGCCACCCAGCCGTCGCGGTAGGTACCGGCGAGCCAGCCGTCGCGGCGCTGCACGCGCGCCAGGCCCTGCGCGGCCTTGACGGCGCTGTCGAGGTAGCGCGGCTCGTCGAGGAGTACGCCGCATTCCAGGAAACCGCGGATGGCATAGGCGATGGTGTGGGTGAAGGGCGAACGGCCCGGTACGAAGGCGTTGGTGGCATACCAGCCTGAAGGCGTCTGTTGTGTGAGTGCCCAGTCCAGGTTGCGGCGGGCGGCGGCGACGAGTTCCGGCTCACGGGTGAGCAAACCGACACGCAGCAGGGCCCAGGTGGCACGGGTGTTGTACACGTGCGGCACACCGTTGTGCTCGAAGCGGCGGAAACAGCCGTCGGCGTCCATCTGTGCCGCCATCCAGCGCGCCCCGCGCAGCATGCGCTCCAGGCAATCCTGGCGACCGAGCTGGGTGTGGCCGGCGATGAGGCCGTGCAGGATCTGCCCCTGGTTGAAGATCACCGGGTGTGAGCCCGGTTCGCCGAAGTGGCCGGGGAAGGCGCCGTCCGCCTGCTGCAGGGAAAGCTCCCAGTCCAGCATGCGCCGGGCCCGGTCGATGAGCTCGGGGCGTTCGAGCAGGGCGGCCGCGGCGAGGAAGGTCTCGATGATGTATCCGGTGGTCTCGGGGTAAGAGGGTAGCCAGCCGTCCTCGAAGCTCCAGCCTGCCGACACCCCGCCGGCATCGGGTTTGCCGTCGCGCTGGTCCTGGGCGTGGCACAGCCAGTCGATGGCGGCGGCGAGATGCGCCTCGTGCGACTGCGGTGTCTGCCGATCACGGCTCAACACGTCGTTGAGGATGATCCGGATATGGCGCGGTTGCCAGGGTTTGTAGCGGGCGGGCAGGGAGAGGAGCTGGCTCAGGGGCATGGGGTCCGTTCAATCAGCTTTTTTCAATTCGTCCAGAAGCGCCTGCATCGGAGGCAGGAAGGCCGCCAGACGGTCGTAGATCCGGGTGGCATCATGTGCATGGTAGGTGTGGGACATGCGGTTGCGCGCCTCGAGCATCTCCAACCAGATAGCTTCGTCGCCGATCCAGTCCTGGGCAAAGGCGAGTTTGAGGCAGGCCTTCGGTGAGCCACAGGGTTGCAGTCCCTGGTCTTCTGCCACGATCTTCACGCTTTTCCAGGCGAGCTCGAAAGTGAACTCGAAATACTGGATGCAACCGGCCTTGATGAGATCGGTCGAGGGCTGCACCTGCAGAGCGTTTTGGAGCTGGGCGAGGGCGGCCGCATAGTCATCCAGAATCCAACGCTCATTCATACAGGGTCTCTGCCTCCTTCAGAGCGCGTGCACGAAAGCGCTCATCCGTACGCATGAGGTCTACCCAGTCGATCCGGTAGAGGGTGGGCAACGCCTCCAGTGCGTCCTCGATGGCATAGAAGTCCTCGAGCGGCAAAGACACATCGCCGACAACGCCGAGGTCATAATCCGAACGCTCCCGTGCCCGCCCCGTCGCACGCGAGCCAAACAGAACCACCTTGTGGCCCTGCAACCGATGCGCATTCGCGCGAAGCGCATGACACAGCATGGTGCGGATCTCTCGATCCCGTTTTGCCTGATCTGACATGTTTATTCGTAAACAACTCGTGCCGCTATGGGTCGGCAATCCTTTGCCGACAGCCACAATACAAAGTCGCTGCGCTTACTGTGCCTGACTGTGCCCCGCGCCTGCAGGTGGCGAAGCGGCCGTGGCCCTTAGCCCGATGACTGCTGCGCCGCGAGTTTCAGTTCGCCCCCAAGCGGTACGTGGCTCACCACATAACGATGTTTACCCGAGGCCTCTGTCGGGATCGAGTCTAGCAGTCTGACCTCGACCCCTACCTCGGGACCCAGGCGTTCCTTGAGACCCTGCTCGATCCGATGCTTGGCTGTATCGTTCCAGCCCGGGCCGGGTACAACCTGCGCTTCTATTCTATCGACCGTATGCTGCACGAGCTTGAATTCCGCCACGCCCTCGATCGCCCGCAGCACGTAGATGCCGGCCAGAGCGTGCATGATGGTGCCGTCGGCGCGCACCAGGAAGTCGGTGCTGCGCCCCAAGACCTCGGCGATGACGTGCAGGCCGCGGCCGGCCGGATCGGCCTCGGGGCTCAGGCGCACCATGTCGCCCGTGCGGTAGCGGATGAAGGGCTGCGCCTGGGATTCCAGGCCGGTCATCACTGCCTCGCCTAGCTGACCTGGGGCGACCGGCCTTCCTTCCGGGTCGAGCACCTCCAGGATGATGCTCTCGGACATGAGCAGCATCCGCCCTTCTAGCGTCTCGTGGGCGGTGAAGCCGATGTCGCGGCTGCCGAACTCGTTGGCCACCGGTGCGCCGAAGACCTCCTGTATGAGTGTGCGCTGATGCGGATAGAGCGGCTCGCCGGTGGTGCAGACGATCTTGAGGCGCGGCAGCCTGAAGACGAACCCACGCTCGCGCGCATGCGCCGCCAGCAAGGCCACGGAGCTAGCATATCCGTAGATGCATCTCGGCTGATAGTCCTGGATGGCCTGGCAGTAGGCATCCATACGTGCCGGCGACATCTCGAAGGCATTGAGCACCAACTGGTTGAACAGCCGGTCGCGCAGTTGCTTCACCCGGTCGGTCTTGTTCAACTCCACCGGCGCGCCCCAGAGATAGACCTCACGCTCGCCCGGCTGCACCCCCCACCAGCGCCGCGCACGCATGCGGCCGGCGGCGTCGGAGGCCTGGCGGCGACGGCCGAAGTGGAAAATGAGCGGCTGGCCGCTGGAGCCGCCGGTGTTGTATTTGTAGGCGCCGCCGGGGACGTCGCGCCAGACCATCCCGTCGCCGTGCGCCATGGCATCCGTCTTGTCCATGGTGGGCAGCCGGCGCAGGTCCTCGAACGTAAGTGTTTTTTTCGGATCGAGGCCTGCCTCGCGGATACGCCGGGCGTGCCAGGGACAGTGGGCCGCGGCGATCTCGAGCAGGCGGCGCAGCTTGTCCATCTGCAGCCGCTCCAGCGCCGGGCGATCCAGCCACTGGCTGCGCTCCAGCTCGGCGAGGTAGGCGAAGGTGGGACGCTTGAGCAGCCACTCGTGCAGGGGGTAGGCCACACGGCCGGCGAACCAGGCATGCATCAGAGGCGCTCCAGGGCGTCGAAGCGGGACATCAGTTGCGCACAGACCGATTCCACCTCCGGCAACAGGTTGGGTGGCTGGGTCTTGCGTACCGACGCGTCGTGGATGTAGCGCGTCATCCAGGGCCCGCAGTCGGGCAGCTCGAGGAAGCGGCAGAGGTTTTGCAATTTGCGCTCGGGCTCACGCACCCAGTCCTCGTAGCGCAACAATGCCACACGCGGGTCCCGGTCCAGGCCCTGCTCGAAGAACAGCACGTTGCGGTAGTACCACATCATGGCCGCACCATCGAGCTCACTGGGACTTAGTTCCACCACCTGCTGCAGCAAGCGCTGCGTGGCCTCGCTCATGCCGCGCCCGCGCCAGAGGTCGGCCTCCTTGTCCGCGGCCAGCCGGCGCATCTGCGGCACGAAGTTGGCGAAGGACCGCACGGCGGACCGGCTGCTGTCGTGGTAATGGCGCACGATCCACACCGCCCTGGCGGGCGCGAAATCGTCCAGCAACCCAGCCAGCCGGTCCAGCTCGCCCAGGCATTTGATGATGAAGAATGGCGCCGGGCTCGCCGCCGCCAGTCCATGGATGATTCCTGCATCCCGCATCAGATACCGGTCGTCGAAGGCCCGGCGGTCAGTCTCGTGGTAGACGTCGGTATGGCGGTTCCACTCCAGAACCTCCATGAGCATGTTGGTGCCCGAACGTTGCATGCCGGCCACGAACACATGGGTCCGGGGCGGCCTGATACCCATGCGCTGGCGCAAGGCCTTGTATTTCCGATAAAGGCGGCGTTCCACGCGCACCCTGAGACTGCGCCGGTCATGGCCGGTGTGGGGGAGGGCCGCATTCATCGCCCGCAGACCTCCCGGAACAGATCGACCAACGTCGACACCCGCCCTTCCCAGTCATTCTCCCGCGCATAGGCCCGAATCGCCTCCCGGTCCCAGTCGCGCGCCAGTGCTGCGTCCAGGGCTCGGGTGAGCGCAGTCTGATCCCCGAAAGGAACGATGCTGCCCAACCCCTCATGCGCCACCACCTCGCGGTTGCCGCCGACATCGGTGGCCACCACCGGCAACCCACAGGCCATGGCCTCGAGGATGACGTTGGCCCAGCCCTCGTTGCGCGTGGCGAGCACGAAGACGTCCGCCGCGGACAGCGGCCATTTGAGTTCTTCTGGCGGCTGCGGACCCAGAAAGTGCACCCGTTCCGTGAGACCCAGGCGGGCAACCTGGGCATGCAGTTCGGCCTCCATATCGCCCTCGGGGCTGGCGCCGCCGACCAGGAGGTAGTGCAGATCGGGGTGGTGTTCGAGCAGCCGTGGCAGGCAATCGATGACGCGGTGGAAGCCCTTGCGCTCGACCAGGGCGCCGACGGTGACCAGCACCTTGGCATCCTGCGGCAGGCCGAAACGACTTCGCGCCGCATGGCGAGCCACGGGCTGAAACTTGGCGGTGTCGACACCGTTGCCGACGACGATACCTTTGTCTTCCGGCATTCCCAGGGAGACAGCGAGCCGGCGCAGTGAATCGGACACGGCGATGACCTTGTGGGCCTGGCGGAAGACCTCCTGCAGCTTGGGCTTGAGCACAGGGTTGCGGCTGTGCGGCACTTCCGTGCCACGCAGCGTCACGGTCACTGGCAGACCGAGCCAGCGCCCCAGATGCACGGCGGCATGGCCATCGGGATAGGCGAAGTGGGCGTCGATCAGGTTGTAGCCCTCGCGCTTCAGCCGGCGCAGGGTGAGATAGCTGCCCAGGGCCATGAACAGGCTGTCCAGTCCGCGGAACAGGCCCGGAAGCGCCAGGAAGCGCGGGAACAGCACCGTGATGCCGTCCTGCACCTCGCGTTTGGCGGGCATGGGCCGGTAGTGTGGACGCAACAGGCGGATCAGGCCCTGGCCCGGAAACCAGGGCTTGGGCGACACCACCACCATGGGCATCCGCTTGCCGATGCGAAACATGCGCTCGCGGATGAACAGCCCCGCGTTGGGTTGGGCGGTGTTGGGAAACAGGCTGGAATAGACCACGATGCGCGGCTCGGGCATGCGTCGGCGAGGGCGGGCCTAGGCGGCCCTGCAGTGTGGGTCTGATGGACGATGCGGGCCGAAAGCCGGGAAGGCTTGCATTGACGGTGTGCGCAAGGGAAGACTGCGCTGGCCTGTCGGATCGTTCGCGTAATGGCTTTTCATTTGAATTGAACCTGCCCTGGGTGGCGGCCGTAGTTTTGCCGGGAAGTGTAGCAAACATCGTGCAGCAAGCATCGTGCCTGCAACCTGCCGTACTCTGCCAGCCTGGTCGCATCGGTGCGGCGCGAAGACGGCGGCGGCAGGGCATTCTCAACCCCGAGTGTGACAGGGCCTTTATCGTCAGAAGTGTTGAAATCTTCGCAGTTTACGTAGGTCGGCAATCCCTTGCCGACGATCCGACTTGTAGGCTGGATCGGCGGCATAGGAATGCCGCCCTACGAGGATCTTCGACCATAAGCTCGACAGCCTGGCCGCCGGCTGGGGCTGTTTCAGCGCAGGCAGGCCATCAGCCGCTCGATGACGCGGCTCTGATAGGGCTCCAATCCCAGCCACTGCGGCAGCCGCAGCAGGCGGTCGGCCATCGCCTCCGTCACCTTCAGCTCACCGTGCGTGCGGGCGTGTGCCAGCCCTGCCGGCGCACTGTGCAGCGGCACGTAATGGAACACCGGGTGGATGTCGGTCTTCTTCATCTCGACGATCAGCCGGGTGCGCACGTCCAAGTCGGGCAATAGGATGTAATACATGTGCGCGTTGTGCACGCACTCCCTGGGCACTACGGGCCGACGTAACTGACCCGCCGTCTCCAGCCCCTCCAGCCACTGATGGTAGACGTTCCAAAGGTGCAGTCTGCGCTGGGTGATCGCCTCGGCCTCCTCCATCTGCGCCCAGAGGAAGGCAGCGATGATCTCGCCCGGCAGATAGGAAGAGCCCACCTCGACCCAGGTGTACTTGTCCACCTGACCACGGAAGAACTGGCTACGGTTGGTCCCTTTCTCACGAATGATCTCGGCCCGCTCGGCGAGCTTCGGGTCGTTGACCAGCAGCGCACCCCCCTCGCCGGAGATGATGTTCTTGGTCTCGTGGAAGGACAGGCATCCCAGATGGCCGATGGAGCCGAGCGGCCGCCCCTTGTAGGTGGCCATGATGCCCTGGGCGGCGTCCTCGATGACCATAAGGTCGTATTTGCGGGCGATGGCCATGATGCTGTCCATCTCGCAGGCCACGCCGGCATAGTGAACGGGGACGATGGCGCGAGTCTTGTCCGTGATGGCCGCCTCGATCTTGGTCTCATCGATGTTCAGGGTGTCCGGGCGGATGTCCACGAACACCGGCACCGCCCCGCGCAGGACGAAGGCATTGGCGGTGGAGACGAAGGTGTAGGAGGGCATGATCACCTCGTCCCCGGGTTTGAGGTCGGCCAGCAATGCCGCCATCTCCAGCGCTGCCGTACAGGAATGGGTGAGCAGTGCCTTGTGCGCCCCGGTGCGCGCCTCCAGCCAGGCGTGACATTT
>CALHRD010000131.1 GCA_938038385.1 uncultured Burkholderiales bacterium
TCCTTGCAGGGGTCGACCCTGCGGCGTCGTCGCTTCGCGCCAGCCACCGGTTTGGCCCGGCCTTCGGGCGCGTTCAACTGCGGTTTTTAGGATGAATGTCGCCATGTCCGTTCCCTCACCTTAAGCCCCTCCGGCCCTCTCCCCGCCTCTCTCTCCCAGGGAGAGAGGCGGGGAGAGCCTCCCCTCCCCCTCGGGGGGAGGGGCCGGGGGTGAGGGAGGGGGAGGGGCGCTTCGCGGTCGCTTGCGCGACATTCACGTTAACCAATTGAATACTTTGGTTTTTTTGACCGAGGCGGGCTTGCATTCGACGTCGCATGGGCTATATAGAAAGTGATTCCCCCCAATAACACAATGGAGGTGACCATGAACGAAGAAGTCCGCAAACCCGAAGAAGGTCAGGCCATCGAGGTCAGGAAGGCCGAGGGTGGGGCAGTGCAACGCGCGACCCCCTCCCGCTGGATGAGCCCCATCGAGGAGATGGAGCGGCTGATGGATGAGTATTTCCCGCGCGGGTGGTTGCGGCGTTGGGAATGGCCCGCCTTTCCGGAGTTCTCCCGCCGCATGGAGCTTCGCCTGCCCAAGGTCGACATCGTCGACCGCGATGCCGAGGTCGTGGTGAAGGCCGAGATCCCCGGTGTGGACAAGAAGGACCTGGATGTCTCGGTCACCGGCAACACGGTGACCATCAAGGGCCAAAGCAGCCGGGAAGAAAAGGAAGAGAAGGGTGATTACTACCGCTGCGAGATCTCGCGCGGCAGTTTCTCCCGGACACTCGATTTGCCGGCCGACGTGGATGCCAGCCAGGCCAAGGCCACGTTCAAGGACGGGATGTTGGAACTGGTCCTGCCCAAGAAGGAAGAGGCCAGGCGTCAAAGCGTGAAGATCGAGTAGCGCGCGTCGGGCCGGTGACGGGGCAGGGCCCCGGGCTGATCAGTGGTCAGTCCGGGGCCCTAACCATGTCCAGCCCCGGATGATCGGCCCGCGGCGTGTCCAGGTAATAGCCCTGCACCAGGTCCACGCCGAAGCCCTTGAGCAATTCCAGGGTCTTCGCATCCTCCACGAATTCGGCCACGGTGGTGCGCCCCATGCCCCTGGCGACGTCGGCGATGGCCTTGACGAAGACATGGTTGTCCCGGTCTGCCGGCAGGTTGCGGATGAACATGCCGTCGATCTTCACCGTATCCACGGGCAGGTGCTTGAGGTAGGCGAAAGAGGAGAAGCCGCTGCCGAAATCGTCCAGGCAGATCTGACAGCCGGTCGTGTGCAGGGCCTCGATGAAGCGCTGGGCGTCAGCCAGGTCGGTCACGGCGCTGGTCTCGGTGAGTTCGACCATCAGGCGGCGCGGCGCGACGCCATGTGCGTGCAGCAGTTCGGCGATGTACTGCGGCAGGCTGGGATCGTCGAACGAGCGGCCGGAGATGTTGACCGCCAGCGGTGGCATCTGCGGTCTGGCGCCGAGGGTGCGGATGCCCTCGGCCAGCACCCAGCGGTCGATGTCCAGGATCTTGCCGCTCTTCTCGGCCACCGGGATGAAACGGCCGGGCATGATCAGGGCATCGGGGCGTTCCTCGTCGACCATGCGCACCAGCGCCTCGAGGTGGACAAGGGCGCCGTCGCGCGCGCTGTAGACACCCTGGAAATGCAAACGCAACAGACCCATTTCCAGTGCGCGGTCGATGCGGTCGTTCCAGGTCAGGTGCGAGACCATGGCGCGTGCGGTATCCAGTTCCGGGCGATAGACCCGCCAGGTGTTCTTGCCGGCCTGTTTGGCCTGATACATGGCGGTGTCGGCGTGGGCGATGAGGGTATCGGCGTCGGCCGCATGCTGCGGGTAGAGGGCGATGCCCAGACTGCTGGTCAGCCTCAGGTTTTGGCCCTCGAAACGGAAGGGGATGGCGCCCACCGCGCGCACGATGCGCTCTGCGAGCTGGATCACCTCGTCCTCGCGTGCATTGGACAGCAGCAGGGCAAACTCGTCGCCGCCCAGGCGGGCCAATACCTCGTTGCGTCGCACCAGCGCCCCCACCTCGCTGGCGACGCGGATGAGCACGGCATCACCGGCGCGATGGCCGAAGTTGTCGTTGATCACCTTGAACTCGTCGAGGTCGAAGAACAGCAGGGCACCCAGATGGTGGCTGCGATCACAGTCGGAGATCATGCGCGCCAGCTCCTGTTGGAAGCGATGGCGGTTGTACAGCCCGGTCAGTGAGTCGCGCTCGGCCAGGTAGGCGAGCTGGGCGGCGGTCTGACGCTCGTGGGTGACATCCTCGTAGATCCAGAGATGACCTGTGAAATGCCCGTCGCGGTCGCGCACCGGGTAGTTGAGCTGGGTGATGACACGCCCGTCGGCCATGGGGATCTCCAGGCTGTCGGAAACCTCGCGCGTGGCCAGCACACCCAGGACGTGGCGGGAGAAATGGTCGGGGCGCGCGAGCGTGCCGGTGGCGCTGGCGAGCACTTCGGTCACCGGCCGGCCGACAAGATTGGCGGCATCATTGATCATCCAGATGCGGGTGAAGGCGGGGTTGTGGTAGATCACCCGGCCGTCCGTGCCGACGAACAGGATGCCCAGATTCATGGCCGACAAGAGGGACACCAGGCGTGCCCGCTCCTGCTCGGCCTGCTGGGCGTAGCGCCGTTGTTCCGCCTCGGAACGGCCGAGGCTCGCGAGGGCCAGGCGCAGCTCCTCCTCGGTGGCGCGCTGCGCCTCGATGCGGTCGCGTATCGCCTCGGTCATCTGGTTGAAGGTGCGCGCGAGCTGGCTGACCTCGTCGTCGGAACGGACCGGGACGCGGGTATCGAAACGCCCGTCACCCACCGCGCGGCTGGCCTGGGTGAGCTCGGCCAGGTGACGGGTGAGCCACAGCCCCAGGGTGGTGAGCAGGATGACGGACAGAGCCACCTCGGCGGCGGCGATGAGCAGACTCTGACGCAGCAGGTGGTCATGCGCCGCCTGCAGGAACTGGGCGGACAGTCCATAGGCGAGCCGCCCGTAGTCCTGGCCGGCAAGCCGGATCGGCACCACCAGGTCGAAGCGACCCTGGGGCGCTGCAGCCAGGTGCAGACTGGGGCTGGGTTCGGGCAATGCCTGTCCGGCAGGCCAGCCGGCACGTGCCACCGTTTGGCCGTCACGGTCGAGCAGGACCAGATAAGTGAGCCCCTGCTCGCGCCGGCTTTCCTGCAGGATCTCGTGCAGGGCTGCGTAGTCGCGCTGCGCCAGGGGCGTGGCCAGCGATGCATTGAACAGCGTTTCGATCTCATCGACCCGCAGGCGCATCTGCTCCACCAGACTGTCCCGTGTGATGCGCAGGCTGTTCACCACCAGCAGGCTCAGCATGACGACCTCCACCAGGACGCTGGCCAGTACCAGCTTGCTGCGCAGGGAGAGGGTCACGCGCCAGGTCATGGCGCGTCGCGCAACAGCCGGGCGGCCTCCCTGGCGTAGGGGTCCAGGCTGCGCAATTCGTCGGCACCCACCTCGCGCAGACCCTGGTAGGCGGTGGTCGCCATGAACTGGCGGCCCTCCGGCGTCCCGGTGAAACGCAGCAGGGCCGCCTTGATCCGCTCCGCCTCTGCGCCCATGCGCGGATGCGCGATCCAGATCAGGGCCGGGACGGGCGGCAGTTCGATGAAGACCTGCAGCCCCTCGCGCATCTCCGGGGTCCAGTTGCGCATGCCGGCCGGGGCGGTGACGCCCATGATGCTCTCGCCACTCAGGACGGAGTGGGCGACGCTGTTGTGACTGGGGGTATCGAGCAGCCGGTAATCCCTATCCGCACGCAGTCCCTGGCTGCCGAGCCAGTCGATGGCCTGCAGCACGACCAGGGCCAGGGGGTCGAAGATCGCCAGATTTTTGCCGCGCAGGTCCTGCGGTGATCTCACCGGGCGTGACTTGGCCATGATCAGTGTTGCCCGGTTGGTGGCCCGGTAGGTGGCCAGGGGCTGCATGCCGTGCTCGGTTTGCGCCAGGCGGGCCAGATGGGCCCCGGTCACTACCAGGTCGAAACTGCCCGCCGTTGTGTCGCGATGGAAGGTCCTGAAATCGGGGGCGGTGAGCAGCACCACCGGCCGCTGCAACGCCCGCTCCAGATAGATGCGCAGGGGATGGTAATTGGTGATCAGGGTGCGTGTGCTGAGGGTGGGCAGCAGCCCGATCCTGAGGGGTTCGCTGGTAGCAGCCCAGGCCGGCGCGAGGGCCAGGGCGAACAGGATCCAGATGCCTTTGAGCGCGCGGTCGACCATCTGCATGGAAAAAAATCCCTGTGCTGACGAGGTTGCCTCATTAACGACTTGGCAGGAACGCGGCTTGAGCGTGAAAGTCGGCGCAGCCGGCTCACGAAGCTCCCCTCCCCATCCCTCATCCCCCGACCCCTCCCCCCCGAGGGGGAGGAGAGGCTCGACCCGCCTCTCTCCCTGGGGGAGAGAGGCCGGGAGAGAGGGCCGGAGGGGCTTAAGGTGAGGGAACGGACATGGCCGCTTTCATCCTCTGGGGTGGCTTTGGCCATGTCCGTTAGCTCTGAGGCAAACCCGGTCGACCGTGCTCCACTGCACACTACGGCGTCAGAGGTCCTTGATGAACACCTTGGAGCGGCGCTGCCAGTTGTACAGCTCCTTGCGTGGGGCCGGCAGGTCCTCGGGACTCGCCAGGCTGAAGCCGCGCTCCAGGAACCAGTGTGCGGTGCGCGTCGTGAGCACGAACAGTCGTTTCAACCCGGCCTCGCGCGCCGCCTGTTCCACGGCCGCGAGCAGGGCCTCGCCCCGACCGCCGCCCTGGTAGTCCGGGTGTACCGCCAGGCAGGCCATTTCGCCCGCCTCGGCCTCGGCGAAGGGGTAGAGGGCCACGCAACCGACGATGCGGCCGTCCAGCTCGTCGACGAAGAAGCGGCCGATCTCCCGCTCGAGCAGCTCGCGCGGCCGGTGCACGAGGATGCCCGCCTCCTCCAGCGGCTCGATCAGGGACAGGATGCCGCCCACATCGGCGATCCCTGCCCGGCGCAGGTTTTCCACCGTCTCCTGCGTGACCATCGTGCCCACCCCGTCATGCGTGAACAGCTCCATGAGCAGGGCACCGTCCACGTCGGCGCTGATGAGGTGCGCGCGCGCCACGCCGCTGCGACAGGCCCGCACGGCATGTGGGAGATACAGACGCATGTCGCCTTCGGGCAGCTCGCGCACCAGCCGCTGCGCCTGCCGGACGGTGAGGCGGGAGAGCCGCCGGCCCTTTCCGTCCACGGTGTCGCCGCGGTCGAGGATGAACACCAGCTTCTCCGCCTTCAGGGCGATGGCCGCCGCAGTGGCCACATCCTCGAGGGACAGGTTGAACACCTCGCCGGTGGGGGAATAGCCCAGCGGCGAGAGCAGGACGATATCCCCGGCGTCCAGCCGCGCCCGTATGGCCTCGGCGGCCACCTTGCGCACCTCGCCGGTGAACAGGAGATCGACGCCGTCGACCACGCCTGCCGGCTGGGCGATGACGAAATTGCCCCCCGCGACGCGGATCTCCGCACCAGCCATGGGGGTGTTGGGCAGACCCAGCGACAGCAGCGTCTCGATCTCGATGCGCGCCGTGCCGACCGCCTCCTTGACGCATTCCAGGGCCTCGGCTTCGGTCACGCGCAGGTCCCTGACGTAACGGATCGCCAGGTCGCGCGCCGCGAGCCGCGCCTCCACCTGGGGCCGCACCCCGTGCACCAGGACCAGGCGCACGCCCAGGGCGTTGAGCAGATTCACGTCGTGGATGAGGTCGACAAAGTCCGTCCGCTGCATGGCGTCGCCGCCGAAGGCGATGACGAAGGTCTTGCCGCGAAAGGCGTGGATGTAGGGGGCGGCGGCGCGGAACCAGTCAACGAAGCCGGGATCGGTCATGGTCGGTTTTCGGGATGCGGAATATGTGGACGAGCGCGGAGGTTGCTCCGCCCACCACTGTTTTTCACTGTAACCCGTAACCCGAAACCTGTAACCTGCTAGCCATCGCCCCAGAGCGCCTGCATGGCCGCCAGGGCCGCCACCGCGGCCGTCTCGGTGCGCAGGATGCGCGGGCCCAGGCGCAGGGGCAGGAAGCCGGCGGCCAGGGCGATGTCGCGTTCTGCAGGATCGAAGCCGCCCTCGGGGCCGGCCAGCAGCAGCACGGGCCCGTCCGGGGTGGGCAGGTCGCGCAGGCGCCTTTCCGCCTCGGGGTCGAGCATGAACTTCGTCACGGCCATGTCGCGCGCCAGGCCGATCCACTCCGGGTATTCGAGGATCTCGCCCACCTCGGGCAGGCGGCCGCGTCCGCATTGCTCGCAGGCGGACATCACCACCCCCTGCCAATGCGCCCGGCGCCGCGGCCGGCGGTCCGGATCGAGACGCACCACCGTGCGTCGCGTAATCAGCGGTAGTACCGCCTGCACGCCCAGTTCGACGCTCTTCTGCAGGGTGTAATCCATACGCTCGCCGCTGGAGACGCCTTGCGCCAGGACGACCTCCAGCGGCGATTCGCGATCCACCGCGCGGCATTCCAGGATGCGTGCACGGGCCTCGCGCCCGCCGCGGTCCAGAATGGCCATGCACTCCTCGCCCTCACCGTTGAACAGGATGAGACTGTCGCCCACCCGCAGCCGCAGGGCGGACTGGGCATGGCGGCTCACCGGCTCGGGCAGGGTCGCCTCACGGCCGGGGGCGAGAGGGATCGGACAGTAGAAGCGGGGAATGGACATGCCGGTGCGGTATGGCCTGGTGAGTTGGTATCATCGGCGCATCGGAGCATAGGAGGCAAGCGATGGTGCGCATGCAAACCCCGGTATGTGATTTCGGCAGGCCGGCGATCGACTTCGACCTGCCCGGCGTGGATGGCCGCCGCTACACCCTCAAAGACGTCGTCGGACCGAACGGCCTGCTGGTCATGTTCATCTGCAACCACTGCCCCTATGTCAAGGCGGTAAAGGACCGGATCGTGCGCGACGTCAACGATCTGAAGCCCTACGGCATCGGCGCGGTGGCCATCCTATCGAACGACCCCACCGACTATCCCGAGGACAGCTTCGAGAACATGCAGCGAATCGCGCGCGAGTGGCGGCTGCCCATGCCCTACCTGTGGGACGAGACCCAGGCGGTGGCCAGGGCCTATGGCGCCGTCTGCACGCCGGACTTCTTCGGCTACAACAAAGACCTCGCGCTGCAATACCGCGGGCGGTTGGACGCCTCGACCAAGGAGACCGCCCCCGAGGGTACCCGCCGCGACCTGTTCGAGGCCATGAAGGAGATTGCCCTGACCGGCCAGGGGCCGCGCCAGCAGATCCCGTCCATGGGCTGTTCGATCAAGTGGCGGGAGGCGGGGGGCTAGGGGCGAGCAGCCCTGCCTGCCAGCATCGCTGGTCATGCCTCTGGCTCCTGGCCTCTCGCCCACGCTTCGGGCCGTCATCGCCGCCGCACGTGCGGTCGGGCGCGACGAGGTCATGCCGCGCTACCTCAAGGTGGCACACACCCGCAAGGACGACGGCAGCCTGTTCACCGAGGCAGACATGGCGGCGCAGCAGGCCCTGACCGAGCGGCTGACGGCCATCGCCCCCTATCCGGTGCTGGGCGAGGAGATGGACGATGCCACCCACCGCCGGCTCTGGGACGCGGGCGACGAGGGGCTGTGGTGCGTGGATCCCATCGACGGCACCACCAATTTCGTCAGCGGTCTGCCCTTCTTCGCCATGTCCATCGCCCTCATGAAGAACGGCCGGACCATCCTGGGGGTGGTCTACGACCCCCAGGCCGACGAGTGCTTCTACGCCGAAGCGGGGCAGGGCGCCTTCGTCGACGGGGAGCGCCTGCCCATCAAGACGCCGCCAGACGAGCTGCGGCGCTGCATCGCCGGTATCGATTTCAAGCGCATACCCCGCGCGCTCGCCGGCCGCCTGGCGGCGGAACACCCCTACAGCTCACAGCGCAACCTGGGCGCCAGCACGCTCGACTGGTGCTATCTGGCGGCAGGCCGCCTGCATGTCTACCTGCACGGGGGGCAGAAGCTGTGGGACTATGCCGCCGGCTGCCTGATCCTGGAGGAAGCTGGCGGTGTGGTGAGCTGCATCCAGGGCCAGGACGGCTTCTGGTCGGGCAGCCCCTGGACGCGCTCGGTGGTGGCCGCTCTCACCCCCGACCTGCATCGCCAGTGGCAGTCCTGGGTCGATAAACCAAACGCCTGAATTGATAAAAATTTTTTAGTTTTCCCGGCACAGGCGCTGCGCCCCTTGTAAATCAAGGCCGGGACGGTCACAACCGGGCAAGATACGAGTTCGCCCGCCCCTGGCCGGCTTGCTCAGCCTGGGGGGCTTGTAGATAATCGGGTTCTTTCTGTCCGAAATCCGGGCCGGTCATAGATTTTTTTATCCAGAGGAAACAAAGACATGGCAACCCGCACCGA
The DNA here is from genome assembly GCA_938038385.1 of uncultured Burkholderiales bacterium. Classification (GTDB taxonomy): domain Bacteria; phylum Pseudomonadota; class Gammaproteobacteria; order Burkholderiales; family Thiobacillaceae; genus JANWZL01. The sequence continues at coordinate 8,390 of CALHRD010000131.1, forward strand.
CCTTGCCAACGCCATACGCGCTCTCGCCATGGACGCCGTCGAGAAGGCCAAGTCCGGCCATCCGGGCGCCCCCATGGGTATGGCGGAAATCGCCGAAGTGCTGTGGAATCACCATCTGCGCCACAATCCGGCCAACCCCAAATGGCCTGACCGTGACCGCTTCGTGCTGTCCAACGGGCACGGTTCCATGCTGCTCTATGCCCTGCTGCACCTGACCGGCTACGACCTCAGCATGGAGGACATCAAGCAGTTCCGCCAGCTGCACTCCAAGACCCCCGGCCACCCCGAATACGGCTATGCCCCGGGCGTGGAGACCACCACCGGCCCCCTCGGTCAGGGCATCACCAACGCCGTGGGCATGGCGCTCGCCGAAAAGATCCTGGCGCACCAGTTCAACAAGCCCGGCCACGAGATCGTCAACCACCACACCTACGTGTTCATGGGCGACGGCTGCATGATGGAGGGCATCTCGCACGAGGCCTGCGCGCTCGCCGGCACCTGGAAGCTCAACAAGCTGATCGCCTTCTGGGACGACAACGGCATCTCCATCGACGGTCATGTCGAGCACTGGTTCACCGAGGACGTGTGCAAGCGCTTCGAGGCCTACGGCTGGAATGTCATCCCCAACGTCGACGGTCACAGCTTCGAGGCCGTCGAGGACGCGGTGCAGAAGGCCAAGCAGTCCACGGACAAACCCACCCTGATCCAATGCAAGACCATCATCGGCAAGGGTTCGCCCAACAAGGCCGGCACGCATGACGTGCACGGCGCCGCCCTGGGCCATGAGGAAGTGGAGGCCACGCGCAAGCACATGGGCTGGAATTATCCCGCCTTCGAGATCCCGCAGGACGTCTACGACGGCTGGGATGCCAAGACCAAGGGCGAGGGGCTGGAGAAGCTCTGGAACAACAAGTTCGCCGAGTACGCGCAGGCCTACCCCGCCGAGGCGGCGGAGTTCAAGCGCCGCATGGCGGGTGACCTGCCCGCTGCCTGGGGCGAGCACGTCAAGGCCGCCATCGCCGCCATCAACGCCAAGGGCGAGACCGTGGCCACGCGCAAGGCCAGCCAGATCGCCATCAATGCCCTGGCGCCGGTACTGCCCGAGTTCGTCGGCGGTTCGGCCGACCTCACCGGCTCAAACCTCACCAACTGGACCGGCTGCCACCCCGTCCGCCACGGCAATCCCGGCAACTACATCTCCTATGGCGTGCGCGAGTTTGGCATGGCCGCCATCATGAACGGCATGGCCCTGCACGGCGGCATCCTGCCCTTCGGCGGCACCTTCCTGATGTTCTCCGAATACTCGCGCAACGCCCTGCGTATGGCGGCGCTGATGAAACAGCGCGTCATCCACGTCTTCACGCACGATTCCATCGGCCTGGGCGAGGACGGTCCGACCCACCAGCCCGTCGAGCAGACCGCCACCCTGCGCATGATGCCGAACATGAGCGTTTGGCGCCCGTGTGACACCGTGGAGACGATGGTGGCCTGGGCCAAGGCGGTGGAAAAGCGCGACGGTCCCACCAGCCTGATCCTCTCGCGCCAGAACCTGCCCTTCGTCAAGCGCAGCGATGCCCAGATCGCCGAGATCGCCAAGGGCGGCTATGTCCTGTCCGACTGCGAGGGCGCACCCAAGGTCGTGCTCATCGCCACCGGCTCCGAGGTCGAACTGGCGCTCAAGTCACAGGAGGCGCTCAAGGCCGAGGGCATCGCCGCGCGTGTGGTGTCCATGCCCTCCACCGACGCCTTCGACCGCCAGGATGCCGCCTACCAGGCCAGCGTCCTGCCCGCCGGGGTGAAGCGCGTGGCGATCGAGGCCGGCGTCACCGACGGCTGGTGGAAATACGTCGGCTGCGACGGTGCCGTGGTGGGCATCGACCGTTTCGGCGAGTCCGCCCCTGCCGGCGTGCTCTTCAAGGAGTTCGGCTTCACGGTGGACAACGTGGTTGCCACCGTCAAGGGCATACTCTAAACAAGCGGGGGGCGCCGCAAGCGCCCCTTGGTTTTTCGGCCTGTTCACATCAAGGAGCAAACAATGGCTATCAAAGTCGGCATCAACGGTTTCGGACGCATCGGTCGCATGGCCTTCCGTGCCATCACCAAGGATTTTCCGGACATCGAAGTGGTTGCCATCAATGACCTGCTCGAGCCCGATTACCTCGCCTACATGCTGAAGTACGACTCGGTGCACGGCAACTTCAAGGGCGACATCGCCGTCGAGGGCAACAATCTGGTCGTGAACGGCAAGAAAATCCGCCTCACCGCGGAAAAAGATCCCGCCAACCTGAAATGGAACGAGGCGGGTGCCGACATCGTGCTGGAGTGCACCGGTTTCTTCCTCGACGACGAGTCCTGCCAGGCCCACCTCAGGGCCGGTGCCAAGAAGGTCGTGATGTCCGCCCCCTCCAAGGACAAGACCCCGATGTTCGTCTACGGCGTCAACCACGAAACCTACGCCGGCCAGGCCATCGTCTCCGCCGCGTCCTGCACCACCAACTGCCTGGCCCCCATCGCCAAGGTGCTGCACGACAACTGGGGCATCAAGCGCGGCCTGATGAGCACGGTGCACGCCGCCACCGCCACGCAGAAGACCGTCGACGGTCCGTCCAAGAAGGACTGGCGCGGCGGGCGCGGCATCCTGGAGAACATCATCCCTTCCTCCACCGGTGCTGCCAAGGCGGTGGGCAAGGTGCTCCCGGAGCTCAACGGCAAGCTGACCGGCATGGCCTTCCGTGTGCCGACGTCCGACGTGTCGGTGGTCGACCTCACCGTCGAGCTGGACAAGCCGGCCAAGTACGAGGACATCTGCGCTGCCATGAAGAAGGCGTCCCAGACCGGCGACATCAGCAAAACCCTCGGCTACACCGACGAGAAGGTGGTCTCGACCGATTTCCGCGGCAACGGCTACTCCTCCATCTTCGACGCCGAGGCCGGCATCGCGCTCGACGACACCTTCGTCAAGGTGGTTGCCTGGTACGATAACGAGTACGGCTACACCTGCAACATGCTGCGCTTCACCCAGCACATCGCGTCCAGGTGACAGGCGGCAGGTTTCAGTGGAGGTCTGCGCGGCCTGCGGCTGCGCGACCTCGCTGCAACCTGTAACCTGGCCCCTGTAACCTGATCGATGAGGCATGGGACCCGCCCATACCTGATCGATCAACCAGGAGTTCGACATGGCCAAATTCCTCCGCATGACCGACCTCGACCTCAAGGGCAAGCGCGTCTTCATCCGCGCCGACCTGAACGTGCCCGTCAAGGACGGCAAGGTCACCAGTGACGCCCGCATCACCGCCTCCATGCCCACCATCGAATACGCCCTGAAGGCCGGCGCCCGCGTCATGGTCACCTCCCACCTAGGCCGCCCGACCGAGGGCGAGTGGAGCGAGGAGGTATCGCTCAAGCCCGTGGCCGACGTCATGTCCGCCAAGCTGGGCAAGCCCGTGCGTCTGATCAAGGACTGGGTGGACGGTGGCTTCGAGGTGGCCGAGGGCGAGGTCGTCCTGCTTGAGAACTGCCGCGTCAACAAGGGCGAGAAGAAGAACGCCGAGGAGACGGCCCGCAAGTATGCCGCACTGTGCGACGTCTTCGTCATGGATGCCTTCGGCACGGCCCACCGCGCCGAGGCCTCCACCTACGGTATCGCCCAGTACGCCCCCGTGGCCTGCGCCGGCATCCTGGTGACCGAGGAGCTGGAGGCTCTGGCCAAGGCCCTGGCCAACCCGGCCCGGCCCATGGTGGCCATCGTCGGTGGGAGCAAGGTCTCCACCAAGCTCACCGTGCTGGAGGCCCTGTCCGAGAAGTGTGACCAACTGGTGGTCGGCGGTGGCATCGCCAACACCTTCCTCGCCGCCACCGGCAAGAACGTCGGCAAGTCCCTGTGCGAGACCGACCTGATCCCCACCGCCCGGGCCCTGATGGAGAAGATGGCCAAGCGCGGCGCCAGCATCCCCATCGCCGTGGACGTGGTGGTGGGCAAGCAGTTCGACGCCAACGAGCCTGCGGTGCTCAAGGACGCCGACGCAGTCGCCGACGACGACATGATCTTCGACATCGGTCCCAAGTCCGCGCAGGCGCTGGTGGATATCATCATGCAGGCCGGCACCGTGGTGTGGAACGGCCCGGTCGGCGTGTTCGAGTTCGACCAGTTCGGCGAGGGCACCAAGGCCATCGCCCGCGCCATCGCCGAGACCAAGGCCTACACCCTGGCCGGCGGCGGCGACACCATCGCCGCCATCCAGAAGTACGACATCTACGACAAGGTGTCCTACATTTCCACGGCTGGCGGCGCCTTCCTCGAGTATCTGGAGGGCAAGGTCCTGCCCGCCGTGGACATCCTGGAGAAGCGGGCAGCCGGTTGAATCCGCGCGAGCGGTGAGGAGTGGGTGAAGAGACCCAAGTTCACAACCCGACCACTCATCTCGCCGCTCACGGCTAACCGCCTACGAACATGATACGCAGAACCAAGATCGTCGCCACCCTCGGCCCGGCCAGCAATGACCCCAAGGTGCTCGACCGGATGATCGAGGCGGGTGTGGACGTCGTGCGCCTGAACTTCTCGCACGGCAACGCCCGAGAGCACATCCAGAGCGCCGAACTTGTGCGCTCGCTGGCCAAGACGCGCGGTCGCGCCGTAGGTGTGCTGGTCGACCTGCAGGGGCCCAAGATCCGCATCGGCAAGTTCAAGGACGGCAAGATCACCCTCAAGGAGGGCGACCGCTTCATACTCGACGCAGACTGCAAGCTGGGTGACCAGGGCCGGGTCGGCCTGGACTACCAGGACCTGGTCAGGGACGTCTCACGCGGCGCCACCCTGTTGCTCGATGACGGCCGCATCGAATTATGGGTCGAAGAGGTCGAGGGCAACCAGGTGATCTGCAAGGTGGTCCGCGGCGGGGTGCTGTCCAACAACAAAGGCATCAACCGCAAGGGCGGCGGCCTGTCGGCCTCGGCACTCACCGACAAGGACATCGAGGATATCAAGACGGCGGCCCAGTTGAAGGCCGACTACCTGGCCGTATCCTTTCCCCGCTCCGCCGCCGACATCCAGCAGGCCCGCGAGATCCTCCGCGGTGCGGGTGGCCGAGCCTGGATCGTGGCCAAGATCGAGCGGGCCGAGGCCATCCATGCCCTCACCGACATCCTCAACGCGAGCGATGCCATCATGGTCGCACGCGGTGATCTCGGCGTGGAGGTGGGCGACGCGGCAGTACCCGCCTTGCAGAAGAAGATGATCCGCATGGCGCGGGAGAAGAACAAGCTGGTCATCACCGCCACGCAGATGATGGAATCGATGATCTCCAGTCCCATCCCCACGCGCGCCGAGGTGTCCGACGTGGCCAATGCGGTGCTCGATGGCACCGACGCCGTCATGCTCTCGGCCGAGACGGCGGTGGGCCAGTATCCCATCGAGGCCATCGCTGCCATGCACCGGGTCTGCATCGAGGCGGAGAAGGAGGTGGAGCCGCCCGTGTTCACCGAAAAGCAGATCGGCGACGGCATCCTGCGTGTGGACGAGGCCATAGCCAAATCCGCCGCCTTCACTGCTCTGCATCTCAACGTCAAGGCCATTGCCGCCATGACCCAGTCGGGCGCCACCGCCCTGTGGACCTCGCGCATCAGCACGCATGTGCCGATCTACGCCTTGACACCCGAGGTTGAAACTCGTAGAAAAGTCACGCTTTTCCGCGGCGTCTACCCCATCAACTTCCGCCCCTCAAGCAATGATCGCGACCTGCTCCTGGCCGAGGCGGAGGACGAGTTGCGGCGTCGCGGTGCGGTGCGCAACGGCGACCTGATCCTGCTCACCATCGGCGAGCCCATCGGCAAACCCGGCGGCACCAACACCCTCAAGATCGTTCGCGTCGGCGAGCGGAAAAAGGTTTGATCGACTCACACTGACAGGAGAACCAGATGGCCCTCATCACCCTGCGTCAACTGCTGGACCATGCCGCCGAGCACGGTTACGGCGTGCCCGCCTTCAACGTCAACAACATGGAACAGATGCACGCCATCATGCAGGCCGCCGACGCCTGCGATGCGCCGGTCATCGTCCAGGCCTCGGCCGGCGCCCGTTCCTATGCCGGCGAGCCCTTCCTGCGCCACCTCATGTACGCCGCCGTCGAGATGTATCCGCACATCCCCATCTGCGTGCACCAGGACCACGGCGCCTCTCCTGCCGTGTGCTTCCGCTCCATCCAGTCCGGCTTCACCTCGGTGATGATGGACGGCTCCCTGATGGAGGACGCCAAGACCCCCGCCTCCTACGACTACAACGTCAACGTGACCCGCCATGTGGTCGAACTGGCCCATGCCTGCGGCGTGTCCGTCGAGGGCGAGCTGGGCTGCCTGGGCTCGCTCGAGACCGGCATGGCCGGCGAGGAAGACGGTGTCGGCGCCGAGGGCAAGCTGGACCACTCCATGCTGCTCACCGACCCCAACGAGGCGGCCGACTTCGTCAAGAAGACCCAGGTCGACGCGCTCGCCATCGCCATCGGCACCTCGCACGGCGCCTACAAGTTCACCCGTCCGCCCACCGGTGACATCCTGGCCATCGGCCGCATCAAGGAGATCCACGCCCGCATCCCCAACACCCACCTGGTGATGCACGGCTCCTCCTCGGTGCCGCAGGAATGGCTCAAGATCATCAACGAGTATGGCGGCGACATGGGCGAGACCTATGGCGTGCCCGTGGAGGAGATCGTCGAAGGCATCAAGCACGGCGTGCGCAAGGTGAACATCGACACCGACCTCAGGATGGCCTCCACCGGCGCCATCCGCAAGTTCCTGGCCGAAAACAAGAAGGAATTCGACCCGCGCAAATTCCTCAAGGCCGCCACCAAGGCCATGAGCGAGATCTGCAAAGCGCGCTACGAGGCCTTCGGCTGCGCCGGCCAGGCGAGCAAGATCAAGCCCCTGGGCCTGGAGGCGATGACCAAGCGTTATGCCTCCGGCGAGCTCAATCCCAAGGTCAACTGATCCACGCCACACGGAATGAAGGCGGCTGTGGCCGTCTTCGTTCCGTGAGTTGCCGAAGCAATCGCCGCGAGCGAGCGAAAAGGAGGCGTGCGGTTGCGAGCCGCAGGTCAACCAATGCCAGGCGAGAAAACCCGATCATGCAGATCACGCAATACAGCCCGGTACCGCATGGCAGCAGATCGGGCCGCCTCGCGAACGGACATGGCCATGGACCCCATTGGATGGGGAGTCGTCCGTTTTTTCTCCAACTGACCCCCCCGCAGGGGAGTGCGTGAGCAGATTTTCCGCCCTTCATCAAGCGAACGCATGCGAGCGGCAAAAGCCCAACACCGCGCAAGTTGAGCCCCGATCGCGTAGCAGGTGGATTCAGCACCACCTCAGACGTCGACATCAGCCCCAGCCCTATGAGCGCAGGGCCTGCCACCGCTCGACTTCCCCGGCATCTGAGACGCGCATGCCCGTGCGATAATGCGAGCGCCATCCGCAAGCGCCCTTGCCATGTCGCCCCCCCTGTTCGAGACCCGACTCAAGTCGCTGCCGCTCCTGCACCGCGGCAAGGTGCGCGACCTCTACGCCGTGGACGAGCGGCGGCTGCTCATCGTCACGACTGACCGACTCTCCGCCTTCGACGTGGTGCTGCCCACCCCAATCCCGGGCAAGGGCAGGGTGCTCACCGCGGTGTCGAACTTCTGGTTCCAAAAGCTCGCCCACATCCTGCCCAACCACCTGACCGGGGATGCCGCCGAAGACGTGGTGGCGCCGGACGAGCGCGGGCAGGTGGCCGGACGTGCAGTGGTGGCCTGGCGGCTCGATGCCCTGCCGGTGGAGGCCATCGTGCGCGGCTACCTGGTGGGCTCGGGCTGGCAGGACTACCAGGCCACGGGCCGCGTCTGCGGCATCGACCTGCCGCCGGGGCTGAGACTGGCCGAGCGGCTGCCGCAACCCATCTTCACCCCTTCGACCAAGGCGGCAGTGGGGGCGCACGACGAGAACATCGACTTCGCCCGCTGCGCGGCGCTCTTGGGCCCGTCGCTGGCGGCGCAGGTACGCGACGCCGCCCTGGCGCTCTACCGGGAGGCGGCGGAATATGCGCGCACACGCGGCATCCTCATCGCCGACACCAAGTTCGAGTTCGGCCTCGACGCCAAGGGGCGGCTTACCCTGATCGACGAGGCCCTGACGCCCGACTCCTCGCGCTTCTGGCCGGCGGACCGCTACCGGGTGGGCGAGAATCCGCCCAGCTTCGACAAGCAATACGTGCGCGACTGGCTGGAGGCAAGTGGCTGGGACAAGCGCCCGCCGGGGCCCGAGCTGCCGCCGGAGGTGGTCGAGCGCACGGCGGAGAAATATGCCGAGGCGCTATTGAGATTGACGGGCGTGGCGCTGTAGTGCGCGGACTTTCTTTCGTCGCAGGAACGTACAGGGGCTTCTTCCAGAAACGGTTCGTGAAGCTGGCGGTGCGTTGCTGACAGCCTTTACGGGCGATGCAACTGTCTGGGTTGGGAGCGGCAGGGCCGCGACAGCGTCGCTCCTGCGAGGCATCAGCGGTCGGCGCTTCCTGTCGACGCAGGCGGCGGCGTGTAGCCGCTCAGAGCTTGTGGTAAGCGCGGCTCTCCGCCTTGACCGTATCGACCAGCACGCGCACGTGCTGCGGCGGGGTGAACTGGGAGATGCCGTGGCCCAGGTTGAAGACATGACCAGGACCCTTGCCGTAGCCGGCGAGGATGCGGCGCGCCTCGGCGGCCACCGCCTCGGGGGTGCCGAAGAGCACCGCCGGGTCCATGTTGCCCTGCAGCGCCACGCGCTCACCCACACGGCGGCGCGCCTCGCCGATGTCGATCGCCCAGTCCAGGCCGACGGCGTCGCAGCCGCAGCCGGCGATGTGCTCCAGCCACAGCCCGCCGCCCTTGGTGAAGACGATGCGCGGCACGAGGCGGCCCTCGTTCTCGCGCTTGAGCCCCGCCATGATGCGGGCCATGTAAGGCAGCGAGAACTCCAGATAGGCGGCCTGGGTGAGCATGCCGCCCCAGGAATCGAACACCATCACCGCCTGGGCGCCGGCCTCGATCTGGGCGTTGAGGTAATCGGTCACCGCGCGCGTGGTGACCTCCAGGATGTGGTGCAGCAGGTCGGGGCGGCTGTAGAGCAGGGTCTTCAGTTTCAGGTACTGGTCGCTGCCCTCGCCCTCGACCATGTAGCAGGCGAGCGTGAAGGGGCTGCCGGAAAAACCGATGAGCGGTACCGAGCCGTCGAGCGCGCGGCGGATCTCGGCCACCGCGTCGAGCACGTAGCGCAGGTGGTCGTGCGGGTCGGGTGCCTGCAGGTCGCGGATCTCCCACTCGTCCCTGAGGGGGCGCTCGAACTTGGGCCCCTCGCCCGGCGCGAAATAGAGCCCCAGGCCCATGGCGTCGGGGATGGTGAGGATGTCGGAGAACAGGATGGCGGCGTCCAGGTCGTAGCGGGCGAGCGGCTGCAGGGTCACCTCGGTGGCCAGGCTCGGGCTCTTGCACAGGGTGAGGAAGTCCTGGGCGCGCTCGCGCGTGGCGCAGTATTCGGGCAGGTAACGCCCGGCCTGGCGCATGAGCCAGATGGGGGTGTAATCCGTCGGTTGGCGCAGCAGGGCGCGCAGGAAGGTGTCGTTTTTCAGGGCGGTCATGGTCTCGTCCCGGGGTGGATGGCGGATTATCCTAAAAACCTCAGTTGAACGCGCCCGAAGGCCGGCCCAGGACAGTGGCCGGCGCGACCAGCCCTCTCGAGGGCGCAGGACGGCACGCAGTGCTGGTCCCGAGCGTAGCGAGGGATGGCCCGCAGGGCCACAAGCGACGACGCCGCAGGGTCGCCCCCTGCAAGGAGGAGCGACAAAGCCGGGCACTGTCCTGGGCCGGCAAGCGGGCGCGTAGCGATCTCACCACATGGGTGAGTGCGAACGAAGGCAAAATCGTCAGCATGATCAGGCTG
>CALHRD010000132.1 GCA_938038385.1 uncultured Burkholderiales bacterium
CGGGTCGGCGAGGAAGGGTTCGATGGGACCGTCGTGGATCAGGCGGTGGTCTTCGCCCAGCACGAGCGCCCGGTCACCCAGCTCGGGGGCGAGGCTCAGGTTGTGCGTGGTGGTGATGACGGTGATGGGCAGCCCGGCCAGGAAGTCGATGAGCCAGCCGGTGGAGCGGGGGTCGAGGGCGGCGGCGGGCTCGTCCAGAAGCAGCAGCTCGGGTTCGCTGACCAGCAGGGCGGCCAGGGCCAGTTTCTGCTTTTCGCCGCCGGACAGGCTGAAGGGGAGCCGCTCGAGCTTGTCTGTCAAGCCCATGACGCCGGCCCAGTGCCGCACTCGGTCCTCGACGTCGGAGAGTCCCAGCTGGCGCGGGCCGAAGGCGATCTCGTCAAAGACCGTGGGATTGAACAGCATGGCTTCGGGGTTTTGGAACAGCAGGGCGACCTGGCGGCGGAAGCGGCGGTTGAGGTCACGGTCACGCAGCCGTCTTGGGTCCACGCGCTCGCCCTGGTAGCGGTAGATACCGCTCATGGGCGCGATGAGACCGTCCAGGATCCGGAGCAGGGTGGACTTGCCCGTGCCATTGGCCCCCAGCAGCACCACCTTCTCGCCGGCAGCCACTTTCAGAGTCACCTCCACCAGGGCGGCGTTGCCGTTGTAGCGATGGCCGACGTTGTCCAGCTCAATCACCGAAGAAACCCCTTGCGCGCAGGGCCTGGGCGCTCTCGCGCGACGTGGCGAGCGCCTTGTCCATGAACCAGGCGGCGGCTGCGGCGCTGGCCCGGTAGCGGTCCAGCAGGCGCGGCCGCAGCGGCGAGCGGCTTTCGAGGGCCAGGCGGAAGTCGGCATGTACACGCCGGAAATTCAGGGCCTGGCTGTAGGCGAGCGCGAGGAGCCAGCTCAGGGTGGGGGAGAAGTCCAGGGCGCGCAACTGATTGACCCGGCTGACGAACAGGAAGGTCAGCAGGGTGAGGACCAGCACGCGCAGGTTGATCAGCAGCAGGGTGTCCCAGGGGGAGAAGCCGCGCACATGGGCGAGCAGCAGATAGCCCAGGCTCACCGCCAGGTTGAACACCAGGATGACGCGCAGGGTGCGGCGCAGCAGGTGCAGGGCTTGACGGCCGGCCAGCAGCAGGATGCCGGTGAGCCCGGCGGAAAGCCAGAGGGGGTCATGCACCAGGGTGATGACGAGTACCACGGTGAGGTAGAGGATGAGCAGGAGGCGATCGCGTTTCATGCGGCGTGCCGGGCTTGCAGCCGTTTCAGCGTGGTGGTGCCCAGCCAGGTCAGCAGCCCCTCGCCCAGACCTACGAGGATATGGGGGAGCATGACCGCGGGCAGGGTGATGGAGAGGCCGAAGGGGAAGAACAGCGGTCTGCCCGCCGCGTCGTGGGCGATCAAAGGCTGGATGCCCAGGATGATGGCGATCACGAGGGCAGGTACGACCACCGATACCCAGCCGGCCAGGAACAACGCCAGGGCCTCATTGACGATCCTGAGCCCGCGCCAGGCGAGCCAGGCCGCGATGCTGCCGAGGAACCCCATCGCCAGGGCGTTGACGGCCAGTGCGGTCACACCGCCGGCGCCGAACAGCAGGGCCTGCATGGCCAGGACCAGCGACACGGCGAGAAAGGCCGTCCATACGCCGAAGTTGACCGCCAGAAGAGCGATACCGGCCGCATGCACCGTACTGCCGCCCGGCAACGGCAGCGCCAGCATCATCAGCACGAAGGCGAGTGCCGTGGCCGCCGCCAGCCAGGGTAAGGTGTCGGCATCGAGCGTGCGGCGCAGCCGGCGAGCGGCCAGCCACCACAGCCCGGCGGCGGGGGCGTAGGCGGGCAGATAGGTCTGCGGCGAGAGGAAGCCGTCGGGGATGTGCACTTCAGGGATCAGGGATCAGAAGAGGGCGGAGAAGGTCAGGATGGCACGATAACGTTCCTTGCCCTCGGCGCCTTGTTGGTCGGGCTCTTCGTTGAGGTCGGTCCAGATCGGGCGCTTGACCGCCAGGCCCAGGCTCAGGTTGTCCTTGTACAGGCGCAGGCCCAGCACGCCGTAGAGCATGTCGCCGCCGGTGGCGTTGGCCTTGATTCCGTTCTCGACATCGCGGCCGATACGCAGGAAGTTGAGCTCCGCATTGCCGTCCACGCGGAAGCGGCTCTCCGGCAGGGTCATGAGGCGCTGCGCCAGGGCGGCGTTCAGGCGCGTCTCGGTGCCGAAGCGCATCGTCTGGCCGTCTTCGTATGCGTACTTCTGGAAACGTATCTGGCCCGCCTCGAAGACCAGGGTGGTGTCGTCGCTCACCTGTTTCGTGGCGGTGAGGCCATAGGTGAAGCCGGGTTTGCCGAAGCCCAGGGACATGCCGGGGTCGATGCTGCCGTCCTGCAGGCGGTGATCGGCGTCGCCGGTGGGCAAGGTGAGCCCGCCGTAGGCGGTGAAATGCCAGTCCATCAGGTCGTCCAGGCTCTCGTTGGCGGGGGTGAGCATCCAGCCCTGGTCGTATTTGAAGCCTGCCACGCCGATGACGCTCAGGTCGGTGAAACCGCGGCTCCTGAAGCCGTCGGGTTCGTCCTTCTTGATGTTGTAGGGCTGGAAGACATAGGCCGAGAACCAGGGGGTGAAGCCGTAGCCCAGGCCCAGCATCCAGTATTGCGCGTAGTCCGCCTCGGTGGCGTCGGCTGGGTCATAGGTGCGGAACTTGGCATGGTCCAGTTTGAGGTAGGCGAGCCACTTGCCCTGCGGCAGGGTGGCGGAGCTGGAGGTCTCCAGCGGCGCGCCGGGGCCTTCCAGGCCGGCGGCGCCGAGGGAAGCCACGCCATGGTGGGCGACGGCGGGTGTGGTGATGACGAGGGCCAGGGCGGCGAGCAGGCGGGTCTTCATGGTTTCTTCCGTTTGAGGTACAGGCTGATGAATCCGAACAGGCCCAGGATCAGCGCCACCCCCACGACGATGCGCCCGTAACGTTCGTACAGAGGTTGATCGCTGGCGACGATGCCGGCGGCATCGGTCGTCAGGGCGAAATCCAGGCCGTGCCCGTCCTCGGAGAAGGCCTTGATGCGCCATGCGCCGGCGCGCTCCGGCAGGAAGACGATGCGCCCCCTGGCGTCGGTGCGGCCCACCTGGACGGGCAGCTTTTCATCCTTTGGGTAGATCTCGTAGGCCTCGAAGGCGAAGGGGGTCGCGTCGGCGTAACTCAGCCGGATCACCACCGCCTGGCCCTGGCTGACCTCGTGATGCAGGTCGTGGGCGAGGGCGGTGAGGCAGGCAACGCCAAGCCCCAGGGCGAAGAGCAGACGCCCGATCATGGCGCCAGCTCGAACTGCAGTACGCTGGCTTGGACGAGGCGGTCGGCCTTGCCGTCCGCCAGCGGTGTCTCGATGCTGGCCTGGATCAACTGCGGGCCGGGCTGGCGCAGCGTGATGTTGACGCGGCCGTCGGCGGCGGTGACGCCGCGGGGATGACCGAAATAGGCCACCGTGGCGCCCGCCACCGGCTTGCCCGCGCTGTACACGGCCAGGTGCAACTTGTCGCCGGGCCGCAGGCTTAAGGGGTTGTCCAGGGGCACGATCTCCAGCTCCAGACCCAGCGGCCTGGCCAGGGCCGCCCCCCAGGCGTCGATGCGCTTGACCGATTCGACCGAGAGCCAGCTGTCGATCACCATACCCGCCTCGTTCCTGGGCAGGTTCTTCGTGCCGTACGGGGTCTTCGACCAGTAGCCGGTGGAGAAGACAAAGTAACTGGCGGCGCATTCACCCTTCAGCGTCACCGGCCAGGTGTGTCCGTTCTCGCCGGCCAGCTCCCGGCCCGCGGTGCTGACACAGAGTGCCTGCCGGACCTGCTCCGGCTTGTACTCGATGACCTTGACGCCGGCGTGGCCGGAGCGCTCATGGCCGTAGTGCAGGGTGTGCAGGCTGCCATCGCGGGTGATCCAGAGGTCATGCGCCTGGACGGAGGCACAGATCGAGGCGAGCAGCAGCAACAGGGGGATATGCATGGCGGACTGAGCGTATGGACTTGTCCTGATTGTAGATCATCGTTATGAAAATAAAATAATCTTTCTTAAAAAAGGGTGGCATGATCACCGCCCGGTCGGAAGGGGGTGTCAGCTCTTCGGACGGGTATGCACGTGGGGAGCGACGGACTCGGTATCCACGGGTATCAGGTTGAGCTGCCCGTGACGCACGCCGCGCTCGGCCGACAGGCGGTCGGCGAAGCGCCGCACCTCCTCGGTCGCCCCGCGCAGGATGACCGCCTCCAGGCAGTGGTCGTGGTCCAGGTGCACGTGCATGGTCGACACC
>CALHRD010000133.1 GCA_938038385.1 uncultured Burkholderiales bacterium
CCATTTGAGGATTTCCAGGGCTTCGTCGGTGTTGCGTAGATAGTCATGGGACGGCACTTGCTGCAACGTGGCCATGAACTGAGGGAATAACTGGAGGCCCTGGCCAGGATTGAGTTTCTGGCTCGCCAATCGGAGTGAAAGCCCACGAATCAAATCATCGAGGAGTTGCGTGGCGGCCTTGCCCTTGTGGTTGTAAAACGCCAGTGTCGGCATCAGTCCGCTGTTCATGATGAGGGCGGGGGCCCCCTTGGCGAGCACCTTGTATTCCTTGCCGTGCTTCTGCATTCCGGCGGTCGCGCATTCCCAGGCGAAGGCGGCGCGTTGTTGGTCGAGGGTCTGGCTCATTTGTCACCTCCGGCCACGGCTTGCACGATCACCAGGCCGCGCCCGGTGCTGGCGTCGCCGCCGATTTGCAGGGGCTTGCCGGCGATGCCGGGGCAGCTTTCCGCGCCATCGAACACGGCTTCCAGCACATCCTCGGCGGACAGCAGAGCGGCGCTGCCCTCGTTGCGGCTGCCTTTCTTGAACCGCTCGATGCTGGCCTGGGCCAGGCCCACCAGGATGGATTCCGGCGGCAGGTTTTCCACATAGAACAGGCCGCCGTCGTCGGCGGTGCCGGATTCGTCGTTGATGCGCACATGCGGCTCCACCACCATCGCGTGCCGCGCGAAGTGGGCGAAATCGGTATCGGAAAGGACGACGAGGTCGGCCTTTAGCTTGTCAGCAAAGTAGGTGTTGGCCTTGGTTAGAGCGTTCCCCGCCAGCCACCTGGCGATGTCCGAACAATCGCCTTCTGCTTTCCTGAACTCGAAGGCTTCTAGGATCAGCTTGCCGTTGGCGAGCAGGCCGTCCGCCGCCATCAGCGCCTGGTTCTCCGCCACCGTAGGCACATTCCACTCGACGACGCCCACGGCCAGTTCCGCCAGCCGCTTCAACCGCGCGAGCGCCACCGGGCTGGTCACCCAGGCGAAGCCGCCCTTGAGCGAGCGCACCGGCAGGGCGACGAGTTGGGCGTCGCTGAGGGACAAGGCCCCGGCGAAGTCGGAAGCGCCGGTATCCGGGCCGAAGATGCGGTTGATCAGGCCGCTGCGGCCGTTCTCGCCCGGCCAGGCGCGATTGAAGTGGTGGCGCAGCGCGCCCTTCAACCCGGCGCCGGCGAACATCGGGTGCCGGGTATGCACCTCGCGCTGGATCGGCGAGTCGATGGCGCCGATGGCGGAACCGGCACCCATGTGGACGGGGGTGAGGGCGTAATAGAAAACGAGTTGGCGGGCTTCGAACATGATGTCTTTCCTCTCCTTGATTCAGTCATTCGGCCAGGCGGCGAGCCAGGCCCGGTTGTACCCTTCGGCGCGGCGTTGTGGATCGGGATTCTCACCCCACAGCCCGCCCGCCACCCATTCGGCAAGCTTGCCGGGGTCGCCCTGGAAATCCTCGAACCAGTACACGCTGCCCGCCGGCGCAGCGGCTTGGGCAGGCTTGGGTTTCCAGTTGAACAAGTCCCAGCCGCTGACGACTTCGCGGCGACCCAGGGCGGCGCAGGCCAGGCGGGCGGTGAAGCCGGGGCCGCGCAGGCGATATTCGTCCCCTTCCCTGCCGACGCCATCGGGCAGCCAGCCCGCCCTCACCCCCGGCCCCTCTCCCGCCTGCGGGCGAGGGGAGGAAAACAGCGCCGGGGTTTGCAGGATCAGGCGGAATCGTTTTGCGACATCCGCCATGCGCGGCGGCTGGAAATCGACGCGGCGGTATCGGGCGCTGCGTCCGTCGCCGCCCAGCCGCAACAACCCTTCTTCCGGCAGCAGGCCATCGGCGCCTTCGATGCCGACCAGGAAGCCGGTGCCGACATAGGGGCGCGAGATTTCCGGAGTGTCTGCCGGGCTGAAGGCGTAACCCTCGGTGGTGTAGATCAACCCTTCTTCCACGGAACGGGATTCGGCGGTGAGGCCGATGCCCAGGCGGGGGTCGCGCTGGTAGAGATGCCTCGTTTCGATCTCCTGCCCGGCCTCCGGGAGTTGGCCTTGCAGGTAGCAGGCGAGACCCGCCTGGCGCAGGAAGTAACCGGACTTGGGCTTTTCCTGTTTGGCGGTAATCAGGGTAGCGCGTTGCGGCAGCTCGCCCGCGATGGCGACGAACCCGCCGGGCTTGCGGGGTTGCAGCGGGGCGAAGCCGGTTTCGAGGCGCAGAAGGTCGGCGGGGAGGGTATGCACGCTTTCCACCGTCGCTCCCTCTCCCCCGGCCCCTCTCCCAGGGGGCGAGGGGAGAAGGCCGGCCAGCGATAGCCAGGTGATGCGAAACGCGCCGGGTGCATCGGGCGTCCCCAGACAGGCATCGAGGCGGGCATCGCCGCAGCGGCCCTGGGCGAGGAAGGCGCTCATCTCGCCCGCATCCCGCCCCAGGAGGGCGGAGCGGAAGGCACCGGCGAACAACGAGGGCGGCGGCGGCATCAGGGCAGCGCCATGTTCGCCGGCGTCGCCGAAGGCAAGGTTGCCGCGCACGAACAGGGTGTCGGTGGGCTGGACGTAGTAGTAGGTGGTCATACAGCCTCCTTGTCCTGCTCGCGCCGGGCCTTGCCGGCCATTTGAATGGCGCGCGCCTCGCGGGCGAAGAATTCGCTGGTGACGAGGAAATGGCCGATGGCGGTTTTGGGGTGCTTCGGGCGCATGACATCGCACACATGGTCCACCACACGCCTTGCGATCTCCGGGTTGCCGCGCTGGCGGTTGAATTGCGCGGCCAGCGCACCGGTGATTTGTGCGCGCCAGCGCGGGTCTTGCGCGTCCGCCTCCTGGTCGGTGAGGCCCTCAAACCAGAGTTGCGAACGATAGATGGCACCACGGGAAAACTCGGTCAGCGCCAGTTCGGTTGCCAGTTGCTTCATCAATGCCAGGGCGCTGCGGCTCGTGTCCGGCAGATCATTGGCAGCCGGCCACCACGGACTGACCACGCTCACCTCGCCGCCGCTGCGCTTGAGCACGCGCAGACAAAATGCGTCGCGGTCGGTTTTCTTGCCGCTCGTGTCCTTGCGCGGGGTGTTCTTGGCGGTGTGTTCGGCGGCGCGCAGTTCACGCATCACCATGCCCAGCGGCGCGGTGTGGTGCGCCACCACCGCGCCCATCGAGGCGGTGGCCTTGTGGCCCATCAAGGTCATCAAGCGGCCATTCAACAGGCCGAAACCCTGGGCCAGCAGCAGCTTTTTCTGCCGCACGCTGCCGCCGGGCTGCAAGGCGCCGATATGGTCGGCCAGGTTCATCGCCGCATCCGGCGCGATGCCGCTGTAGGCCAGGCGCAGCAACTGCATGGCGTCGAACAGGTCGTCCACCGCCACCAGCGCCAGCACGTCGTCGCCGCCGGCATAGAGCAGCTTGCCCTTGCAGCAGTCCTCGATGATGTGGCGCGCCAGGTGCGTGGAGAAGTCGTTGAGTGCGCGCGAGATGGCGGCGTGGCGCGCGGGGGACACCGGGCGTTTGGTCTTCAGGTAGTCCGCCAGCGCCGGGTTGCTCCGGGCGTGCTCGTCCATTTCCACCCGCACCTTGCTGTGCCAGGTGTCGCGATAGGCCAGCTTGTAGGCCTGCTCGTTGCCCGCCAGCCAGCCGCCCATGCGGTCGCCGTCCATGAGGATGAGGGCGTAGTAGGTCTCCGGGCGGGCGTCGCCGAACAGGGTTTTCAGGTGGTGATCGAGGCGGTATTCGCCCTCGCTGGCGTCTTCATTGGCCTCGAGTAACGCCGGCAGGCGCTGCAGGGTGCGCCGCTGGTGTTCCGGCAGCTTGTACAGGGCTTGCATCAGCGCCTTGGGCAGGGTGGCGGGCTCCAGTCCATCCGCCACGGCGGAGAGTGCGGACAAGGCTGCCTGCTGTTCCAGGGTCATGCCGCCGACCAGTTTTTCCAGCGTGGTGGACAGCGCCAGCGCATGGGTGCTGACCACGAAACGGCGCACCTTTTCGCTCTCGTTCAGACCGAGAAATGCACCGATCTGCCGCGCGAACAGGGTCGGCCATAGACGCTTGAGCGTGGCCAGCGCGCCCAGATGTTCGCCCTTCTTGATGCCGAACTTGCCCGCCGCACGCCCCCAGACACTGCAGGTCTTGCGCTCCTCGCGGCTCCAGTGCAGGGCAGCGCGGTCGTCGGTGAGCCATTCCGCCTCGCCCGTGAGCGTGCAGCGGAAGCCCTCTTCCCGCATCGCATTGAAAGGCCGCGTCGCCTTGGCTGCGGCCAAGGCCCGGTCGGCGAGCTCGTACACCGCCGGGTAGAGCAGGCCGGTGTTGGGGCTCCAGAACTGCAAGCCGTCGAGCTTGAGCTCTTTGGTGAGCACCTGCCATACCTCGGCAGCGAATACGCCCTGGGTTTTCAGGTCGGGATGAACCTCATCGAGGGCGGCGTGCAGGCGCTTCGCAACCCCGACCACATCCTTCAAATCACCCTCCGCCGGCCAGGTGGCGGCGGCCCAATAGGCTTCGGGGAAGCCGTCGAGCTGGGCGTCGATCTGGGCACGGGTCACGTCGGTCAGGCTGGCGCCCGCCGCGTCGAACACTTCCCTTGCCGCTTCCAGCGCCCATTGCTTCGCCTGCTGGCGCACGGCGGCAATGGCCTCCTCGGCCAGCTTCCGGGCTTGCCGTGCGGGCACGATGGCGACGAACTTGTTGGGCAGGGCGGCGGCGAACAGCGGGTTGGTGTCGGTCTTGTCTTGCAGGAATTCGGCGCCGAGTCCATCGAACAGGGTACGGAATGCCTCGCCGCCCGTTTCCACCAGCCAGCGATCCACCGCCGGCACGCCGCGCAGGGCGGGAAACAGCACCGCGTCCGGTCCGAGGTGTTCCACGATGGGCTTCATCGCCTCCCAGACCAGGCTGGCCAGCAGGTGGGAACCCGCCCACAGATCGGAGGTGGAACGCGCCTGGCCGATGAAGCCCTGCACCGGGCCGAAACTCATGGCCAACAGCGCGGGCTGGTCGGGGCCGTCGGCGTCCCCCCTCAGCGCGGTGTGGATGGCGGCCACGGTATCGACATGCGACCAGATGCTGTGATCCGGCGTGCGGGAATCGGCCGGCAACATCGGCCAGAGTGCCCCCAGGTTGGTCTGCGCCCCGAGTTCCGGGCCGAAGCGCCAGAAGGCGAGGAAAGTCCTGCGCGGGTCGTCCTGGATGAGCGTCTCGAAGTGATCCAGGCTGACCGCCTTGATTTCCGCCACGCCCACCTGATCGGCCAGCGGTTGCAACTTGAGCCGCGCGCCGGAAAGCGGGTGGATGAGTTCCGGTTCCCTGGCGAACACCACCTGCTCGAACGCCTGGTATTTCCCGCCGTCCTCGTGACGCGGCCAGTTGGGCCGGTCGGCGGCGGCGGCCAGCCAGTCGGCGCGATGGTCGAAGGCGGCATAGTCGATGCCGAGTTGTTCCCGCAAGCGCTTCACCGTGCCGAATTCATGCCCCTCCCGGTCGCGCATCAGGACGAGCTGTTTCTCCGCCGGGTCGTGCAGCCAGGCGGCGAGTTTTTGGGTCCAGTCGGTCATGGTCATGCTTTCCTGATGCGGACGATGGATTGTGGGAACTGGGTGTTGAGACAGTCGTGGACTTGCCGCCAGACCTCTGCCTGAAAATTGCGATCGGGGGCAGGGGCGGATGTTCCGTCGAAAAATGCGCGCGGCATTTCGCAGGGCAAATGCACGATCACGCCGAACAACTCACCCTTGCTGTTCCCAGCCACCTTGAAGCGCAACTGGTTGGCAAGACGACCATCCATCGTCTTGCCCTTGATGCCTTGCAACCCGTGATTTGTCAGCGGATAGGCCAATACATGTCGTTGCTCGACGATGTTATGCGGCTCGCCACTGTTCAGGACGAACTGTGTGCGGAACCTGATCTTGATTTCCGCCAGGCGCTCCATGACACCGCACCAGGAATCGAAGCCGACATACCGGGTTTTCCCATCGACGGTTTCCCGCCGCGCATAGACCCGCCAGACAGCCGGACGGCCATCGCCGGCACGCCCGATTGCGTGGGGCCATTCGCACTGCATGGCCTCCTCGATTGGGCGTAGCGGCGCGATGGCTTCAAGCGCCGAATCGCAAAGACCATCCAGTCCAAGGATCTTTTCACCACTGATGCAATCGATTTGCAAGGCGCCCCAGCCGTTGCGGGCGCGCGAACCCAGCGTGCCGAACCAGG
>CALHRD010000134.1 GCA_938038385.1 uncultured Burkholderiales bacterium
GGGGAGTGGGGCGTGGTGTTCGGCGACGCGATCGCCGCCACGGCCATCCTCGACCGCCTGCTGCACCACAGCCATGTGGTCACCATCCGGGGCGAGAGCTATCGCCTCAAGGAAAAGCGTCGAGCCGGCGTGCTGCCGCGGCAGCACCCCGGCTCGACAGAATCCGTGTCAGTTCATCAACCCGCCTGAGGGGTCAATTCTGGATGTCGCCAGGGGGGCAATTCCTGATGTCGCTTGACAGCATCCCCTGAAGGGGTCCCTGCTCCCCCGTAGCGCTTGCCCCTGCGGCGTCGTCGCTTGTGGCCCTGCGGGCCATCCCTCGCTACGCTCGGGACCAGCACTGCGTGCCGTCCTGCGCCCTCGAGAGGGCTGGTCGCGCCAGACACCCGCTTGGACCGGCCATCGGGCCCTTTCGACCGCGGTTTTTAGGATTGTTCCGACCGGATGGGGTGTCGGGCTGAAGTCCGACCTCCCGCGCGGCCCAATGAGGCTTCGTGCCGAACACCGCGGATTCGGATGGATGACCCGCAGTGCGGGCCGATCTCACCACCCTGGATCAATTTTGAGGCGGTGGGCAGGCGTCCTCGAGCAATTCGAGGAATGTCTCCAGCTCCGCCTGGGCGGAGGTGTTCAGCCGCACCTGCAGCCGGTCGTACGCTGCCACCAGCCGCTCCCCCAGGGGGGTGAGCCGTGCCCGCCGCCGCCCCTGCCGCCGATGGCGGTCTCCGTCACCGGCCGGCCGAAGCCCTGGTTGAGGCTGTCGATGAGCAGCCACGCCCGCTTGTAGGGCATGCCCAGCGCCCGCGCCGCGGCGCTGATCGAGCGGGTACGGCCCACTGCGCGCAACAGTTCGACCTTGCCCGGACCGATGGACAGGCCCTCGCCGAGGTAGAGGCGGGGGCGAAGCAGGATGTCGTGTTTCTCGGTCATGCTGGATACCGTGCCCCTGCACCTGCAGCGGGGGTCGGGCTGGACCGTCGCGGGCGCCGCCCATGCCGCAGCCCCCGCCTGTGCAGGACGGCCATGCTCAGCCGTCCTCTTCCTGGGTTTGGTTGAGCTTGCGCAACAGGGTCTTGTAGCCGATGCCCAGCACGCGCGCCGCCTCGGATTTGTTGCCGCCGGCCTGTGCCAGCACCGCGTGGATGTGGCGCAGCTCCACCTCCGCCAGGGTGGCGGGCCGGTCCGGGTCGGCGGCGGGGGTGGCCCCCAGCCAGCCCTGGCCGCCCAGGTGGGGGGAGAGCAGGGCCAGGGGCACCTCTTGCAGGTGATCGGGGCTCAGGATCACCGCCTGCTCGATGACGTTCTCCAGTTCCCGTACGTTGCCCGGCCAGTCGGCTCGTTCCAGGGCGGCTATGGCCTCGGCGGACAGTCGCCGCACGCGGCGGCCGTGGGCGCTGGCGTAACGGTTGACGAAGTGTTCCGCCAGACGGGCGATGTCCTCCCGCCGCTCGCGCAGGGGGGGCAGACGCACGGCGAGCACGTTGAGGCGGTGGAACAGGTCGCGCCGGAAACGGCCAACCGCCACCTCCTCCTCCAAGGGCACGTTGCTGGCGGCGAGCAGGCGGAATTCCACCGCTTCGTCGCGGTCCGAGCCGACCGGACGCACGCGCCTGTCCTGCAATACGCGCAGGAGTTTGGCCTGGATCAGCGGACTCATGGCGTTGACCTCGTCCAGGAACAGGCTGCCGCCGCCGGCCTGGCGGATGAGCCCGGGCCGGTCGCGGGCGGCGCCGGTGAAGGCGCCCTTCACGTAGCCGAAGAGTTCCGCCTCCGCCAGCGCATCGGGGATGGCGGACATGTTCAGGGCCACGAAGGGGCCCTGACCGGCATGCAGGGCGCGGGCCACCAGTTCCTTGCCAGTGCCGCTTTCGCCCTCGATCAGTACGTTGGCACGGGTGCCGCGCACCTGCGCGATCCAGTCGCGCAGACGCACCATGGCAGGGCTCTGCCCTCGCAGGGCATTGAGGTCGGCATCGCGTGCCTGCGCCTGGCGGCACAGCTCCGCCTGACGGGCGCGGTTTTCCACCTCGCGCACGGCCTTGGCCAGGGCCAGTTCGACCGCGTCCAGGCCGAAGGGCTTGGCCAGGAAATCGAAGGCCCCCGCTTTCACCGCCGCCACGGCGTTGTCCAGAGTGGCAAAGGCGCTCACCACGATCACCGGCAGGTCGGGATCGTGGTTGTGGGCGGCCCGGATCGCCGCCAGGCCGTCCAACCCGGGCATCATCAGGTCGGTGAAGACCAGGTCCGGGTCCGTTTCGGCCAGCAGTGCGGGCAGATTCGCGGGTACGATGGCCTCGCGCACCCGGTGCGGACCGCAGGCACGGATCAGGCGCGCCAGCAGGGCCGCCACATCCGGCTCGTCCTCCAGCACCAGGATGGACAGGGCCCGTTCGGGCAGGGTAGGCGCAGCCGGTGCGGACATGGGGTACAGTTGGGCGATGGATTCGTCTTCCGATTCTGCCATGCCGGAGGGCGTGGGTGCAGCAGCCGGCCGCCACCGCCGCGCGCGCCCTGCCTGGCGGCATTCCCTGTTGACCACCCTGCTGGCGGCAACGGCGGCCAGCGTGCTGGTCATCAGCGCTCTGCTCTATCTGGCGGTGGACCGAGTGGTGAGCCAACAATTCCAGCAACTACGCGCCGAGCGCCTGGCCAACGCCGGAGGGCTGGCGCGCGAGGCGGTGGCCAGGGAGCTGGCCGCTCTGGCCAACCTCGCCGAGCTCCTGGGTCAGGACGCGGAACTGATCAACGCCACCTATTACCACCTCTATTTGGACGGCGAGATCGAACACCCCGTCACCGCGGTGAAGCGCATGGCGGCGGGTTTCCACCTGGAGGCCGCGCGCCTGTGGGACACGGGTGGACGCCTCATCGCCGCGGCACCGTCACGCACGCCGCCGGTGGCCCCGCCGGCCGATCCGGAAACAGTGGCGGCCCGTCTGGCCTGGATCGATGGCGCGCCCTGGCTGACGGTGCGCCAGCCCATCGTCCGCTCGGGCAACACCCTGGCCGTGCTCTGGCTCGGGCGGCCCCTGGGGCAGGTGCTGGCCAACCTTTTTCCCGCCGGCGGCGAGGTGGCAGTGCGCGTGGACAAGCCCGGCCAGCGGCTTACCGGGCAGCGCGTGGCCCTGGAGGGGGTGGAGGGGCCTCCGGTTTGGCTGGACGTGGCGGTGGACGACAGCGCCGGCCGGGCGTTGGCCACGGCGAAGGCCCTGCTGCTGTGGCTGATGCCGGCTTCGGGCCTTTTGCTCCTTGGGGTGTTGGGCCTGATCCTGCGCCGCCAGCTTCGCCCCCTGGCGGACCTGACCCGCGCCGTGGCCGGGGTGGGGCGTGGGGAATTCAAGGCCTTGCAGGAACCAGCGGGCGGCGATGAAGTGGCCGGTCTGGTCAGGGCCTACAACACCATGACGGCAGAGCTGGCCAAACTGCGCGAACTCGAACACCGGATCCAGCAGCAGGAACGCCTATCCGCCATCGGCCGCATGGCCGCGCGCGTGGCCCACGACATGAACAACCCCCTGTCCGTGGTCCGGGGCGTGGCGGAGCTGCAGGTCAAACAGGCGGAAGCCACCGGCGACGCCGCTCTGCGCGAGGACGCGGCGCTGGTGCTGCATCACATCCAGCGCTGTCAGCGCACGCTGGAACAGTTGCTGGCCTACGGGCGTCCGGTAAGGCTGGCAGTCGCGCGGCACGACCTGAACGCCTTGTGCGCGGAGACGATCAGGCGCTGGCAGCGCCAGCATCCCGGCCAAACGGTGGATTTCCGGCCTGCCGGCGCGCCGCTCCACGCCGACGTGGACCCCTATCAGTGGGAACGGGTCATGGACAACCTGCTCGACAACGCCAGGGACGCTGCGCCGGGCGCAGTCGTGACGGTCGTGTTGACAGCGGCAGGGTCCAGTCAGGAAATACGAGTGAAGGACACCGGCCCGGGGTTCGCGCCCGAGATCCGCGCCCGCCTTTTCGAGCCCTTCCACACCACCAAACGCGGCGGCAGCGGGCTGGGACTGGCGAGCTGTCTGGCCATCGTCCAGGCGCACGGCGGGGAGATGGCGCTGGGTGAGGGGCCGGGCGGTGAGGTGGTGATCCGCCTGCCGGCGCGCCCGGTCGATCAGGCCCAGCGTCTGGGCCGATAGTCTGCCTCCTCGGCCGATACCGGCACCAGGGCGCGGGCGACGATGGCCGCGCCCTGCGGGCCGTAGAGAAAGTCGAAAAAGGGCCGCATGCTGTCCGCCTCCCACTGCCGATAGACCACGTTCAACGGGCCGTGCAGGGGGTAGCGTCCGGCCTGGACCTCCGCCGCCGCGGGGGCCACGCCATCGACCCGCAGCACCTTCAGCCGCCCCGTCTCCACCAGGGGTCGGGCGAAGACCCAGCTCACCAGGCCCAAGCCGCCGCGGTAACGCGCCACCAGATCGACGATCTGCTCGTCGCGATCCACATACAGACCCTGTGGGCTCCAGTCCGGCCGGTTGTCGAGCAAAAGCTGGCGCACGGGCTCGAAGTAATCGGGGCAGTGCTTGCGCGTCACCAGGGCGATGTGCCGCGCCTCGCCCCCCAGTTGGCGCCAGTTGTCCAGCCTGCCGCGGGCCACGGCGCGCAGTTCCTCCCGGCTGGCAGCGGTCACCGGGTTGGCAGGATGGGTAATGGCCACCTTGATGTCGCGGGCCACCAGCAACCACGGCAGACCCTCGCCGCGCGAACCGGGGACTGGGCAACACATGCCCCCCAGTTCAGCGCTGCCCCGGCGCACCGTGGCGATGCCGTCATCGCAGCCGCCGCCGGTGACGGTCACACGGTAACCCCGGGGCCCGCGATAGGCGGCGGCCAGGTCGCGGAAGGCGCCGTGGGCGAGGATATGGGTGCCCTGATAACGCAGCTCGCCCGGTTTGCGCGGCGCCAGGGAGGCGCGGATGATCGCGTCCGGCCGGGTGCGGCAGACGTTGTCGGCCAGCAGGGCGTCGATGCGTTCGAGCCCCGTGCCCGCCCGTCCGGAACTGGAGGAGGACGCCAGCCCGGTCAGGGCGGCGAGCAGGAAATGACGTCGATCCATGCCGAACTCCGTCTCGAACGAGGGGTGAGTATAGCCTGAACACGCGGTCCTCTCGCGGCATGCTCGGTAGCTTGGACTGCAGCCCGACCTCCAAGGCAACCGGCAGCATCGACACGGATTCAGGCGTATGCAAAAAGCCGCCCTGCGGCGGCTTGAGCAGGGGCGGAGACGAACCCTCAGTCGCGCTGGCTGGGCACGGTCACCGGCATGCCGTTGGACAGCGCCGTCATGAACACCTCGATGTCGTGGTATTCCGGGCTGCCGACCTTGAGCGGCTGCACGCCGGCATTGCGGTTGCACTCGGTGAAGCGCACGTGCAGGGATTGCAGCTCGTCCTTGGAACGCCAGGTCGGCCAGTGGCCGATGTCGCCATAGTGGGTGGTGGGAATCTGACCGCGCAGCCCTTTGCCGACAAGGGAGACATGACAGGTGGCGCAGGAGAAGTTGGTCCAGCCGGCCTTGGTGTGGAACAGCTTCTTGCCGCGCTCGAAAGCGCTCTTCATCGGCTCGCGGGTGACGTCGATCTTGAGCGGCATGCCGTTGCTGAAGCTGGTGACATAGACGGAGACGGCGGTGTTGTCGTAGCTGCCGTTCTCCAGCTTCATGCCCTGCCTGGCGGCGCAGTGCTCGATGCGCGCCTCCAGGCCGACGATACCGCCCAGCTCCTTGTCGAAGCGTGGATAGGTCAGACGCAAGCCCTTGAGGTCACCCTTCTTGGCGCCCAGGCAGGCGGCGAAGTCGCCCTTGGCATTGAGCTGCTTGTAGACCTCCTCCCCGCGCTCCAGTGCGTCATGGCCGCCGTGCAGGGTGTCGTCGTAGGGGGCGTCCCGATACTTCCAGTTCACCTTCCAGAAGTCGGTGAGGCTGTTGGATATCTCCGGATCGATCTTCCGGTTGTCCTTCCAATACTGGTAGGTGTTGGTGTGTTTGGCGTCGTCGCTGGCCTTGGGCGATTTGCCATAGTCGATGTAGGAGGTCATGTCCCGGTAGGGCGCTTCTGCGGCGAGGGCCGGGGCCAGAGGCAGGGTGAGGAGGGCAAGGGTCAGGGTAGAGCGCTTCATGGCAGTCCTCCGGCGATCACTTCAGGGTTTGCAGATAGGCCACCACGTCGCGGATGTCCTGGTCGGACAGCACGCCGTTGCTGCCGTAGGGGGGCATTTCGGTGGCGGGGTTGGCGACGCGCCGGTCCCAGATTTGCTGATACAGGTGGGCATCGCTGTAGCCCCAGGTGCCGACGTTGATGAGCGGGGGGCCGCCGGTGCCGCCCTGCGGGTCGCCGGGCAGCACATGGCAGGCCCAGCAGTTGCCGCGCTGGGTGTTCATGGCGATCTTCTTGCCGTTTTCCGCATTGCCGTTGAGGGGCCCCTGCAGCTCCACCTTCTCGGGTCGTTTCGTATCGCGTTTGTCCTGGTAGCTCAGGGTCGGCCAGCGCGACAGATCCTGGCGGTGCTCGTTGTATTTGAGCTCGCCGCTGTTCCTGACCGGCAGCGGCCAGATTGTCTTCTTCTCGCGCGCTGCGTCGTACAGGATGTTGGGCGGGAGGGAGTCGGCGGCGCGGGCTGCCTGACTCCCGGCCAGGCCCATTACGGCCAGCGCCAGCAGGGTATGTTTCATCAGTGTCTCTCCTCGTCGGTAAGGTCAACCAACTCCGGCGACGGGCCGGAATGGCCGGGCATCATGGCCGGCAGCCTGATCAAGCACCTGTCGTGCCAACCAGTCGTTGAAAGCGTGTATCCATTTGACTGGATTGCGATTATTCGGTAATGACCGGTAGCGCGGGACTGCGTGCCGTGGGCCAATCTGACCCAGTCAGGCCATGCGCTACGGTCAGAATGATCCAGTCATCGCCGTCGGGCTGATGTACCGGTGCATCCACACCGAAACCACTCTATCCTGTGCCCGGAATCCGTGTCGCCATCAGACACCCCTTGCAGGTCGGATTTCAGTCCGACAGGTGGGGTGCAGGCCAAGGCCCGAGCAAAGGGGCCCAGGGCTCGGTCGCCACGGATACGGGTATATTCGTCGAGAGGGACCAGACATGCGCCGAATCGCTCTTGCCCTGATCGGGCTCTTTCCCACCGCCGTCGCGGCCACGCCCTCGCTGGCGGAGGCCGTCGCCCTGCAGCGGGCAGGGCGTGCGGACGATGCGCTGGCGGCCTTTCGGCAGGCGGCCGAGGCCGGATCGCCGGAGGCCCAGTATCACCTCGCCCAGAGCTTGCTGAACGGCAGCCTGGGGAGGACAGACCCCGACGAGGCTGAATACTGGTACGGCCGCGTGCGCGAGTCGGGACTGTGCCCCAGCACCATCCCCCCACCGGAGGAGGCGCGCTGATCCGCCGGCACCGGTCTGCATGGCGCCCCACTCGCCGAGCGGGATGCGCGCTCGCTGCCGCACGTGACAGGACACGATTGGCGAGAGGAGGGCGCGACCACCTCTCACCGCACCCGTTCATAGACGTAGTGGACCGAGGCTGCCCCGAGCAGGGCCTGGCCCGGACTGCCTTGCCCAACGCGGGGTTGCAGGGTCAGCACCAACAGGCCCCGTTCGCCGGCGGACAGGGCGGGATAGTCGGGCGCTTGGAGCACGACAGGACGCGCGGCCTCGCCCGGGCTCAGCGTGACCTCGGCCTGCGTGAGCCCGTTAGCCTTGTCACGACAGGACGCGAATGCCGCCTCCAGACGTTCGCCGGCGCCGGCCTCCCCGCGTTGGGCGTCATCCAGCATCGCGCCCAACCGATCCGCTTCCGCGCAAAGAAAGCGCAGCCCGATACCGAGCCCGACCCGGTCGCTGCCGGCGCCCGAGCTCACCGCCATGGCCGCGGCCTCATCGTCGCGCCAAAGTGACGGCGGGGCGGCCCAGGTCAGTTCCCAGCGGTGCAGGAACTCGTGTCTGACCTCCCGGCGACCAGGTCCGGGGACCCAGACGAAGCCCTGCAGGAATGCCTCGATGCCTTGTTCCTTCACCTTGAGCGCCAGGCCGGTGATGCCGCCCTCGCGCCCCAGCCCGTCTCGCTCCAGCGTCATCATCCGGTCCAGTTCGGCCTGCCCCGGCCGGATGTGCACGATCCTTTCCAGCCGCCAGCCCATGGATGGGGCGGTCGCAGGGGCTGCGGGGAACGATCCGGGCGTATCCCCGTTTCCCTGCGCGCCGACCGGGCCGCTCAGCAGCCCGATGACTGCCTCGGGCAACTCGGTGGTGGATGCAGGTGCATAGGCAAGCAGATGGTGGGCGCGGCCATCGATCACGGTCACCAGATGGAAGACGACGGCACCGGCCCGGTCCAGGCTGGGGCGGCGCAGCCAGCGCCAGCGCCGTCCCCCGGCATCGAGCCAGTCCATCCGCGCCGCTTCCCCATACCGGCCCCGCCAGACCATTTCCAACTGCCGGTAGAAGTGTTCCTCCGGCATGCGCAGGCGGGTGTGATGCCGGGGCAGCATCACCGTGAGCGGCGCCGTGGTATCCGACCGGCGCAGGATGGCACTCTCGGCTTCCGACTCCTCCCCGGCACCGGCACGCTCCCAGGGTAGGGCGTACTCCAGTCTCAGCTCGCCGACGGATACGGACATGGCCCAGGCGGTCGGGCAGCCCAGCGCCAGCAACCGGGCGGCGAGTAGACAGAGAAAGATGCACTGCAGGCTGGGCTTCATCCGAATATGCATGCGTCCGAGTTTAGCGTGAAAGTCGGCGCAGCCGGCTCACGAAGCTCCCCTCCCCCCTCACCCCCGACCCCACCCCCCCTCACCCCCGACCCCTCCCCCCATGGGGGAGGGGAGGCTCGACCCTCCTCTCTCCCCCAGGGAGAGAGGCCGGGAGAGAGGGCGGGAGGGGCTTGAGGTGAGGGAACGGACAAAG
>CALHRD010000135.1 GCA_938038385.1 uncultured Burkholderiales bacterium
GCAGCTCGCCGAAGGCGAGGCGGGAGAGGCCCAGGACGATGAGCGGGGCGACGGCCAGCTTGACCAGCACGGTGGCGATCACCGGCCGGCTGGGCCTGAGATCGGCCCAGGGGATGGACAGCCCCAGGGTGAAGAGCATGAGCGGGATGGTGGCCTGGCCCATGAACTTTGCGGCCTGGATCAGGGGGCCGGCATCGATGCCGGCGAAGTTGACGACGAAACCCAGGACGAAGCCCCAGATGGGGGGAAGCCTGAGCACGGTGCGAAACAGGCTGGTGCCGTGGCCGCCGGGATGACCCAGGCGGGTGGCGATCCACACGCCCAGGGTCCAGAGCAGGGGCGTGGAAGCCAGCACGTCGGCGAAGGCGGCGTAGCTGCCGCCCAGGGGGCCATAGAGGAAGGTGAGCACGGGGTAACCCATGAACAGCACATTGCCGAAGCAGCCCGCGAGCAGCATGGCGGCGCGGGTCTCGCGGGCAAGTCCGGCGCCCAGGGGCGAGCGGTAGAGCAGGGGGTAGAGCAGAACGAGACTCGTGAGGATGCCGGCGAGGGTGATGACCGGCACGGTGAGCATCTGGCGGTCGATGTGCGCCTGCGCCGAGAGGGCGAAGAGCAGCGGCGGGGCGAAGACGTCCACCACCAGACGGTTGAGGCAGATGCGCAGCTTGTCGGCCGGCGGATCGCGGCGGAATCGCGCCCACACGCCACCGGCCGCCACCAGCATGGCGATGGGCAGCCAGACCTGGAGAAAGAGATCGAGGAGGAAGGCGGGTGACATGGGACGCCTACATTATGCGGCGTCCCGGTCCCGCCCGGCGGGGGGAAACCCCGCCCGGGAAAGATCAGTTCAGCGCCGGCCGATCGGTCGGGCACAGCACGATGCGGGCATCGGCGGGCTGCACCGACTGGATGATGGCGATGTCCTCCGGCGAGAGCTGACCGCGGTGGGCCGCCACGCCGTAGAGGATGGGCGCGGACGACTCCTCTGCCACCATGACCGGCTCGGGTACACGTACCGAAGCCATCATGGCCAGGTCTTCCTGACCCAGGTGGTCGGGCTGGCAGTCCTGACCGGCTTGTGCGGCGAGGGTGAACAACAGGGCAGACAACAGCGTGAAGGTAGTACGCATAATCAACTCCTTTCAGATTGAACGTACCAACGAATAGTGATACATGCGTACTACTTTACCCGGTTTTTCTTGATGTCCATCAATAATATCCGAGTATACAGATCAAGTTATGTACGTTTGTTGCGTACCGGCGACAGCTCACGCCTCCCCTGCCGCCTCCATGCCCAGCTCATGGATCTTGCGTGTGAGGGTGTTGCGGCCCCAACCCAACAGAGTGGCGGCCTCGATCTTGCGCCCGCCGGTGTGATTCAGGGCCACGCGGATCAGGGTGCGCTCGAACTCAGCGGTGAGGTCGTCCAGGATGCCGTGCTCGCCGCGCGCCAGTCGGGCCTGGGCAGTACGACCAAGCGCCTCGGCCCAGTCCAGGGCGGCATGCTGGGGTTCCTCCAGGGCATCGGGGGGCAGGTCCTTGGGCTCGATGACCTGACCGGGGGCCATGACCGTGAGCCAATGGCAGAGGTTTTCCAGCTGGCGCACATTGCCGGGATAGGGCAAGCCCGAGAGCACGCGCATGGCCTCGTCGGAGACCTGCTTCATCTCCACGCCCAGTTGCCGTGCACTCTTCTGCAGGAAATGGCGCACCAGCAGCGGGATGTCCTCGCGCCGCTCCCTCAGGGGTGGGAGTTTGATGCGGATGACGTTGAGGCGATGGAACAGGTCCTCGCGAAACAGCCCCTGGCGCACCCGTTCCTCCAGGTTCTGGTGGGTGGCGGCGATGACCCGCACGTTGACCCGCACCGGGGAGTGGCCGCCGACGCGGTAGAACTCGCCGTCGGCCAGCACACGCAGCAGGCGCGTCTGCAGGTCGGGCGGCATGTCGCCGATCTCGTCCAGGAACAGGGTGCCGCCGTCGGCCTGCTCGAAACGGCCGCGCCGCGAGCCGGTGGCGCCGGTGAAGGCGCCGCGTTCGTGGCCGAACAGCTCGCTCTCCAGCAGGTCCTTGGGGATGGCGGCGGTGTTGAGCGCGATGAACGGCTTGTCGCCGCGCGGGCTGTGGCGATGCAGGGCACGGGCCACCAGCTCCTTGCCGGTGCCGGTCTCGCCGTTGATGAGCACCGTGGCGTGCGACTGGGCGAGCCGGCCGATGGCGCGGAAGACGTCCTGCATCGCCGGCGCCTGCCCGAGCATGGCCTGGCCGGTCAAAGCGGCCTCGCCGCCCCCGACTTCCTCACGTCCGCCCTCTTCCAGGGCGCGGTGGATGAGTTCCAGGGCGTGGTTGACGTCGAAGGGTTTGGGCAGATATTCGAAGGCGCCACCGGAAAAGGCGAAGACTGCCGAATCCAGATCGGAGTAGGCGGTCATGACGATGACCGGCAGCTTGGGATGGCGCGCCTTGACCTTCTCCATGAGCTCGAGCCCGTCCATGCCCGGCATGCGGATGTCGGTGAGGATGGCGCCGGGTGTATCCCGGTCCAGGGCGCGCAGGGCGCTCTCGGCGCTATCGAAGATCCGGTGCGCCAGATTTTCCCGCTTGAGCGCCTTCTCGAACACCCAGCGGATGGAACGGTCGTCGTCGATGATCCAGATGGGTTTCATGATCAGGTGACGGTATCAGTGCTCACGACAGGCCGGTTCATTTGCCTGGCCTCTGGCCTCTGATCCCTGTATCGGCAGATAGATGGAAAAACAGGTGCAGCCCGGCTCGCTGACCAGGTGGATCACCCCATCGTGGCGCTGGATGAGGCTCTGAGCGAGCGTCAGACCGACGCCGCTGCCGCCCTCCCGCCCCGAGACCAGGGGGAAGAAGATCTTGTGCTGCATGTCTTCGGGGATACCCGGACCGTGGTCGATGATGTCCAGGCGCGCAGCCAGGCGCCAGCGCTTCATGGCCAGGGTGACCTGGCGCACCGCGCTGCTGCGGATGACGATCTCGCCTTGGCCATCGATGGCCTGGGCGGCATTGCGGGCGATGTTGAGCACGGCCTGGATCAGTTGCTCCAGGTCGCCCTGCACCTCGGGCAGACTGATGTCGTACTCGCGCCGGACGGAGAGCCCGGGGTACTCGGCCAGGATCAGGCCGCGTACCCGTTCGAGCACCTCGTGCACGTTCACGGGGCGGACCTCGGGTCGCTTGGCCGGGGCCAGCCAGCGGTCCAACAGGCTCTGCAACCGGTTGGCCTCCTGGATGATGACCTGGGTGTATTCCGCCAGTTCGGCACCATCGAGCTCCGCCTCCAGCAGTTGGGCCGCGCCGCGGATGCCGCCCAGGGGGTTGCGGATCTCGTGTGCCAGTTGTCTGAGCAGCATCTGCACGGCCTGGGCCTGGGCCATGGCCTGCTCGTCGCGGGCGATCTTCATGCCGTTGCCGGCGGCATGGAACTCCAGCACCACCGCTCCCACCTCGTATTCCACCGGGGTGACCGTCGCGTTCAGGGTCAGGGTCAGTTCCCCGGCCTCCACCGGCAGGTGGTGCTCGGTGAAACTCGCGCCCTCTTTCAGGGCGGCGTCCACGGCCCGCTCCAAATCGGGGCAGGCGCCGATCAGATGCGCCAGGGGTTTGTGCACGGCATGGTGTTGCGATATCCCGAACAGGTTCTCCGCCGCCGGGTTGATGTAGCGGATCGTACGCTGCGCGTCCAGCAGCAGGACGGCGGTGGCGAGGATATCGAGGCCGGGGGCGGCGAAGTTCATCTTGGTGGAGCCAGGGGTGTTACCTGACCTGATTTAGCAAGAAACGAGCCACCCGAGGCAAGTCGTGGCCATGCCGATGCTGGCCCCGCAGCCTTCAACCTAAAAACCGCAGTTGACCGCTGCATTGGATTCGTAACATGGTGAGAACACGGCGATTTCTGCCTTCGTTGGAGGTCACCCGCTGGGTGAGCCCGCTACGCGCCCGCTTTCCGGGCCAAAACGGCGCCTGGCTTTGTCGCTCCTCCTTGCAGGGGTCGACCCTGCGGCGTCGTCGCTTCGCGCCAGCCACCG
>CALHRD010000136.1 GCA_938038385.1 uncultured Burkholderiales bacterium
GTCATCGCAGCCGCAGCCGATGCACCTGGCCACCCAGGTGATCGATTCAAGACCCATGTTCTTGCTGCTCCTGTTGTCGAAAACGCCATAGCATCATGGCGAAGTTGGCCACATCGATCTCCTGCCCGGCGGCCATGGGCACGCCTGCGCCATGCGCCAACATGGCGGTGTAGATGGCGTTGGCGTTCGCCGGATCGTTCCACCCGGACCACCCCTCATGAGCCTTCTGCGCGAGCCTAGCCTTCATCGCCGCGGCGAACTGGTCCACGGCGGCATTGAGCAGATCGATCTCTTCCGAGACCCACTGGGGGTCTGGCGGTATGCCCTCCCAGTTCTTCAAGATCACGTGTTCACCACGCCTCATGGCGGTCGAGCACCCTTCGCTCCGCCTCGAACCAGTGTCCATAGGCGTCTCCATCCTGGCGTTCCATAGAGATGAGGAATGCCTCCTTCTGGATTGCCTCATGCAAATGCTGCCATGCGTCGTGTACGGAAGTCGGCATTGGCGACGGGTCATTGACGGACGCGGACGACAGCCCGAGCCTCTTAAGTTCGGCCTCGAAGTTGCGCAGGGACAATACGGTGCCACTTTCCGCTTCCAAGGCGGATTTGATCGCCAGGATGCCGGCAGCCTTGTCCCAGAAGCACATGTCGCCGCGCTGGTCGTTTTCGCCGATGTGTCCGGCAATGGCATCCGCTTCGCCGCGCCACGCCCTGAAGCCGACCTCCACATGTTCAAACTGTTTCTGGCCCTCCTGGAAGAGCTGCTGCAGGATCACCAGCCTGGTATTGCCACCGCCGCAGACGATGTAATGCTCTTCGTTTGGGCGCCGAGTGACATTGAACGGGGTCAGAAGGCCCACCGCACGGATGGACTCTTTGATTTCGTCGTACTTCGGATTGATGCTTCTCCTTGGGTTGCGGTCGTAAGGCAGGATCTGCATCACGGGCAAGAGAAGTCTGGCGCCGTCGAACTCATCCCCGCGTTTGATGCCCGCCGCGGCGTCCTGGCCTGTGATGTTGAGCCGGTCGTGGACCTTGAGGCGCTGGCGCACTTCTTGGGCGCTGTGGGGCGAGATGATCCCCTTGTCTTCCAGGCGTTTCCCCATGGATGGAACTTCCCGCGTCAAGGGCAGGCCATAGACGACGCCCTTGAAACGGTTGGATTTACCCGACATGGGAAGCGCCCTCCTCTTCCCCGCCGCCGCGATCGGACGCCTCCTCGTCCCCATAGACATGGCCGGCGTATACGCCATTCAGGCTCGGTATCAACTCCCAGGCGAGCTGGTGCATCACGTCATAAGCGCAGGGCGTAGCCCCGCTGCGGTGCCGGTCGTAGCGATGCACCGGGATCTGTTCGGTGGCCGCCGCCTGATAGGCGTTGGCATTAGGGATGACGGTATCAAGCACCGTCACCTTGCCCTGCATGAGAATGAAGTTCTGGCGGATGGTGTCTGCCACCATCCTGGAGTTGTTGGATCGGCGCAGGCAGTTGATTACTGCCTTCATCGGTCCGAGACCCGCGCCAATTGCGGTGGATGACTCGAGACGCTCTAACATCTTGAGCGTCCCATCCATGAACTCGGACCCGCTCAGCACGTCTGGACGCACCGGTGAAATAAGGAAGTCCGCGGCTAGTGCCACGGCATCCTCGATCGCCCCTGCCCCACCATGTGAATCCATGATGACGCAGTCGTAGTTGTCCACCACGTCCGGCGACCGCAAGGCCATCTTCAGCCGCACCGCTTGATCGATGCGGTTGTAGAGCCAGTCCGACAAGTTGATCTCAGGCGAATCTGAGATCACTATGTCCAGGGTGCCGGGCAGGTGGGGAAGATCGATTACGGAGATACCGTCCGCGGTGACCATGCCTTTGGTCACCACGTAAGCAAGACCGTGGACTGCCCTGCGGCGGATAGGGAAAAACTTTGAAAGGGATGGCTTCTCGTCCGCGTCAATCAAGAGCACGCGCAAGCCCATATCGGCCAGAAGCGCGCCCAGATTGGCGGCCAGCGTCGTCTTTCCGACACCCCCCTTGGTGCTGACTATAGCTATCTTGATCACGCCTGCTCTCCTTCCATGGGGGGCGTGGAAGCGGGCGGCTGTATATTATGTAAAATATGGTAAAGATCTGTCCTGTTTTGCGCGCGGTGGTGTCTGTGCGCTGCTCACCGCCTGAAGATCCACAGGATCAGCGTGAGGATGACGGAAACCAGCAAACCGCTGGTGAGCGGGAAATAGAACTGATAGCCCTTGCGCACGATGCGGATGTCACCCGGCAGGTTGCCGAGGCCCAGCTTGGCGAGGATGGGCCAGAGCAGGCCGAAGCCGATCAGAATGATGCCCAGGGTGATGAGCCACTTGGCCATGCCTGATAAAGCTACCGTCGGCGCGGTTTGCCGGGCGGTCTACCCGGCCGTTTCGTTGTCGGGGCCTCGGCCGTCGGGTTTGGTGCCGGGCGATAGGGCTGCTCCTCCTTGCCGTGTCGTGCCGTTTGCCCGGAGCGCCGGCCGTCAGCCGGCGCCGGTTGCCCCAGGCCGCACCAGTCCAACAGCTGCCGCACCTCCTCATCGCTCAGGTCCTGGAACATGCCCCGTTTGAGCCGAGGCGGCATGGCGATGGGTCCGAAACGCACCCGGATGAGACGGCTCACCGTCAGGCCCAGGGCCTCGAACAGACGGCGTACCTCCCGGTTGCGCCCTTCCCGAAGTACCAGTCGATACCACTGATTGGCGCCCTCCCCGCCGGCGGGGACGATGCTGTCCACCCGCGCCATGCCGTCGTTCAGTTCGATGCCTGACAACAGTCGGTCCGTCTGTTCCCGATCCAGTTCACCCAGGATGCGCACGGCGTACTCACGCTCCACTTCATAGCGCGGATGCGACAGGCGATTGGCCAGTTCGCCGTGGGTGGTGAAGACGAGCAGACCCTCTGTGTTGAAATCGAGGCGACCCACCGAGATCCAGCGCTGTCCCTTCAGACGCGGCAGCCGGTCGAACACCGAGGGACGCCCTTCCGGGTCGTCACGCGAGACGATCTCGCCTTCGGGTTTGTGATACATCAGCACCCGCGGGTGGGTCTTCCGCCAGGGCAGATGTACGACGCGGCCGTGGATGCGAACGACATCCGTGGGTCTGATCCGGTCGCCCACCTGCGCGGGCTGACCGTTGATGCTGGCGGCACCCGAGGCGATCAGCTCCTCCATCTCGCGGCGGGATCCGAGTCCGGCGGCGGCCAGCATCTTGTGCAGCTTTTCGCTCTGCGTCTCATAGTCATCCAGCATGACCTTGAGAGGGCGGCCGAAGTAGGAAAATCGCGGCATGGTGCTTACTGGGTGGATGAACCGGCATCCGGATCGATTGCCGCTGCCGGCAACAGTTCCTCGCGGCTGACTTCCGGCAGGGGGGGGAGCTCGGACAGGGCGCGCAGATTGAGGTCGCTGAGGAAGCGTTTGGTCGTGGCATAGAGTGCCGGCCGGCCGGGTACGTCCCGATGCCCCACGGTCTCGATCCAGCCACGTTCCTCCAGAGTCCTGATGATCTGGCTGCTGACCGTGACCCCGCGGATCTCCTCGATGTCACCGCGGGTGACGGGCTGGCGATAGGCAATGATGGCGAGCGTCTCCAGCGTGGCGCGCGAATATTTCGGCGGCTTTTCCGGATTCAGACGGTCCAGGTAGACCTGATACTCGGGTCGGGTCTGGAAACGCCAGCCTTCCGCCACCACGACGAGCTCCACTCCCCTGCCCTCCCAGTCCTGCCGCAATTCGTCCAGGGCCCTGCGCAGGAAGTCGGGATGCAGTTCTTCCCGGAACACCTTGCGCAACTCGTTCAGGGATATGGGTTGCTGCTGGGTGAGGAGCACCGTTTCCAGGACCCGCTTGACATCGGCCAGGCGCTCGGGTCGTGCGGCGGGCAACCCCAGGAACGGCTCGTCCTCCTCTGGGGCATTTCCGGTACCCGGGGTGCAGCTATCGAGAACTGTCGACATGGTACAGACGGGCATGGATGGGGGCGAAGGGTGCAGTCTGCACGATCTCCACCAGACGCTCGCGCACCAGTTCCAGGATGGCCAGGAAGGTGACCACCAGTTCGGCCCGGCCACCTGGCTTGGGGAACAGCTCGGCGAACGGCGAGTAACGGTGTTCCTGCAGCGTCCTCAGGATGCGGCTCATGTGCTCGCGCACGGAGAGTTCCTGGCGCGAGACGCGGTGATGCCGGGTCATGCTCGCCCGCCTGAGGATGTCTCCCCAGGCCGCGAGGAGGTCCTGCGCCCTGACCTGGGGCAGGCGCTGCACCGCCAGCTTCTCGATCCACACCGCCACCGGCAGGAAATCACGGCCAGATTGCGGCATGACCTCCAGCTCGCGGGCGGCGAGCCGGGTCTGTTCGTATTCCAGCAGGCGGCGTACCAGCTCGGCGCGCGGGTCCGCATCCCCCTCCTCCTCCGCCTTTTCCGGCCGCGGCAGCAGCATGCGCGACTTGATCTCGATGAGCATGGCCGCCATCACCAGGTACTCGGCGGCCAGTTCCAGGCGGTGAGCACGCATCGCCTCGACATAACCCATGTATTGTCGGGTGAGCTCCGCCATGGGGATGTCCAGCACGTTGATGTTGTTGCGCCGTATCAGCCACAACAGCAGGTCGAGGGGACCTTCGAAGGCCTCCAGGATCACTTCCAGGGCATCGGGTGGGATATAGAGGTCCTGTGGCAGGTCCGTCCAGTCCTCGCCGAGGACGCGCGCACGCGGCAGCTCTGGCGTGGCCGGTACGGGATCGGCGGAGGCTGCGGATCGTTCGGGCATACGGCGCGTTCCCTCGTCAGGCATCCGTGTCTGGCAATCAGCCTGCGAACACCAGCCGGGCGACTTCCCGATAGTGCCTGACGAAATGCACCTCCAGCCCGGACCTGACATAGTCGGGCAGGCGATCATAATCGGGCTTGTTGGCTGCGGGCAGGATCAGCTCGCGGATGCTGACACGCTTGGCGGCGATGACCTTCTCGCGGATGCCTCCCACCGGCAGCACCTGACCGGTCAGGGTCAGCTCG
The DNA here is from genome assembly GCA_938038385.1 of uncultured Burkholderiales bacterium. Lineage (GTDB taxonomy): Bacteria > Pseudomonadota > Gammaproteobacteria > Burkholderiales > Thiobacillaceae > JANWZL01. The sequence continues at coordinate 5,050 of CALHRD010000136.1, forward strand.
CCGGTCATGGCCAGCGTCCTGGCGAGCTTCTCGTTGCGCGCAAGCGACAGGAGGGCCGTGGCCATGGTGATGCCGGCGCTCGGTCCATCCTTGGGCGTGGCCCCTTCCGGCACGTGCAGGTGCACGAAGGCCTGATCGAAAAAACCGGGGTCGCCCTTGTAGGGCTTGAGGTGGCTCGCGATGTAGCTGTAGGCGATCTCGGCCGACTCTTTCATCACCTCTCCCAGCTTGCCGGTGAGCTTGAAGCCGCGGTTCAGGGTGTGCACCTTGGTCGCCTCGATGGTGAGCGTCGCCCCGCCCAGGGGGGTCCAGGCCAATCCGGTGACCACGCCCACGCCGCTGGGTGGACGCTCGGGCAGGTGCGGCGGCTGGTCCAGGTACTGCTCGACCTCGTCGGCGGTGACGTGGAGGCGTTCGGCCTCGCCACGCACGATCTTCACCACTCCTTTCCTGACCACCTTGCCCAGGGCCTGCTCCAGCTGGCGCACCCCGGCCTCACGGGCATAGCCTTCGATGATGCGGCGGACGGCCGCCTCGGTGATGCTGATCTGACCGCGTTGAAGACCGGCCTTCTTGATTTGCTTGGGCCAAAGGTGATGTCGGGCGATGGCCACCTTTTCGTCCGTGAGGTAGCCGGCCAGGCGGATCACCTCCATACGGTCCAGCAGCGGCGCCGGGATGCTGTCAAGCTGGTTGGCGGTGCAGATGAACAGCACCTTGGACAGGTCGAAACGCACATCCAGATAGTGGTCGAGGAATTCGGCGTTCTGCTCCGGGTCGAGCACCTCCAGCAGCGCGCTCGCCGGGTCGCCGTGATAGGAGGCGCCGATCTTGTCCACCTCGTCGAGCATGATGACCGGGTTCTGCGACTCCACTTCCTTGATCGCCTGGATGAACTTGCCGGGCATGGCGCCGATGTATGTGCGACGGTGCCCCTTGATCTCCGCCTCGTCGCGCATGCCACCGACGGAGAAGCGGTAGAACCTGCGTCCCAGGGTGCGGGCAATGGAACGGCCGATGGACGTCTTGCCCACGCCGGGCGGCCCGACCAGCAGGAGGATGGAACCGGCCACCTCGCCCTTCATGGCGCCCACGGCCAGGAATTCGACGATGCGTTCCTTGACGTCGTCGAGGCCGTCGTGGTCCTGGTCGAGGATCTTGCGGGCACGGACCAGGTCCAGCTTGTCACGGGTGATCCTGCCCCAGGGCAGGCTGGTGAGCCATTCGAGGTAGTTGCGCGTGACGGTGTATTCCGGCGAACCGTGTTCCAGGCCGGCGAGCTTGTTCATCTCCTCGTTGAGCTTTTTCTCGGCATGCGGCGGCAGCTTCAGTTTGCGCACCCGCTCGTGATAGAGCTCCAGATCGGCGGTCCGGTCGTCCTTGGCGATGCCCAGTTCCTTCTGGATGGCCTTGAGCTGCTCGCGCAGAAAGAACTCGCGCTGCTGTTTGGTCATCTTCTCCTCGACCTGCGCGCGGATCTTGGTCTGCAGGCGGGCGACCTCCAGCTCCTTCTTGACCAGCACCAGGACCTTTTCCATGCGCCGGCGCAGGCTGAAGGCCTCCAACACCTCCTGCAGCTTGTCCTTGGGCGCGGTGGTCAGGCTGGCGGCGAAATCGGTCAGCAGGGAGGGCTCGTTGGGGGAGAAGCGGTTGAGGAAGAACTTCAGTTCCTCCGAGTACAAGGGGTTGAGGGGCAGCAGCTCCTTGATCGCGTTGATGATGGCGAGCGCGTAGGCCTTGATCTCTTCGCCGCTGGCGTCCTGACGGCTCTCGGCCGGATATTCGACGCGGGCGAAGAAGGGCGGCTCGCCGGAGATCCACTCGGCAATGCGAAAGCGGGTGATCCCTTCGGCGATGAACTGGATCTTTCCGTCCGAGCGCATGGGGTGATGCATGCGCACCAGGGTCCCGACGGCGTGGAAATCCTCCGGTCGTGCATCATCCGACTTGTCCCCGCGCACCAGCACCAGACCGACCAGGTGGTGGGGGGTGTCGCCTATGCGCTTGACCGTCTCCATCCACGCCGCCTCGTTCATCAACAACGGCAGGGTCTGGGCCGGGAAGAAGGGCTTCTCGGTCATCGGCAGCAGATGAATGGCATTCGGCCAGGTCTGCGCCGGCAGATGGGTGCTGCCCGCCTCACCCTGCGGGGTGTCGGCAAACTCGACGAGTTCGCCTTCGATGGGCTGATGGTCTTCGGTCATGTTTCCGCCACGGGCTTGATCATGACCTGTTGGTATGGCCTCGGCAGGACGATTTCAAGTGAGCGGATCCGAACACCGTCAGAGCTGGGACAGGCCCATGGCCTCGCGCACGTCGCGCATCGTCTCGCGCGCGAGATCACGGGCCTTTTCGCAGCCGTCGGCGATGATGTTGCGCACGGTGTCGGGGTCTTCGGTCAGCGCCCTGGCACGTTCCTGGATGGGTGCGAGTTCCTGGAGCACCGCATCGATCACCGGCTGTTTGCACTCGATGCAGCCGATCCCGGCCGTGGTGCAGCCCTGGCGCACCCACTGTTTCTGCTCCTCGCCGGAATAGACCTGGTGCAACTGCCAGACCGGGCACTTGTCCGGGTCACCTGGATCGGTACGCCGGATGCGGGCCGGATCGGTCGGCATGGTTCGGATCTTCTTGCTGACCATCTGTGGATCCTCGCGCAGGGCGATGGTGTTGTTGTACGACTTGGACATCTTCTGACCGTCCAGGCCCGGCATCCTGGCAGAGGGGGTGAGCAGCGCCTCGGGTTCGGTGAGGATCATCTTGCCGCCGCCTTCCAGATAACCATACAGACGCTCCATGTCGCCCAGGCTGAGGTTCTGGGTCTCCGCCAGCAGCGCACGTGCCGAGTCCAGCGCGCCATCGTCGCCCTGTTCCTGGTAGCGTGTGCGCAGCTCCTCATAGAGCTTGGCCTTCTTGCTCCCCAGCTTTTTGATGGCGGCCTGGGCCTTGTCCTCGTAACCGGGCTCCTTGCCGTAGAGATGGTTGAAACGACGCGCGATCTCGCGCGCGAATTCGATGTGCGGCACCTGGTCCTCCCCCACCGGCACCTTGTTGGCCCGGTAGATGAGGATGTCGGCCGCCTGCAGCAGGGGATAACCCAGGAAACCGTAAGTGGACAGGTCGCGGTCGCTCAACTTCTCCTGCTGATCCTTGTAGGTGGGCACGCGCTCCAGCCAGCCCAGGGGGGTCATCATCGACAGCAGCAGGTGCAGCTCGGCGTGCTCGATCACCTGGGACTGGATGAACAGCGTGGCCTTGGAGGGATCGACGCCGGCGGCCAGCCAGTCGATGACCATCTGCCGGGTGTTGTCCTCGATGGACAGCGGGTCGTCGTAGTGGGTTGTCAGCGCATGCCAGTCGGCGACGAAGAACAGGCACTCGTATTCGTGCTGCAGTTGCAGCCAGTTCTTCAGCACCCCATGGTAGTGCCCCAGATGCAGGCTGCCGGTGGGGCGCATGCCGGAGAGGACTCGATCGGCGTACATGTCAGGTATCAGGGATCAGGTATCGGGTATCGGATCAGCTCAGCACGATCTGGATCAGGGCCAGCAGCTCGATGGAATGCAGGCCGAAGATCGTGGAGCAAAGGGCGATGACGGCCTGGATCATGGGCCACAGGAAGATCCCGAGCAGACCGGTGAAGATCAGGGCGAGCAGGATGAACAGGCCGTAGGGTTCGACGCGGGCCAGGGCATAGGCCGGCCGCGGCGGCAACAGGCTCACGGCGATGCGCCCGCCGTCCAGGGGCGGCACCGGAAGGAGGTTGAGCGCCATCAGGATGGCATTTATGAACACGCCGGCTGCCCCCATCAGGGCCAGCGGCATGGCGAAGGCGCTGCCCTGGATGGCGAAGGACAGCTTGATCATTGCCGTCCAGAACAGGGCCATGACCAGATTGGCGCCCGGACCGGCGGCCGCCACCCACAGCATGTCCTGCTTGGGGCGGCGAAGGTTGCGGAAATTCACCGGTACCGGTTTGGCCCAGCCGAACAGGATCCCGCCCGCCCCCGCCAGCTTGGACAGCAGCAGGATGCCCAGCGGCACCAGAATGGTCCCGACCGGATCGATGTGGCGCAACGGATTCAGACTTATGCGACCCTCCAGTTCTGCAGTGCGGTCGCCGAAGCGGCGCGCGGCATAGCCATGGGCCGCCTCGTGCAGGGTGATGGCATAGATGACCGGCAGTGCGAACACGGCGATCTTCTGTATGAGGGTCAATTCCAAGGTTCAGTCGCCTCTCATTCCAGCCCCAGGAGGCGGGGATCCCCGCGGCCCCGCCTGATGACCTCCGGTGTCTCGCCGGTCAGATCGATCACCGTGCTGGATTCGAGGCTGCAGGTGCCCGCGTCAAGGATCACGTCGACCCGCTTGTCGATGCGCTCCCTGATCTCCACAGGGTCGTTCAGGGGCTGCTTGTCGTCCGGCAAGCTCAGGGTCATGGACAGGATGGGTTCCTCCAGCTCGGCCAGCAGGGCGGAGACCACGGCATGATCGGGTACGCGCAGGCCGATCGTGTTGCGCCTGGGGTGTAGCAGACGCCGTGGCACCTCACGGGTAGCCTCCAGGATGAAGGTGAAGCCGCCGGGTGTGGCGGCCTTGAGCAGGCGGTACTGACGATTGTCCACCCGCGCATAGTGGGCGATCTCGGACAGGTCCCGACAGACGAGGGTGAAGTGATGCCTGTCGTCCACCTGGCGGATGGCGCGGATGCGCTCCATGCCCTCCTTGTTGCCGAGCATGCAGCCCAACGCATAACTGGAGTCGGTGGGATAGGCCATGATGCCCCCCGTGCGCAGGATGCGGACGGTTTCGCGGATGAGCCGCGGCTGCGGGTTGTCCGGATGGACGCTGAAGTACTGGGCCACGGGCGCAGATTCACCATGTATCCCAAAGGGGGCGGCAGATGGACGGCAAAGGCATGAGCCGCCCCAGTTCCCGCCCGCCCTCACCGGGGGCATGAAAATCCGAGCCGCAGGAGGCATACAGGCCGAATTCATCGGCCAGTTCGGCGTAGAGCGGCACTTGCTCGGAGGTGTGGCTTCCAGTGACCACTTCGATCGCCTCACCGCCCAGTTTGCGGAACTCGGTCAGCAGCGCACGCATCTTCTCCCGTCCGAAACTGCAGCGTCCGGGATGGGCGAGCACCGCCTGCCCACCAGCGGCATGGATCCACGCCACCGCCTGGGACAGGCTGGCCCAATCATGATGCACATAGCCGGGCTTGCCCTTGACCAGGTACTTCTTGAACACGGTCTTCACGTCCTTGACGTAGCCCTCCTCCACCAGGAAACGGGCGAAATGGGTACGACCGATGAGCTCTTTGTTGACGGCGAAGGCATAGGCCCCCTCCAGGGCGCCCGGCATGCCCAGGCGGGCCAGGGCCTCGCTCATCTGGCGCGCACGTTCGGCTCGTCCGGCCCGATTGGCCTTCAGCCCGGCGAGGAGTTCCGGATGGTCCGGATCCACCCCCAGCCCCACCACGTGCAGGGTATGTCCGCTCCAGGTGACGGAGACCTCCACGCCGGCAACGTAACGCAGCCCCAGGGCCTGGGCAGCCCTGGCCGCATCGGCCTGGCCGCGCAGGTCATCGTGATCGGTCAGGGAGAGGACGTCGACCCCCTGTGCATGGGCACGGGCGACCAATGCGGCGGGGGTAAGCACGCCATCCGACGCAGTCGAATGGCAGTGGAGATCGAAAATCACCAGGAAATCAAGCTTGAGGACAGACGGGCAATCATAGCAAAATGGCCGCCGACCGCCCATTCTGCCCCAAACCATCACGATCCATGAAGCTGCTGTTCGATCTGTTCCCCGTCATCCTCTTCTTCGCCGCATATCAATTGGGCGCGGTCAACCCCGAAAGCGCACAGTCGATCCTGGACGCCGTCGGTGTGCACCTATACGCGGGGGCCAAACCGGGTGTCTTCCTGGCCACCCTGGTGGCCATCCTCGCCACCCTGTTGCAGGTGGGGTGGGTCTGGATGCGGCATCGCAAGGTGGATGCCATGCTCTGGCTGTCCTTCGTGCTGATCGTGGTGTTTGGCGGCGCGACCCTCTTCCTGCAGGACGAGACCTTCATCAAGTGGAAGCCGACCGTGCTGTACTGGATGTTTGCCCTCGCCCTGGGCCTGGCCCCGGTGCTGTTCGAGCGCAACCTCATCCGGCTGCTGATGGAGAAGCAGGTGACCCTGCCAGATGCGGTCTGGGATAGACTCAACCTCGGTTGGACCGCCTTCTTCGTGTTTCTGGGGGTGGCCAACCTCTATGTCGCCTTCCAGTTCTCCACCGACGCCTGGGTCAATTTCAAGCTGTTCGGCACCATGGGTCTGATGCTGGTGTTCATCGTCGGCCAGACCTTCTACCTGACCCGACACATCAAGGAGAGCGAATGAACCGCTATTACGCCATCGTTGGCGAGGACGTCCCGGACAGTCTGCCCCTGCGTCAGGCTGCCCGTCCCGCCCACCTGGCACGTCTGCAGACCCTGCAGGATGAGGGGCGGCTGCTACTGGCCGGCCCATTTCCGGCCATCGACAGCCCCGATCCCGGGCCGGCCGGTTTCAGCGGCAGCCTCATCGTGGCCGCTTTCGACAGCCTGGAGTCGGCGCGCAACTGGGCCGATGCCGATCCCTACGTGGCTGCCGGCGTCTATGCTCGGGTCAGCGTGCGACCGTTCAGGAAAGTGCTGCCATGAACGCCGCCGACACCACGTCCATGATACGCGCATGCCTGGCCAGTCTAGAGCCCGAGACGGTGGAGATCACCGACGAGAGTGCCCTGCACGCCGGGCACGAGGGGGCGCGATCCGGGGGCGGGCACTATCAGCTCACGATCATCTCCAAGCACTTTTCCGGTCTGAATACGGTCGCCCGTCACCGCCTGGTCTATCAGGCACTGGCAACGCTGATGGGCAGTTGCATCCATGCCCTCAGCATCACCGCCCTCACGCCCGACGAACTCTGAACATTCCCAAGCAAAGGACCTTCATGAAACGCATCAAAATGCTGTTCGGCCTGCCCCTGATCCTGGCCATCACCGGCCAGGCCCATGCCCAGGCCTCAACCGATACCGCGGCTTCCAAACCCGTCGCCGTGGTCAACGGCGTGGCCATCCCTGCCATTTATGCCGAGTTTCTGCGCAACAGCCGCGCTGCCCGCGGTCAATCGTCGGAGACGTTGACCGATGCCAACATCCGCGACGCGCTGGTGGTCGCGGAATTGCTAGCCCAGGAGGCCCAGAAGGCCGGGTTGGACAAGAACCCCCGCATAAGCGCCCTGATCGACTTTCAGCGCAAGGAGTTGTTGGGCCGGGCCGTCCTCGAAGAGCATCTGCGCAAACACCCGATCAGCGAGGAGGTGATCCGCGCCGAATACGACAAGGCCAAGGAGCGCGCCGGCAGCAGCGAATACCGCGTGCGCCACATCCTGGTCCCGAGCGAGAAGGAGGCGCGCGACATCATCGCCCGCATCAAGACCCGCAAGGCCAAGTTCGAGGACCTGGCCAAACGTCACTCCCAAGACCCCTCGGCTGGAAACGGCGGCGATCTGGGCTGGGTGGCCCCCGCCGGGCTGGTATCCGAGTTCGCTGAGGCGATGACCAAGCTCAAGAAGGGCCAGCTGGGGGACAACCCGGTTCAGACCCGCTTCGGCTGGCACGTCATCCGGCTTGACGACATCCGCACCCTGCAATTCCCGAGCTATGAGGAGGCCAGGGAGCGCATCGTACAGCAGTTGCAGCAGCTCGCAGCGCGCAACTACGTGCGGGAACTGAGCAGCACGGCCAAGGTGGAGTGACCCCGGTCGGCGCGGGGCTCAGGACCTTGGAAAATGGGCCCGCGGATCGAAGCTGTCGAGCGCTGCCAACTGGCGAAAAAGGGCCAGCTCCGCCTCGCTCATTTCGGGTGGCAGCACGATCTTGATCTGAACGAACAGGTCACCGCTTCCCTTAGCCGCGGGCAAGCCTCGCCCACGCAGACGCAGGCTCTGCCCGCTTGCCGCACCCGGAGGGACCCTGACCCTCACCCGGCCATAGGGGGTAGGGATTTTGAGGCTGACACCGAGTGCGGCCTCCCACGGTGTGACTGGAAGATCCAACACGATGGTCTTACCCTTGATACGGTATAGGTCGTGGGGGGTGATGTGGACGTGAACGTAAAGGTCCCCTGACCGACCCTCGGGGCCCGGCGGTCCCATGCCAGTCATGCGCAGGGTTTGGCCCTCCGTCACGCCGGCCGGTATCGCGACGCTGACCGGCCCACGTCCCGCCACATCCAGGGTGCGTTCGGTGCCCAGGCAGGCCTCTTCCACCGTGACGATGACACTCGTTTCCAGGTCCTGTGCTCCGACCCGATCGAAGTGGGACTGTGGTTTCGCCATGTCTTCAGCACAATGGGCATGTCTGCGCAGGTGTGCGGGACCGTTTGCTTCCGGGTCCGATGCGCCGGTCGTCCATACCGCCCCCGCCTCTACGTCGAAGGCCGATCTTCGCCGACGTCTCGCCCGATCGGCCGCGAACTCACGGTCCTCGTGTTGTTCGTGGCGACGTCGGGCTGACCGGTCATAGGCCGCGCGCCTGTCACTATCACCGAGCACCTCATAGGCCTCGCGCAGGAGCTTGAACAACTCCTCGGCCTCGGGTTCCGCGGACACGTCCGGGTGGTATCGGCGCGCCAGACGCCTGAAGGCCTGCTTGATCTCATCCCCCGACGCATCCCTGGGCACCTCCAGGATGCGGTAATAGTCCATCGGATTCATGCGCGTTCGATCATCCAGCGATGTGCCCAGTCAGTGATGGTATGCCGATTAGATTCGTCTGCCCGTCGGTATGATATGATGACTGATCAAGTGCCGGATATGCGATCAAGACAACGATGAGCGAGAAAGAGCGCCACAACCTGCAGGACATGTTCCTCAACACCCTGCGCAAGGAACATATCCCCTGCGCCGTGTTCCTCGTCAATGGCATCAAGCTGGTGGGCAAGATCGAATCCTTCGATCAGTACATGGTGCTATTGCGCGGCAATGATCAGGCCGTGCAGGCCATCTTCAAGCACGCCATCTCCACCGTCTCCCCCATGCGGCAGGTCAGCCTGCAACCCAGGGCCGCAGCCAAGCCGGAAGAATAAAAGCCGGCCGCCGGCTCGTCAGCCGGGCATGCGGACGACCCAACCGATGCCCAGCAGCGCCGCAACGCTGCTGCCCATGTGCAACCAGGCCAGACGGCCGTAGGTCAACCCCAGCCTGTGCGGGTCCAGGTTGGAAACCAGGTATATGCGCCCCCGTGGCGGCTTGCCCAGGTGATGCCTGGCAGGCTCCCGACGGATCTCGCGATGACGTCGTTGCACCTCCTCTCTGGCCGCCTGTACGGCCTGCCGCCACTCGGTGGGGCTGATGTCGCGGTCACCGTCCAGATCGAAGCGGGCATGCAATGAGATGGGATCGCGCTTCCATTCGCTGAGCAATCGATCCAGATCCTCGCCCGGGCGGAGTGTATGGTGGGCACCGCTCACTGTATGGAACTGCCCGAGGACGTAAAGACGTTCGCCCTCCAGCAGCAGGCTCTCGACATAGCGGCGATCGCCTACCCGACGCCTTTCCTCATGTGACGAGTGGATTTCTGCCCCGGCCGGATCGATCTCGCACACACCGGTGCCATCGTCGAGCAGAAAGGGCAGATCGCTCTGCCCCGCGGCCTCCAGTTGCCAGCGATCGTTGACGCGCCGATACAACGCGAAGCGGTACCACAGGCAAGGCAGATCGGTCATCGGGCTGTGCAGCCGTACCTCGGGCAGGGGTCGTCCCCTGCCCTCGAGCTCGACATAGCCCTGGGCCGCCGAGCCCACCCGCGAGGTGGGGGTGTCCAGGATGGCGCGGCTGCGGCGCAACGCCTGAAACCACCCCCACATCCCCAACAGGCCGATGGCAGTCAATGCCGACAGCCACCAGGTCCGCTGCCCGAGGTGATTGGCCAGCAGGAGCAAGATCGACTGGGCGAGCAGGACGTATCCGCTCAACCACTCCCGCCGTGGGCGCCAATACAGCACGGCGCAATCAGCCGAAGAGGGCTCTCAGGTCGGGGTCCCGTTTCTCCTCCTGGCTAAAGGTGAGCAGGGCCCGGCGTGGAAAGTGGAACATGCCGGCAACGATATTGTCCGGGAACTGCTCGATGCGCACATTGTTGATGTTGACGGCTTCGTTGTAGAGCTCGCGCCGATCGGCGATGGCATTCTCGAGGTCGGTGATGCGGCTCATGAGTTGCATGAACTGCGCGTGCGTCTTGAGCTCCGGGTAGGCCTCGACCGTGGCGAAGATCTGCCCCAGGCCGCCGCGCAGGACCGTCTCCGCCAGTCCCAGGGCGGAGATGTCGCCCGCCTCGCGCGCCTGCTGCACGCGGGCGCGTGCCTCGGTCACCCGCTGCAGGGTCTCCTGTTCGAATTCCTTGTACTGTCGGCAGGCCTCGACCAGCTTGGGCAGTTCGTCATGGCGCTGCTTGAGCAGCACGTCGATGTTCGACCAGGCTTGGGCAACGTTGTGCTTGATCTGCACCAGGCTGTTGTAAATGAATACGCCATAGATGAGCAGGATGAACAGCAGGCCGAAAACGATCAGTACGGTGATCATGAGCCGGGCATTCTGATGACGATGTCCGGATTAACGGCGCAACATATCGCAAGCTGAAGCCTTACAGCGCAGGCAGCCCACAAAAACCGACGGCTCTGGTGACGGCCTGTCAGCTGGCTGGCCGGTGTCCGCAACCCAGCTCATCATGGCGTGTCGAGATCAGTCTTCCTCCTGCTCCACGACCTTCTGCAGGCCGGAAAGCTTCTCGCCCTCGCCCAGGTTGATCAGCGTCACCCCCTGGGTGGAGCGCCCCAGGCTGCGTATCTCCTTGACGCGGGTGCGTATCAATACACCGCCGGTGGTGATCAGCATGATCTCGTCGTCTGGCTCCACCAGGGTGGCAGCGACCACCTTGCCGTTGCGGGCAGTGGTCTGGATCGCGATCATGCCCTGGCCGCCGCGTCCGTGACGGGTGTATTCGGTGATGGGGGTGCGCTTGCCATAGCCGTTTTCCGTTGCGGTAAGCACGTACTGCTGCTCGTTCTCGGCCACCAGCAGGGCGATCACCCGGGCCCCCGCCCCCAGCTTCATGCCGCGCACACCGCGGGCGGCACGACCCATGGGGCGGACGTCGTTCTCGTCGAAGCGGTTGGCCTTGCCTTCGTCGGTGAACAGCATGACGTCGTGCCTGCCGTCGGTGATAGCCACACCGATGAGGTGGTCGCCCTCGTCCAGGTTCACGGCGATGATGCCGTTGCTGCGTGGCCTGGAGAACTCGGACAGGGGCGTCTTCTTCACCGTGCCCAGGGCCGTGGCCATGAACACGTAGCGGTCCTCGGCGAACTCCTTCACCGGCAGGATGGCGGTGATCTTTTCCCCCTCCTCCACCTTGAGCAGGTTGACGATGGGCTTGCCTCGGCTCGTTCGGCTGCCCTGGGGTACCTCGTAGACTTTCAGCCAGAACATCCGCCCCTTGTCGCTGAAGCACAGGATGGTGTCGTGGGTGTTGGCGATGAAGAGGTTCTCGATGAAATCCTCCTCCTTGGTGGTGGCGGCCTGTTTGCCCCTGCCGCCGCGCTTCTGGGTGCGATATTCGTCCAGAGGCTGAGCCTTGATGTAGCCGGCGTGCGACAGGGTGACCACCACGTCTTCCGGCGCGATGAGGTCCTCGAGACTGAAGGACTGGGCCTCGGCGACGATCTCGCTGCGGCGCCCGTCGCCGAACTGGGCCTTCAGGCCGTTCAGCTCCTCGCTGATGATCTGGGTGACCCGCTCCGGCTTGTCCAGGATGTCCAGCAGGTCGGTGATGCGGTCCATGACCTCCCGGTACTCGGTGAGGATCTTGTCCTGTTCCAGGTTGGTCAGGCGCTGTAGCTGCATCTCCAGGATGCGCTGGGCCTGTACGTCGGAGAGATGGTAGCCGTCGGCCTTCAGGCCAAATTCCGGCGCCAGGTCGATGGGCCGGTAGTCCTCGCCATGGGCACGCGCCAGCATCTCCTCGACCAGGGTGGAGCGCCAGGGTCTGCCCATCAGGCCGATCTTGGCCTCGGCCGGGGTGGCGGAGGCCTTGATCAGGGCGATGATCTCGTCGACGTTGGCGAGCGCCACGGCAAGGCCTTCCAGGATGTGGCCGCGCTCGCGCGCCTTCTTGAGCTCGAACTTGGTACGGCGGGTGATCACCTCGCGCCGGTGGCGCAGGAAGGCCTCCAGCATCTGCTTCAGGTTCAGCAGCCGCGGCTGTCCGTCGAGCAGGGCGACCATGTTCATGCCGAAGGTGTCCTGCATCTGCGTCTGCTTGTACAGATTGTTCAGGATCACCTCGGGCATCTCGCCGCGCCTCAACTCGATCACCACGCGCATCCCGGACTTGTCCGACTCGTCACGGATCTCGGTGATGCCCTCGATGGCCTTCTCGCGCACCAGCTCGCCGATCTTGGCGCAGAGGTTGGCCTTGTTCACCTGATAGGGCAACTCGTCGATGATGATGGCCTGACGGCCGCCACCCTTTTCGATGTCTTCGAAGTGACACTTGGCCCGCATGACCACCCGGCCACGGCCGGTGCGATAGCCCTCGCGCACGCCCTCCATGCCGTAGATGATGCCGGCGGTGGGGAAGTCCGGCGCCGGTACCCGCTCGATCAGCTCGTCCACCCCCAATTCGGGGTCTGCCAGCAGGGCGAGACAGGCATCCACCACCTCGGATAGGTTGTGCGGCGGGATGTTGGTCGCCATGCCCACTGCGATTCCGGAAGAGCCGTTGACCAGGAGGTTGGGCACCTTGGCCGGCAGGACCAGCGGCTCCAGTTCCTTGCCGTCGTAGTTGGGGCCGAAGTCCACCGTCTCCTTGTCGATGTCGGCCAGAAGTTCGCCGGTGAGCTTCTCCAGCCGGCACTCGGTATAGCGGTAGGCGGCGGGGGAGTCGCCGTCGACGGAGCCGAAGTTGCCCTGACCGTCGATGAGCGGGTAGCGCATGGAGAAGTCCTGCGCCATGCGTACCAGGGCATCGTAGGTGGCGGTGTCGCCATGGGGGTGATACTTGCCCAGCACGTCACCCACCACCCGTGCGCATTTCACATAGGGCCTGTTCCAGACGTAATTCGACTCGTGCATGGCGAAGAGGATGCGGCGGTGGACGGGCTTCAGGCCATCGCGCGCATCCGGCAGCGCCCGCCCGACGATCACGCTCATGGCGTAATCGAGATAGGAGCGGCGCATCTCCTCTTCCAGACTGACGGGCAGGGTTTCCTTGGCGAATTGTTCCATTGGCTAGGGGTGGTTATAGGTGTTGCAATGATCTTCAAATTTTACCATGCGGCCTTACCCCATCCCGGGCCATCCTCAAGCGCCAGTCCACAGGCCCTTGTCCCCGGCGCACAATGGCCCGTACGATCATGGCCATGCCCCCGCCCCTGCATATCGATCTGCGCATCGATCCCTCCTGGATCATCCCGGTGCAACCGGAAGGTGTGGTCCTCAGCGGCCATGCCGTCCTCGTCGATGCTGGCCGGATACTGGACATCCTGCCCGAAGCCGAGGCCGACGCCCGCTACCAGGCCCGTAGCCATCGCCATCTGCCCGGACATGCGCTCATCCCCGGCCTGATCAACCTGCACACCCACGCGGCCATGACCCTGCTCAGGGGCTATGCCGACGATCTGCCGCTCATGACCTGGCTGCAGGAGCACATCTGGCCAGCCGAGCGGCGCTGGGTCTCGCGCGAATTCGTCCTGGACGGCACACGGCTCGCCTGTCTGGAGATGCTCAAGGGCGGCATCACCTGTTTCAACGACATGTACTTCTTCCCAGAGGCCGCCGTACAAGCCGCCATCGAGGCGGGGCAGCGAGTGGCCGCGGGCATCATCGTCATCGATTTTCCGTCCAACTACGCAGCCGATCTGGATGCCTACCTGGACAAGGGCCTGGCCCTGAGGGACGCGATGCGACACCACCCCCTGGTGAGCATCTGCATGGCCCCGCACGCCCCCTATTCCACCAGCGACCGCAGTCTGGAGAAGGTCCTCGTCTACGCCAAACAGCTGGACCTACCCATCCATATCCATGTCCACGAGACCCGCGAGGAGATCCGCCAAGGCATCGAAACGCATGGGGTCAGACCCCTGGAGCGCCTGCGGCACCTGGGCCTGCTGGGGCCGGATTTCATCGCGGTGCACGCCGTCCATCTGCTCGACGAGGAGATCGATCTGCTGGCGGAACATGGCTGCCATGTTGCCCACTGCCCCACATCAAACCTGAAACTCGCCAGCGGCATCGCACCCAAGGCCGGCCTGCTGGCCAAAGGCGTGAACATAGGCATCGGCACCGACGGCCCGGCCAGCAACAACAGGCTGGACTGCTGGCAGGAGATGCGTCTGGCGGCCCTATTGGCAAAGGGGACGTCGGGCCGACCGGAGATCGTCCCCGCCCAGCAGGCCCTGCGCATGGCGACCTTGAACGGCGCCCGTGCCCTGGGCCTGGAGGAGCGGATCGGCTCGATCGAGTCGGGCAAGCAGGCCGACCTGGTCGCCGTCGACCTGTCTGGACCCCATACCCAACCTTGCTTCGACCCCATCTCCCAACTCGTCTACAGCGCCGGGCGTCAGGAGGTGACCCAGGTCTGGGTTGCCGGCCGCGAGGTGGTGCGGGACGGGCGCTGCCTGACGCTGGATGAGGCCGAGATCCTGGCCAGCGCCCATGGTTGGCGGCAACGCCTGATGGACTAGGCGCCCATACCGCCGGTGCGCGGATCGGACTCCCGCCATTGACCTGGCGCCAGGCCGGCCAGGCTCCAGGGGCCAATGGCCCAGCGGATGAGCCGTAAGGTCGGGTGCCCCACCCTGGCGGTCATGCGTCGCACCTGACGATTCTTGCCCTCGGTGATGCAGATCCGCAGCCAGGTCGTTGGAATGAGTCGTCGCAGGCGTATCGGTGGTAGGCGCGGCCAAATGTTCTCGGGTTCGGGCATCAACTCGACCTCGGCCGGCCGGGTGACGAAATCGCCCAGGTCTACGCCATGGCGCAAATGCGCCAGGGCCTGCTCGGAAGGCGCGCCCTCCACCTGCACCCAGTAAGTCTTGGGTTGTTTGTGGCGGGGATCCGTCAGCTTATGCTGGAGCCGGCCGTCGTCGGTTAAAATCAACAGTCCCTCGCTGTCCCTGTCCAGTCGTCCGGCGGCATAGACCCCCGGCACGGGGACGTAATCCTGCAGGCCGGGGTGACCGTCCTCCGGCGTGAACTGGCTCAGCACGCCATAAGGCTTGTTGAACAGGATGAGACGGCTCAACGGTTTTTTCTTCCCTGATAGGAGCGCACGTGAACAGCCCGATCCAGATCCCCGCCGGCGAGAAGATCACCGTCAAGGCCGACCTCTCCCTCGACGTGCCGGACCGCCCCATTATCCCCTTCATCGAGGGCGATGGCACCGGCGTGGACATCACGCCCGTGATGCGCCGGGTGCTCGATGCCGCCGTGGAGAAGGCCTACGGCGGTAAACGCCAGATTGCCTGGATGGAAGTCTATGCCGGCGAAAAAGCCACCCGCCTCTATGGCGCCGACACCTGGTTGCCGGACGAGACGGTACAAGCCGTACGTGAATACGTGGTCTCCATCAAGGGCCCCCTGACCACGCCGACCTCCGGCGGCATCCGCTCGCTCAACGTGGCCCTGCGCCAGCTGCTGGATCTCTACGTCTGCCTGCGTCCGGTGCGATATTTCCAGGGTGTGCCCTCGCCGGTCAAGGCGCCCGAACAGGTGGACATGGTCATCTTCCGCGAGAACACCGAGGACATCTACGCCGGCGTCGAGTGGGAGGCAGGCAGTGCGGAGGTGCAGAAGGTCATCCGGTTCCTGCAGCAGGAGATGGGGGTGAAGAAGATCCGCTTTCCGGCGACCTCCGCCATCGGCATCAAGCCGGTCTCCATCGAGGGCTCGGAGCGACTGATCCGCAAGGCGATCCAGTACGCCATCGACAACGACCGCAAGTCGGTGACCCTGGTGCACAAGGGCAACATCATGAAGTTCACCGAGGGCGGCTTCAAGAAATGGGGCTATGAACTGGCGGCGCGCGAATTCGGCGCCACCTTGATCGATGAGGGGCCCTGGATGCGGCTACCAAACGGGATCGTGATCAAGGACGTCATCGCCGACGCCTTTCTGCAGCAGATCCTGCTGCGTCCGGCGGAGTATGACGTGATCGCCACCCTGAACCTGAACGGCGACTACATCTCCGACGCCCTGGCCGCGGAGGTAGGGGGGATCGGCATCGCACCCGGTGCCAATCTGTCCGATACGGTGGCCATGTTCGAGGCCACGCACGGCACCGCGCCCAAGTATGCCGGCCAGGACTACGTCAACCCCGGCTCTCTCATCCTTTCGGGCGAGATGATGCTGCGGCACATGGGCTGGAGCGAGGCGGCGGATTTGGTGATCAGGGGCATGGAAGGCGCCATTCGCGCCAAGACCGTGACCTATGATTTCGCGCGACTGATGGAGGGCGCGACACAGCTGAGCTGCTCGGCCTTCGGCAGCGAGGTCATCCGCTGGATGGATCAGGCGGGGTAGCCTGTTGGTTTCGAGGGATCGACCTGCTGGCTGCGCAGCAAATCGATCAACTCATCCGCGATGGGGCCCAGGTCTTCTCTTTGCCGTTCCAAACCGGCCAACAACTGGGCCAGATCTCCCTTCAGCAAAGAGGGGGGATCTGGGTCATGTCTGGACGATCCCGACTTGCTCATGGTGCCCTCCTGCACCAAGGTCTTGATAGACGTATAGCACAGGCGGGCGAATATGACAGTCCGGTCTAGCGTCCGGACCGGTGAGAGGGTCAGATCGCCTGGATGTTGGCGGCCTGCTTGCCCTTCGGACCTTCAGCCACATCGAAGGAAACGCGTTGCCCTTCCTTGAGCGACTTGAAGCCCTTCATGTTGATGGCGGAAAAATGGGCAAACACGTCCTCACCACCGCCGTCCGGGGTGATGAAGCCGAAGCCCTTAGAGTCGTTGAACCATTTCACGGTACCAGTAGCCATGCTGAAAACTCCTTACTTAAACAAATACAGGCACTGCTTGGCCACAAGCCCACACTGCGGTACGACTCGAACCAAACGTGCGCTTTTTACGCGCCTGACGGGTCAGCGTCAACACGTCTTGAAAAAAAAAGTCGAGTCATCACAATAAGACATGTCCACAGACGAACCCGAAGTCATGGCAGTCAGGCATCTCGACGAACAGGTTGTCGAATCCGAACACGTCGTCTCCTCTCAGCCCCCGTTGTACAAGGTGCTGCTGCTCAACGACGACTACACGCCGATGGAGTTCGTGGTCCATGTGTTACAGCGTTTTTTCGGGATGGACCGAGAACGCGCCACCGTTATCATGCTCAAAGTGCATAATGAGGGGGTGGGGTTGGCTGGGGTCTACCCGCGCGACATCGCCGAAACCAAGGTCTATCAGGTGCTGGATTTTGCCCGCAGCCATCAGCATCCCCTGCAATGCGTCATGGAGGAAAACCGATGATTGCCCAGGAGTTGGAAGTCAGCCTGCACATGGCGTTCATGGAGGCACGCCAGAAGCGCCATGAGTTCATCACGGTGGAACACCTCCTGCTGGCCATGCTCGACAATCCGTCCGCGGCGGACGTGCTCAGGGCCTGCGCGGCCAATGTCGATGAACTGCGGCACAAGCTCAATGACTTCATCGACAAGCACACGCCCAAGGTCGTCGGAGAGGGTGAAGCCGACACCCAGCCGACGCTCGGTTTTCAGCGCGTGATCCAGCGCGCCATCCTGCATGTGCAGTCCTCCGGCAAGAAGGAGGTCACGGGCGCCAACGTCCTGGTGGCGATTTTCGGCGAAAAGGATTCCCATGCCCTGCACTTCCTGACCCAGCAGGGCATCACCCGTCTGGATGTGGTCAACTACATCTCCCACGGCATCACCAAGGCGCCGCAGGAGAACGCTTCCTCAGGGCGTGCCGAAGCGGCCGGTCAGGAGCAGGAAGGTGATGCAGGCAACGCCTCGGCCCTCGAATCCTATGCTGTGAACCTCAATGCCCAGGCCCTGTCCGGCCGCATCGACCCGCTCATCGGCCGCGAGCGGGAACTGGAGCGGGTCATTCAGACGCTGTGCCGTCGCCGCAAGAACAACCCCCTGCTGGTCGGTGAAGCCGGGGTGGGCAAGACCGCCATCGCCGAGGGGCTGGCGCGTCGTGTGGTCGAGGGTGATGTCCCGGAGATCCTCGCGGGTGCGACCGTCTATGCCTTGGACATGGGCGCCCTGCTCGCGGGCACGAAATACCGGGGTGATTTCGAACAGCGCCTCAAGGCGGTGCTCAAGCAGCTGGCCGGCAATGCCAAGGCCATCCTGTTCATCGACGAGATCCATACCCTGATCGGCGCGGGTGCTGCGTCGGGCGGGACCCTGGATGCCTCGAACCTGTTGAAACCCGCCCTGTCGAGCGGCCAACTCCGGTGCATAGGCGCCACCACCTACAACGAATACCGTGGCGTGTTCGAGAAAGACCATGCGCTGTCGCGCCGCTTCCAGAAGATCGATGTGGTGGAGCCCAGCGTGGAGGAGACGGTGGCCATCCTGCGCGGGCTGAAATCCCGTTTCGAGGCGCATCACGGCGTACGCTACACCCAGTCTGCCCTCTCCACGGCGGCGGAGCTCTCGGCGCGCTTCATCAACGACCGCCATCTGCCGGACAAGGCCATCGACGTCATCGACGAGGCCGGCGCCGCGCAGCGCATCCAGCCCAAGTCCAAGCAGAAGAAGGTGATCACCAACAAGGAGATCGAGGACATCGTCGCCAAGATCGCCCGCATTCCTGCCAAGACCGTGGCGGTGGACGAGCGCAATGCCCTCAGGAATCTCGATCGCGATCTCAAGGCGGTAGTGTTCGGTCAGGATAAGGCCATCGATGCCCTGACAGCCGCGATCAAGATGTCCCGCTCGGGTCTGGGCAATCCGCAGAAGCCCATCGGCAGCTTCCTGTTTTCCGGCCCCACCGGCGTGGGCAAGACCGAGGTTGCCCGGCAACTGGCCTACACGCTGGGTGTGGAGCTCATCCGCTTCGACATGTCGGAGTACATGGAGCGGCACGCCGTGTCACGCCTGATCGGCGCGCCGCCGGGCTATGTCGGCTTCGAGCAGGGCGGGCTCCTCACCGAGGCCATCACCAAGAATCCCTACGCAGTGCTGCTGCTCGACGAGATCGAGAAGGCCCACCCGGACATCTTCAACATCCTGCTGCAAGTCATGGACCACGGCACGCTGACTGACAACAACGGACGCAAGGCGGATTTCCGCAACGTGGTCATCATCATGACGACCAACGCCGGTGCCGAAACGCTGAACAAGTCCGGCATCGGCTTCACCGTGGCGGAACGCAGGGGTGACGAGATGGCGGAGATCAAACGACTGTTCAGTCCGGAATTCCGCAACCGTCTCGATGCCACGATCTCCTTCGCCCCCCTGGATGAAGCCGTCATCCTGAAGGTGGTCGACAAGTTCCTCATGCAGCTGGAGGATCAGCTCCAGGCCAGGAAGGTGGAGGCCCACTTCACGGATGCCCTGCGGGCCTTCCTGGCCAGAGAAGGGTTTGACCCCCTCATGGGCGCTCGCCCCATGGCGCGCCTGATCCAGGACACCATCCGCAAGGCTTTGGCTGACGAACTCCTGTTCGGCCGGCTCACCGACGGCGGCGAGGTCACGGTCGACGTGGACGAAAACGGCAAGATCCGGCTCAGTTTCGACGAGGAACTGCAGCCGGCCTAGGCGGCGTCGTCAGGATAGTGCGGGAAAGAGCCGGAAGAAATTTTCCCGGCTCGCCGCGGCCACCGTCTCGAAGCCAACCCCCCGCACGCGCGCAATCTCCTCTGCCACGTGCAGCACGTATGCGGGCTCATTGCGCTTGCCGCGGTGAGGCACCGGGGCCAGATAGGGGGCATCCGTCTCCACCAACAGACGATCGAGGGGTATCGCCCTGGCCACCTCACGCAGTGCGGCAGCATTCTTGAAGGTGACGATACCCGAGAAGGAGATGTAGAAGCCCATGGCCATCGCCCGTTCGGCCACGGCCAGGGTTTCGGTGAAACAGTGCATCACCCCGCCCGTCTCTTGTGCGCCCTCCTCCGCCATGATGCCCAGGGTATCCTCAGCGGCATTGCGGGTGTGGATGATGAGCGGCTTGTGCGCGGCACGCGCCGCACGGATGTGGATACGAAAACGCTGCCGCTGCCAGGCCACCGCCTCGCGCGGGCTGCGGTAGTAATCCAGACCGGTCTCGCCGATGGCGACGATCTTGGGGTGATCCGCCAGGCGTACCAACTCCTCCACATCGGGCTCCCGCGCATCCTCATGATCTGGGTGCACGCCCACTGAGGCATAGAGATTGGCATGGCCCTCCGCCAGGGCCAGGACACCGGGAAAGCGCTCAAGGCTGACGGATACGCACAGGGCATGACTCACACCGTTGCGGGCCATGTTCTGCAACAAGGGGACGACTCCCTCCGTGTAATCCGGGAAGTCGATGTGACAGTGGGAGTCCACGAGCAGGGACATGCACTACCTTTCAGGCCGCGAAACGAGGACTGACGGTGACTCAGATCGTATGGGTCGGCCGGTTGGACTTCATGGCGTTGCCGAGAATGCTTTCGATCTTGTTGCGTGCCGCCCGGCCGCTGTCGCTGTCCTCGAACTGGACGCCAATCCCCTGCTGCCGATTGCCCTGCGCGCCCGCTGGTGTGATCCACACCACCTTGCCGGAGAGCGACAGCTTGCCGGGTTCGTCCATCAGGGAGAGCAGCATGAAGACCTGGTCGCCCATCTGGTAGGTGCGGTTGGTGGGAATGAACAAGCCGCCCCCCTTCACGTAGGGCATATAGGCCGCATAGAGGGCACTGCGTTCCCTGATGGTCAGGGACAGCACACCGGGCCGGGCCGGGTGTCTGGCCACCTTGCCGTCTTCACTCATGGCCTGTCCTCCATGGAAGCGTATCGCAGCAGCCACGATTCTAGCAGCAGCTGGGCATTGAGCGGATGCTGCAGATGGCGTCCGGCGCCGAGCAGCTCATGATAAAGGTCCCACAGGCGCACCGGATCAGCGGCCACGGCCCGTGCCCGCAGTTCCGCGGCGTATTGTGGGAAATAGCGCACGGCGGTGCCGGCGTGGCAGGCGATCAAATCGCAGGTCCAGCGCAACAGCCAACCCCAGGCCTCAGCCACGGCATGCTGCATGGCGTGGGCCAGTTCACACCAGTCCTGCAGATCGGGTCTCGCCAGTGCCTCGAGCAGACGCTCTCTTTGCACCATCCGCTCCGTATCGGCATATTCGAGCGCGAGCAGAGGGGCGCCCCCCGCTTCCAGCAACAGGCCCTCGGCATCGGGGAGCGGGTGTTCAGCCAGCCAGGCCATGGCAACCTGCCTATCGGGTCTGGGCACCGCCAGCTTCTGGCAGCGGGATAGCACCGTGGGCAACAACCTGCGCGGCTGGTGACTCACCAGGATGAGCATGACCCGTGGCGGGGGTTCCTCCAGGGTCTTCAGCAAGGCATTGGCGGCGGCCGTGTTCATCGCCTCCGCCGGCTGGATCAGCACGACCCGCCAGCCGCCCTGATGGGACGACAAGGCCAGCATGTCCGTGGCCTCCCGGATATCGTCCACGGCGATGAGCCGCCTGCTGCGTTTGGGTTTGTCGGTCTCAGCATCGTCAGCCCGGGGTTCCACGATGCGTAGGTCCGGGTGTCCACCCTGGTCCAGCCAGTTACAGGACGAACACTGACCGCAGGCACTGCTGCCGTGCGGATGCTCGCACAGCAACCATTCGGCCAGGGCCAGGGCCAGCTGACGTTTGCCCACGCCGGCCATGCCGTGCAGCAGCAGGGCATGGGGCAGATGCTCACGCTCGCGCGTGAGCCGATCCCACAGGGGGCGATTCCAGGGGTGGACCTTCACAGCAAAGGCTCCAGCAGGGTGAGCAGCTGCCTGCGTACGTGCTCCACGGACTGGTTGGCATCGATCACCTTGATGCGCTGCGGATACCGGCTGGCGCGGCGCAGATAGGCCTGTCGCACCCGTTCGTGGAAGTCGGCACGCTCCTGCTCGAAGCGGTCCGGGTCACGCACTGCGCTGCGTCTTGCCTCGGCCACCTCTCTCGTGACATCGAACAGCAGGGTCAGATCGGGCTGCAATCCGGCCTGCACCCAGGATTCCAGCGTCTCCACACGGGCCTCCGGCATGCCACGGCCACCACACTGATAAGCGAAGCTGGCATCGGTGAAGCGATCCGAGATGACCACCTCACCCGCTTCCAGGGCTGGCTGGATCACCCGAGCCAGGTGTTCCCGCCTGGCGGCGAAGATCAGCAACGCCTCCGTTTCGGCATGCATGGGCGAGTTGAGCAGCAGGTCGCGCAGTCGCTCGCCCAGTGGCGTGCCGCCGGGTTCGCGGGTGGCGCGCACCGTCCGGCCATGTGCGCGAAACTGCTCGCTCAACCATTCCAGGTGGGTGCTCTTGCCGGCGCCGTCGACACCTTCAAGGGTGATGAACAACCCCCTGTTCATGGTCTGTTCCTTTGATAGCGGGCAACCGCACGGTTGTGCTCATCCAGCGTGTCGGAGAATTGGTGACGACCATCACCCTTGGATACGAAGTACAGCGCACGGCTCGCTTCGGGATTGATCGCCGCGCGGATGGAGGCCGCACCGGGCAGGGCGATGGGGGTCGGCGGCAGTCCGGCACGGGTATAGGTATTGTAGGGTGTATCCGTGAGCAGGTCGGCCTTGCGCAAGTTGCCATCGAAGCGCTCGCCCATCCCATAAATCACCGTGGGATCGGTCTGCAGCCGCATGCCGAGCCGAAGGCGATTCAGAAAGACGGCCGCGATGAGCGAACGCTCCTCCGGCGCACCCGTTTCCTTTTCGATGATGGAGGCCATGATCAGGATCTCATAGGGTGACTTGTAGGGCAGGCCCGGCGGACGATCCCGCCAGGCCTCGTGCAATAGCTGCTGCATGTGATGATGCGCCCTGAGGAGCACTGCCCTGTCCGAACTGCCCTGATCGAAATAGTAGGTATCCGGAAAGAACAGCCCCTCGGGATGAGCCGCGTCGATGCCCAGGGCTGCCAGCAGCTCTTGATCGCTCATGCCTTTGGTGTCGTTGCGCAACCCTGGGTGTCGATCCAGTGCCTCGCGCATCTGACGGAATGTCCAGCCCTCGATAATGGTTATCCTGCCCAGCAGGGTCTCCCCCTGGGTCAGTTTGCGCAACAGCTCCCAGGGAGAAGCCGACGCCTCGAACAGGTAGCCGCCCGCCTTGATCTGTCCGGCCTTGCCGGTCAGCCTACCCAAGACGCTGAAGGCGAAGGGATGCTCGATGATCCCGTGCCGCTGTAATTGTGCGGCCACATCCTTGAGGGCGGTGCCCCGTTCCACGTGCAACTCGACCGGGTAGGGACCGGGGCCCGTCGCGGTGGTGGCATACCAGACGAACCAGCCTGCCACGGCGATGATGAGCAGCACAGGCCAAGCGAACAACGCCCTAGGCATTCAGCAAGGTCCGCAATTCGTCGCTCACACG
This sequence comes from uncultured Burkholderiales bacterium, assembly GCA_938038385.1. Taxonomy (GTDB): domain Bacteria; phylum Pseudomonadota; class Gammaproteobacteria; order Burkholderiales; family Thiobacillaceae; genus JANWZL01. The sequence goes on from CALHRD010000136.1 coordinate 28,683, forward strand.
CGGAGCATTCCATGTCCGCCCCCCAAGCCGGGCCACGCGCCAGATCTTGATCAGGCTGTTGGTCAACATCACTTCTTCTGCTTCCAGCAGTTCGTCGAGATGGATATCGGTCTCGTGCACGAACAGCTTTAAGTCTGCGGCGATACCGATCAGAAGCTCACGGGCCACACCCGCGACGCCGCAGCGGTCCAGACGGGGGGTGAACAACGCATCATTCCGATAGATGAATACGTTGCTGCTGACACCGCAGATGACGCGGCCAGCCCCGTCCAGCAACAAGCCTTCATCGATGGTCGGATCGGCCCACTCCATCGCGGCGAGGACGTTCTCCAGACGATTCAGGTGTTTGATACCTGCCAGCCGGGGTTGTTCCGAGAGCCTGAGGTCGCACAGATGCAGATGGGCACCCCGTGCGGCCACGGTTTCGATGTGCGCCGGCCAGGGCGAAGCGGTCAGCAGCCGGGTGGGCAGGCTCTGGCCGGCGGGTCCATAGCCGCGCACACCGGGCCCGCGCGTCAGAACCAGCTTGAGGACGCAATCGGCCGGCGTCGATGACAGCAGGCTGCCAAGGTCTCGCTCCCAGACCATCCTCGAAGGCATTGGTATCGCCAGCCGTTCGGCGTCGGCAGCAAGTTTGGCCATGTGCGCGGCCCACCACCTCGGCTTGCCGTCATGCACGTGGATGGTGCGAAATACACCGTCGCCGTACATCAAGCCCCGGTCGGAAGCCGGTATTCCGGCGTGCGGTTGCCCGTTCACCAGAGTCGGGAATCGGTGTGACATGGGCAGGGCCCGCGCCAGCTGGGGCTGGGTCAGGGAATGACCAGAGTCAGACGCGGCGGAGGATCAGCGTTCCGTTCGTACCGCCAAAACCGAAGGAGTTGGACAGCGCGATGTCCACTTTGGCATCCCGTGCCGTGTTGGGCACATAGTCCAGATCGCACTCCGGATCGGGATCGCTCAGGTTGATGGTGGGGGGGATGGCATTGCGCGCCAAAGCCAGGGCGGTGAACACCGCCTCGACACCGCCGGCCGCCCCCAGCAGGTGGCCGGTCATGGATTTGGTCGAACTGACCATGAGCTTGCGGGCATGATCACCGAAGGTGGTCTTGACCGCGCGTGTTTCGGCCAGGTCGCCGAGCTGGGTGGAGGTGCCGTGGGCGTTGATGTATCCGACCTGATCCGGGTTGATGCCGGCATCGCGCAGGGCCGCCTGCATGCAGCGCGCGGCGCCTGCGCCATCCTCCGTCGGCGCGGTCATGTGATAGGCGTCGGCGCCCTTGCCATAGCCGATGACCTCACAATAGATGCGGGCGCCTCGGGCCTTGGCATGCTCGTACTCCTCCAGCACCATGACCCCGGCCCCCTCGCCGAGGACGAAGCCGTCGCGTCCCTTGTCCCACGGGCGACTGGCGCCGGCGGGGTCGTCGTTGCGGGTGGACAGGGCCCTTGCCGCACCGAACCCGCCGATGGCCAGCGGGCACACTGTGGACTCGGAACCACCCGCGATCATGACCTCCGCCTCTCCGCGTTCGATCAGTCGTGCCGACTCGCCGATGGCATGGGTGCCGGTCGTGCAGGCGGTGACCAGGGCCAGGTTCGGCCCCTGCAGGCCGAAGTGGATGGACAGGTGGCCGGCGATCATGTTGATGATCGAGGATGGGATGAAAAACGGTGAGATCTTGCGCGGCCCCTCGGCGAGAAATGTCTTGTGGGTCTCTTCGATCATGGGCAGGCCACCGATGCCTGAGCCGATGTTGACACCGATGCGCTCCCGGTTGGCGTCGTTCACCTCGATGCCGGAGTCCCTGAAGGCATCGATACCCGCCGCCAGGCCGTAGTGGATGAAGACATCCATGCGGCGCGCCTCCTTGGCGGAGAGGTATTCGGACACGTCGAAGCCCTTCACCTCACCGGCGATCTGGGTGGCGAAGGCGGAGGCATCGAAACGGCTGATGCGAACGATGCCGCTCTTGCCCGCCATGAGGCTGGCCCACGCGGCATCCACCGTGTTACCGATCGGGGAGATGACCCCCAGACCGGTGACGACCACTCTGCGCTTGGACAAGACAGAAACTCCCGTCGGCAAAACAGCGGCTCAGCTGCTCTGATGGGCGTTGATGTAATCGACGGCCTGTTGCACGGTGGTGATCTTCTCGGCCTCTTCGTCGGGAATTTCGCACTCGAACTCCTCCTCCAGGGCCATCACCAGCTCCACCGTGTCGAGGGAATCGGCACCGAGATCGTCGACGAAGGAGGACTCCAGCTTGATGTCCGCCTCATTGACGCCCAACTGCTCGGCAACGATCTTCTTGACACGCTGTTCGATATCGCTCATCTGCTCTTGCTCCCTTAAGGGTGGATGAAAGTCCGGTTGAAGTGGCCGCCGGTTAGGCCGTCGTATCCAACCGAAGCCTTGAAAACGGGTGGATTCTAGCAAAATCCCCCCTATGGACCAATCAGTCCATGTACATGCCGCCGTTTACATGCAAGGTGGCGCCGGTGATGTAGCCGGCCGCATCCGAGGCGAGAAAGGCCACGGCATGGGCGATGTCCTCGGGTGTGCCCAGTCTGCCCAGGGGGATGCGCTCCAACAGTTTCTGGCGCTGCGCTTCGGGTAGCGCGCGTGTCATGTCGGTGTCGATGAAACCCGGTGCCACACAATTGACGGTGATGTTCCGGCTGCCGACCTCCTGGGCCAGGGACTTGGAGAAACCAATCATCCCGGCCTTGGCGGCGGCATAGTTGGTCTGGCCTGCATTGCCGGAGACCCCGACCACCGATGCGATGCTGATGATGCGGCCGAAGCGCGCCTTCATCATGGGCCTGAGCACGGCCCGGCTCAGGCGAAAGACGGAGCTGAGATTGGTCTCGATGATGTCAGACCATTCCGCGTCCTTCATGCGCATGAGCAGGTTGTCGCGCGTGATACCCGCGTTGTTGACCAGGATATCGATACGCCCATGGCGAGCGACCAGTCCCTCGACGACCGCCTCCAGTTGGGCGGCATCGGTGACGTCCAGCATCACCCCCTCGCCCTTGAGGCCTGCCGCGGCCAGGCCGTCTGCGATGTCCGCCCCGCCCCGCTCGCTGGTGGCCGTACCGATGACCATGGCACCCCGACGAGCGAGTTCATGCAGGATGGCGCGGCCGATCCCTCGACTGGCGCCGGTAACCAATGCAACCCTGTCTTCCATGCCCGCTCCTCAGTTCCCGGTCTGTTGCAAGGCCTGCACCATGCTGGTTGCGTCCGTCAGGCCAAGGGCGGGAACCTCTCCCACGATGCGCTTGTTCAGACCCGTCAGGACCTTGCCCGGCCCACACTCGGCGAACAGGTCGACACCAGCCGCCCGCATGAACCGAATCGTCTCGACCCAACGCACGGGCTGGTAGAGCTGTCTCACCAGCGCATCACGGATCGCTTCCGCCTCGCCGTGTTCCGCTACGTCCGCATTGTGTATCACCCTGACCGCCGGCGGCCGGATGGTGATCGATGCGAGGGCCAGCTTCAGTTGGTCGGCAGCCGGCTGCATGAGGATGCAGTGGGAAGGTACGGACACCGGCAGGGGCAGGGCCCGCTTGGCACCCCGCTCCTTGGCCAGCGTCATGGCCCGTTCCACGGCAGACCTGTGTCCCGCGATCACCACCTGGCCGGGGGAATTGTAATTCACCGCGGCCAGCACCTCATCACCGGCGGCCTCTGCACAGAGGGTACGCACGGCCTCATCGTCCATGCCCAGGATGGCGGCCATGCCACCCTGGCCCTCCGGGACTGCGGACTGCATGGCTTCAGCCCGCAGCCGCACCAGCCTGACTGCATCCGCGAAGTCCAGGGCGCCAGCGCATGTCAGGGCAGTGTATTCACCCAGACTGTGGCCAGCCATGAACTCAGGCTGTTTCCCGCCCATGTCGCGCCATAGCCTGTAGCAGGCCACACCCGCTGCGAGCATGACAGGCTGCGTGTTCACGGTGAGATTGAGTTCCTCGGCGGGCCCCTCACTGACCATACGCCAGAGATCGCGGCGCAGCACCTCGGACGCCTCAGCGAAGGTTGCCCGCATGATGGGTTGATCGCCGTATGCGTCCATCATGCCAACGGCCTGCGAGCCTTGGCCTGGAAATATAAATGCAAGCTTAATCATTCCATTAAAAATTATATTTAATATTTTACTTTAGAAAAGGTCGGTAGTCAGGGGTCAGAACCGCATCAGAACCGAACCCCAGGTGAAACCACCGCCGAAGGCCTCCATGAGCACCAGTTCACCGCGTCTGATGCGTCCGTCCCGCACGGCGGCATCCAGAGCCAGGGGGATCGAGGCCGCCGAGGTATTGCCATGGCGGTCGACGGTGACCACCACCCGCTCCATGCCCATGCCCAGCTTCCGGGCAGTGGCCTGGATGATGCGGATATTGGCCTGGTGAGGGACCAGCCAGTCGATGTCGTCCTTGGCAAGGCCATTGGCCTCCAGGGTCTCGTCGACGATGGCGTCGAGCGTATTGACCGCCATCTTGAACACTGCGTTGCCCGACATGCGCATATAGCACTCCCCCTCTTTCTTCAGGGATACGCCGCCGTCGACGAACAGCAGATCCTGGTAACGGCCATCGGCATGCAGATGGGTGGTGATGATGCCGGGTTCGGTACCTGCTTGGAGCACGACGGCACCCGCACCATCCCCCCAGAGGATGCAGTTGCTGCGATCCGTCCAGTCGGTGATGCGCGACAGTGTCTCTGCGCCGACCACCAGAACGGTCCTGGCCTGTCCCGTGCGTATGAAGTTGTCGGCTGTTGCCAGGGCATAGACGAAACCGCTGCACACGGCCTGCACGTCGAAGGCGGGGCAGGCGTTGGCGATGCCCAGCTTGGCCTGCAGGATGCAGGCTGTGCTGGGAAAGACCCGGTCGGGTGTGGTGGTGGCCACGAGGATCAGGTCGATGTCGCCCGTGTCGATGCCGGCGGCCTCGATGGCCCGTTCGGCCGCCCTCATGGCCAGATCACTGGTCAGCTCTCCCTCCGAGACGTGGTGGCGTTGACGGATGCCGGTACGCTCGACTATCCATGCATCCGTGGTGTCCACCAGCCTTTCCAGATCGGCATTGGTGGTGATGCGGGCCGGGAGGTAACTGCCGGTGCCTATGATCCTCGAACGGCTGGCGGGGTGATCCGCAGGCTGTACCGACAGGGGCTTGGCAGCCTCGCGTCGAGTTTCGGTCGGCTGCTCCGAGCCGCCGCTATTGTCGTTCATGCTGCGGCCTCGGCCATGACCGGGGCGGTCAGTGCATGATGGGTCTGATACGCACCCACCTGCTCGGCTATGCGTCTGAGCAAGCCGCCCCTGACCTCTTCAACGCCGCGGATGAGGGCCTGTTCGAAGGCAAACGCGTCGGCGGAACCGTGACTCTTGATGATCACGCCGTTCAGGCCCAGCAGGCTGGCGCCGTTGTATCGACGCGGATCCATCTTGCGCTTGAACGCACGGATCACCGGCAGGGCGATCAGACCCGCCATGCGGGTCAGGAGGTTGCGCTTGAACTCCCTGCGCAACTCCTCGGCGATGAGCCTGGCCACGCCTTCGGACGACTTGAGGGCGACATTGCCGACAAAGCCGTCGCAGACCACGACATCCACCGAGCCATTGTAGATGTCGTCGCCTTCGACGTTGCCGAGGAAATTAAGGCCGCTCGCCTTGAGCAGTTCGGCTGCCCGCTTCACGACCTCATTGCCCTTGATGTCCTCCTCTCCCACATTGAGCAGGCCCACGCGCGGCCGATCCCGTTGCTCGATGGCGGAGGCGAGTGCGGCACCCATGATGCCGAACTGCAGCAGGTGGTCAGCCGTACAGTCGACGTTCGCGCCGAGGTCCAGCATGTAGGTTCGTCCGGTGTGTGATGGCAGGGTTGTGGCGATGGCCGGACGGTCTATGCCCGGCAGGGTCTTCAGGACGAATCTGGACACGGCCATCAGCGCCCCCGTATTGCCCGCGGAGACTCCCGCATCCGCCTCACCGCGCTTGACCAGATCGGCCATCACCCGCATCGAGGAGTCCTTCTTGTAACGCAGGGCCTGCGCGGGCGGGTCGTCCATCTTGACCACCTCGCTGGCGTGATGGATACGCAGCCGCGTGCCTGTCGCGGCCCTGTGCACCTTCAACTCCGCCTCGATGACGTCCTTCAGGCCGACGAGGACGACGTTCGTAGAGTCGCTCGCGTCGATCAGATTCAATGCGGCCCTGACGGTGACATGGGGACCATGGTCACCACCCATGGCGTCGATGGCGATGGTCACTTCGCGCATGTGTCCCTCAGGTCAGGCGGGAGGCCTTGCCTTTCCGTCAAGGAGACAACCTTGAGTGACGCGGCCGTGCGCCTGGGTGTGATGAGGCGTTCAGGCCTCTTCGCCCTTGGGGGTGATGACCTTGCGGCCCCGGTAGTAACCACTCGGGCTGATGTGGTGACGCAGGTGCAGTTCCCCCGTCGTGGGCTCGACGGCAGTGGGCGGGTTGCCCAGGGCGTCGTGGGAACGGTGCATGCCCCGCTTGGAAGGGGACTTTTTGTTCTGTTGTACGGCCATTTCGCTTCTCCAGTATCAAATCGCAATCTCAATCGTCCGCCTGTCCGCATTCGCCGATCGGATGCCTGGGGATCGCGGGCAGGCTCAACAACACCTCGTCCTCGATCAGGTCGCGAACATCCAAATGCGGCTCCGCCACCAGTCCGTCCAGCAGAGGGTCCTCACTCTCCCAGAGCGCGAGTTCCTCCTCGTTGCGGGCGATGGGCAGGATCGCCTCGACCGTGAGCGGATGTACGCAAGGTGCCAGGCAACGCTGACAGACGAGCTTCAGACGGCCTTGTACGCCCAACCGCAACACCGGGCGACCGGCATCACGCCCCCCCTCCAGCGACCAATGCAGGGTACCTTCACGGCTTGTCAACAGGTCATGCAATCGGCTCAATTCCTGCAGGCTGCACTCACCCGACATCCGCCCCGCGGTCTCGGCAAAGTGCAGACTGTCGATCTTCAGCCGTGCAGACATAAGCTCTTAATGATATTGTTTGGAAACCGTCCTGTCAAAAAAGACCCGACATCCATCAGATGATAGGATAGACGTGATTTGGTATCGGGTTGCTGCCGCTCACACACCCGATAGTGACGACCTGTCCATGGCATACCCAATCCCGCCCCGGTTAACCTAATGATCAGGAAAATTCTCGTAGCCAACCGCGGTGAAATCGCCGTGCGCATCGTACGCGCATGCAAGGAGCTCGGCATCAAGTCTGTGGCCATCTACACCGATGCCGACCGCAATGCCCTGCACGTGAAAAAGGCCGATGAAGCTTACAACATCGGCTCCGATCCGGTGCTGGGGTATCTGAACGCCCACAACATCGTCAATCTGGCTGTCGCTTCGGGCTGCGATGCGCTGCATCCGGGTTACGGCTTCCTGTCCGAGAATCCGGTTCTGGCCGAGGTGTGCGGCCGGCGCGGGGTGAAGTTCATCGGCCCCTCGCCCCAGGTCATCCGCCAGATGGGCGACAAGATCCAGGCCCGTCAGGCCATGATCAAGGCGGGCATCCCGGTTGTGCCGGGCTCCGACCACAACCTGGAGAACGTCGAGGAGGCGCGCGCCCTGGCCGGCAAGATCGGCTACCCTGTCATGCTCAAGGCAACCAATGGCGGCGGCGGCCGCGGTATCCGCCGCTGCGATTCAGAGGCGGATCTGCTCAGGAACTACGAGCGGGTCGTCTCCGAAGCCGGCAAGGCCTTCGGCAAGCCCGAGGTCTTCCTGGAAAAGTGCGTGGTCAATCCCAAGCATATCGAGGTCCAGGTCCTCGGTGACAGTCAGGGCAACTGTATCCACCTGTTCGAGCGCGACTGCTCCATCCAGCGACGTAATCAGAAGCTGATCGAAATCGCCCCCTCGCCACAGCTGACCGAGGCGCAGAGAGAATACATCGGCAAACTCGCCGTGCGTGCGGCCAAGGCGGTGAAATACGTCAATGCCGGCACGGTGGAATTCCTGTTGGATCAGGACAACCAGTTCTACTTCATGGAAATGAACACGCGCTTGCAGGTGGAGCACTGCATCACGGAGCAGATCACCGGCATCGACATCGTCCAGGAACAGATCCGCATCGCCGACGGCCTGCCCCTGCAGTACAGGCAGGAGGACATCCGACACAGCGGCTATGCCATGGAATTTCGCATCAATGCGGAGGACCCCAAGAACAGCTTCCTGCCCAGCTTCGGGCGCATTACCCGCTATTACGCGCCCGGCGGCCCAGGCGTGCGCGTCGACGCAGCGATGTACTCGGGCTATGTCATCCCGCCCTACTACGACTCCATGGTTGCCAAGCTGATCGTCTGGAACCTGACTTGGGAGGGGCTCATCCAGCGCGGCAGGCGCACCCTGGATGACATGGTGATCTATGGCGTGAAGACCACGGTCCCCTACTACCGCGAGATACTGTCCAGCCCCGAATTTCGCAGCGGCCGCTTCAACACGGGCTTCGTCGATGCGCATCCGGAACTGCTCGATTACGCCGTGCGCCGCCCCCCCGAACACACGGCGGCGGCCATCTCGGCCGCGCTCGCCGCGCATTTCGGCATTTGACCCTCGAGAGAATCATGGCGAAAGTACACATCACCGATCTCGTTCTGCGCGATGGCCACCAGTCGCTCATCGCCACGCGCATGCGCACCGAGGACATGCTGCCCATCTGCGGCAAACTGGATCAGGTGGGTTTCTGGTCACTGGAGGCATGGGGAGGCGCCACATTCGACGCCTGCGTGCGCTTCCTGAAGGAAGACCCCTGGGAGCGGCTGCGCAAGCTGCGCCGAGCCCTGCCCAACACACGCATCAACATGCTGCTGCGCGGCCAGAACTTGCTCGGTTACCGCCACTACGCCGACGACGTGGTGCGGGAATTCGTGCGCAAGGCCGCCGACAACGGCGTTGACGTGTTCCGCGTGTTCGACGCGATGAACGATACGCGCAACCTGCGTGTCGCCCTGGATGCGGTCAAGAAGAGCGGCAAGCATGCCCAGGGCACGGTCTGCTACACGATCAGCCCGGTGCACGACGTCGCCTATTTCGTCGACATGGCCAGAGAGCTCGCCGACATGGGCGTGGACTCCATCGCCATCAAGGACATGGCCGGCCTGCTCACCCCCTATGTCGCCTACGATCTGGTCAAAGGCATCAAGACGGCCACGGGCCTGCCGGTCAACACGCACAGCCACGCCACGGCCGGCCTTTCCGCCATGGTGCATCTGAAGGCGGTGGAGGCCGGTGTGGACATCATCGACTGCTGCAACTCCGCTTTCTCCGAAGGGGCGAGTCACGCCACTACCGAAAGCCTGGTGGCAGCGCTCCAGGGCACCGAGTATGACACCGGCCTCTCCCTGCCATTGCTGCAGGAGATTGCCGCCTATTTCCGCGAGGTGCGCAAGAAGTACTGGCAGTTCGAAGCCGAGTTCACCGGCGTCGACACCCGCATCCTGACTGCCCAGGTACCCGGCGGCATGCTCTCAAACCTGTCGAACCAGCTCAAGGAACAGGGGGCGCTCAACCGCATGGATGAGGTACTCGCCGAGATTCCGCGAGTGCGCGAGGACCTCGGCTACCCGCCCCTGGTCACACCCACCTCCCAGATCGTGGGCACCCAGGCGGTGCTCAACGTGCTCACAGGCGGTCGCTACAAATCCGTCACCAATGAGGTGAAGAACTACCTGCTGGGCCGATATGGGCGCGCGCCCGGCAAGGTGAACGAGGAGGTGCGCAAGCTGGCGGTGGGCGACCTGGACGTGATCACCTGCCGACCGGCAGACCTCATCCCGGATGAACTGGACAAGCTGCGTGGGGAGGTGGAGGAACTGGCCAAATCTGACGAGGACGTGCTGACCTATGCCATGTTTCCGGACCTTGGCCGCACCTTCCTGCAGGAGCGCGCTGCCGGCAGCCTCACGCCGGAGCCCCTGCTGCCGCCCGAGGCGAGACTCGCCGCAGAACGTGGCGCCCAGTATGCCCCCAATGAGTTCAAGATCACCCTGCATGGCGAGACCTACCACATCCGCGTCTCCGGCACCGGTCGCGGCGAGGAAACCGAGCGCCCCTTCTATGTCCATGTCGACGGCATCGCGGAAGAGGTCCTGGTCGAGACCCTGAACGAGATCGAGGTCACCCCGGGCGTCGGCACTGCCCGAAAAGCCGGCGGGACGGGCGCGAGCGGCGGGACAGCCAGACAACGCCCGAAGCCCTCCCATGCCGGACATGTCACCACCGCCATGCCCGGCACCATCGTCGAGGTCAAGGTGAAGGTGGGCGACCAGGTCAAGGCCGGTGACGCGGTGCTGGTGATCGAGGCCATGAAGATGGAGAACGAAATCCAGTCGCCGGTATCCGGAACCGTGCTGGCCATCCATGTCGCCAAGGGCGATGCCGTGACACCGGACCAGGTGTTGCTGGAGATTCAACCCGAGTGACGAAGTCCCCCTCCCCATCACCATGAAACTCGTCCTCGCCTCTACCTCTGCCTATCGCCGCGAACTGCTGATGCGGCTCGGAATCCCCTTCGAGGTCGAGGCCCCCGAGGTCGACGAAACCCCTCTGCCCGGTGAGCTGCCCGACGACACGGCACGCCGTTTGTCATTACTCAAGGCGCAGGCAGTGGCACGACGCCATGCCGATGCCCTGATCATTGGTTCCGACCAGGTCGCCCTGCTGGACGGTGAACAACTCGGCAAACCGGGCGACCATGACAAGGCCGTCGAGCAGCTAAGGCGCATGCGCGGCAAGACGCTGGAATTCCACACCGCACTCACCCTGCTCAACGCAGGCACCGGCCGCGTACAAACCGCCGTCGTGCCGGTGCGCCTGATCATGCGGGCATACAGCGACGCACAGATCGAGGCCTATCTGCGCAAGGACCGGCCCTACGACTGTTGTGGCAGCGCCAAGAGCGAATCGCTAGGCATTGCCCTGATCGCCCGCTACGAGACCGAAGACCCCAACGCCTTGGTCGGACTGCCGCTGATCAAGCTCACCGAAATGCTGGCCAACGAGGGTTTGGACGTGCTCACCCATGGAAGCGGTGAGGGGTGAAGCGTGCAGGGGCCAACGAGGACGCTCTATCTCATACCCACGCCCCTGGGCGACACCCCACTGGAACAGGTGCTGCCCGCAGAGACGCGGCGCATCGCCGCCAGCTTGGAAGTCTTCATCGTCGAACGCGCCAAAACCGCACGCGCCATTCTCAAACGACTCGGCACACAGCTGCCGCTGCAGGCGCTGCAAATCCTCGAACTCAACGCACACACCCCGGCCGGACGGCTGCCCGAACTGCTCAGGCCCCTGATCGAAGGTCATGACGTCGGCCTTATGTCCGAAGCTGGCTGTCCCGGCATCGCCGACCCCGGCGCACAGCTCGTGCGCCTGGCGCATGAGCACGGCATCTGCGTGCGCCCCCTGGTAGGACCCTCGGCCATCCTGCTCGCCCTCATGGGCTCGGGGCTCACCGGCCAGCGCTTCGCCTTCCACGGCTATCTGCCGGTAAAGCCCGCGGCGCGCAGGCAGACACTGCAGGCACTGGAGCAGCGCGCCGAGACCAACGACGAGACCCAGATCTTCATCGAGACCCCCTATCGCAGCCAGAACATGTTCGAGGCCATCCTGCAGACCTGTTGCGATGACACCTGGCTTGCGCTCGGGTGCGACCTCACCCTGGCTGCCGAGATGACAGGCTCGCAGACGATCGCCCGATGGCGCAACCACCCGCCCACATTGCAAGGGCGTCCATGCGTATTCTCAATTGGGCGCATGCCCACCGCCGTCCCCTTCCGTCCGTCCTTACCCCACTGCCGGAGCACACCCGCATGAGCGCACACACTGGACACTTGTTCAATGACCTGCCGCTGCCCGAAGACACCAAAGGTTTGGTCAAGATACCCAGCTCCAGCAAACACCTCGACCCCGACCAGCGCAGCTTCAATCGCCTCACCGACCAAGTGCACCGCCTGCGCGAGGAGGTCGCACAGTGGCAGATGCGCCTGAACGGTGTGCGCCAACGCGGCCTGAGCGAACTTCTGCCAGTGATCGAGGCCATGCAGCAGGCCCAGATCGAACAGGTCAAGCAGATCGACGCCCTGCTCAGCCGACCGGGCAAGACGAAACACCTCACGCGCAAACGCCGGGACACGCTCGCCGAGTACCTGCTCTGGCTGCTCGAACCCCTGCTCAAGGAAACCCAGGACCCCGAGCTCGTCGCCATCCACGACCGCCATAGCGTCCTCACGCACGCCGAGAGCGCCGAACTCGAACGGGAGTTGGCGCGCGGCCTGCTCGGCGACATGTTCGGGGAGGAGGCGCTGGAAGGCTTCGCAGACGGCGATCTGGAGGACATACTGGCGCATGCCCAGGCCCGACTGGACGAGCATGAACGGACGCGATCCGCGCGCAAACCGTCGCGCAAGGCGCAACGGGCCGTCGAGATCAAGCAGGAGGCCGACCAGGCCGTGCGCGAGACCTTTCGCAAACTGGCCAGCCACCTCCACCCCGACCGCGAGACCGACGAAGCCGCACGGCAACGCAAGACCGAACTGATGCAGCGCGCCAACGACGCCTATGCCAAAAACGACCTCTTGACGCTGCTGACGCTGCAGCTCGAATGCGAACAGCTCGATGCCGATCAGCTGGCGGAACTGCCCGAGGCCCGCATCCAGCGCTTCAACCATGCCCTGCGCGAGCAGGTACGCGCCCTGGAGGCGGAGAAGCAACAGATCATCGACCAGATCGCCGACCTGCTCGACACTTCTCCCGGCATCATCGCCACCGTAGATGGCGAAGACCGCCTGTTCGACGATCGCCTGCAAACGGCACGCGATCAGCTTGAGGTGCTCAGGGCGCGAACGCAGGCCCTCGCCGACCCCGCCCGTCAACGCCAGGCCATTGACGACATTGTTGCCGAGATGCGCAGTTTCGACGAGGTGATCGGCATGGACGAATTTACCCGGATCGTGGAGAGAGACATTTATACCGACGCCCCCCAACCACGCAGGCGCGCCAAGCGGCGCAACAATCGGCGTTTGTAGGTCGGGCTTCAGCCCGACACCCAACCCGTCGGACTCAAGTCCGACTACACATGGTTGGTCGAGATCGACACGGATTCAGGTATTCGATATGTCTCGCATCCTGAGCTCCGTACGCCTTGCGCAGCAATTTATTCAGCGTTTCCCTAGCTCGCCTCAGAATCGACCTCGTATCGCTGGGCGGTGATATATCCGGGCCAGGCCCCTGCTTGCTGTTTCTTGCGGACCGGCCCTATTTCGCTGCGAACGCCTCGAGCTTCCTCGCCCGGATCACGTTGCCGTCGAGACCCGCCTCCTTCGCCGTGCCGCCGTAGGCAAGGACCATCAGCTGCGAGTAGTAGAGCACCGGCATGTTGAATTTGGTGCCGTACTTCTTGTTGATCTGGCCCTGGTAGACCTCGGTGTTGGCCTGGCACAGCGGACAGGGCGTGACCAGCATTTCGGCGCCATTGTCGTAGGCGCTCTCGATGATGTCCTTGATCTGCGCCTGGGCCTTGTCCGGCTCGGAGAAGGCGAGCGCGCCGCCGCAGCAGGTGACCTTCTGGTCGTAGGGCACGGCCTCGCCGCCCACCGTCTCGATGAGCTTGTCCAGATACACCGGGTTCTCGAACGATTCGCCGTGGATGCCGAACGGCCGGTTGGTCTGGCATCCGACGTAACCGGCGAACTTCATGCCGTCGAGCGGTTTCTTTACCGGTTTCTTCAGCTCGTCGTAGCCGAGGTCTTCAATCAGCACCTCGACCATGTGCTTGATCTCGGGGATGGCCTTGATCGAGAGTCCCGCCTCCTTGAGCGCCTCCTGGGTGTCCGCCATGAGCGCCGAGTTGTGCTCTAGGCGCTCCTTGGACTCCCTCGCGCCCAGCCAGCAGGCGGCGCAGGTGGCGACGATGTCCTGGCCGGGGAGATTGGACTCGGCCAGGGCGAAATTGCGCGCGTTCATCACGTGGCGCGGCAGCTCGCCCGACTCGGCGTAGCTGATGGAGGCGCCGCAGCAGTTCCAGTCGGGGATCTCGGTGATCTTGATGTCCAGCGTCTTGCACATGGACTCGACCGAGGTCAGGTAGTTGGAGGCAGACGCCCCTTTCTGGGAGGAGCAGCCGGGGTAGAAAGCGTATTCCTTGCGTGCCATGTTCTCGATCTCCTTACGCCACGGCCTTGGCAGCCTTGCGCTTGGCTTCCAGTTCCTTGGCCTTGGCGAGCATGGCCTGGATGCCCTTGATGTCCTTGCACTTGTGGCCGCCGCCCAGGGCCTCGAAGATGTTGAGGCGTTTGGCCTTGACCAGGCCCAGGGCCACGTCCTTCATCTCCAGCCCCTTCTTGATGCCGGCCATGAAGCCGTCCTTGAAGTAGAGCGACTGGGTGAGCTTGACCTCGTTGACCCGGCCGGTCTTGGTGCAGTTGTTCCAGAAGGTCTGCGACAGGTGCAGGGTGGGCTGCATCTTGGGGGCGAGGCCCAAGCGGTAGGCGTACTCGGCGATGCCGTGCATGATGTGGGTGATGGGCAGCTTCCTCGGGCAGCGCACGTAGCAGTTGTAGCAGGAAGTGCACATCCACATCGAGTTGGAGGTGAGCACCTCCTCGCGCTTGCCCGCCCGGATCATCATGAAGATCTCCTGCGGCGGGTGGTCCCAGCCAGGGTGGAAGTTGGTCGGGCAGGAGCCGGAACACACCCCGCACTGCATGCACATCTTCACCCACTCGCCCATCTCGGCCTGTTCCTCGATCTCCTTGAGGAAGTTGTTCTTGTACCGGGCGGCCATCTGTTCGTTCGCGTTGCTCATGCTACTCGCCTCCTCGCTCAGAAGCCCTTGAAGGGGGACATGCCGATTTCCTGGATCTTGGCCGCGTAATCGTTGATCTTGCGCGGCAGGGTGTCGATGTCGGTGATGGCCACCTCCAGGTCGAATACCCGCTCGGTCTCCAGGTTCATGTTCTTCAGGGTGTCGCCCACCTTCGACAGACGGTAGCGGCCGAGCTCGGAGCCCTTGACGAAGTGGCACTGATACTCCTCGCCGTGCTTGCAGCCCATGAGCATGACGCCGTCGTAGCCGGAGTTGAGTGCATCCGTAATCCAGATGGTGTTGACCGAACCCAGGCAGCGCACGGGAATGGCGCGCACGAAGGCGCTGTATTCGTTGCGGTTCATGGCCGCCATGTCCAGCGCCGGGTAGGCGTCGTTCTCGCAGGCCAGGATCAGGATGCGCGGCTTCTCGGAGAACTCGTCCGGGATGTTCACCGCCTTGATCTGCGCGCCGACGGTGTTCACCGAGTAGTTCTCGAAGGAGATCACCCGCACCGGGCAGGCGCCCATGCAGGTGCCGCAGCGCCGGCAGCGGCTCTCGTTGAACAGCGGGAAGCGCTTCTCGTCCTCGTCGATGGCGCCGAACGGACACTCGACCGTGCAGCGCTTGCACTGGGTGCAGCCCTCCAGACGCGCAGTCGGGAAGCTGAGGTCGCCGGCACGGGGATGCGCCGCCTTGCCGAGTCCTGCGTTCTCCATCGCCTGGATCGCCTTCATGGCCGCACCGGTGGCGTCCTCCTGGGCCTGGGCGATGTCCATCGGACGGCGCACCGGCCCGGCGGTGTAGATGGCCGTGCGGCGGGTCTCGTAAGGAAAACAGATGAAATGGCTGTCGGTGAAGCCCCATTTGAACTGCGGGATGTCCGGCCCCTGGCGGTAGGTGAGGTTGAGGATGGAGATGGGCTTCTCCTCCACCACCGGGGCGGGCGCCTCGGCGCCCTCCTCCGATCCGGCCGCCTCCGCGGCGGGCGCCGCCACCGCATCGATGTTCACGCCGGAATTGGGCACCACGCCAGTGGCCAGCACCACCAGGTCGGCCTCGATGCGGGCATCCTTGTCGTCCAGGATCAGGTCGTGGAACCTGACCGTGCAGGCGTCGCCGTTCGGCACCACCTCGGACACCACGCCCTTGGAGAAGATCACGCCCTTGTTCTGCGCCGAGCGGTAGAAGTCCTCGCCGTTGCCGGGGGTCCTGAGATCGGTGAACAGCACCACGGTGTCCACGTCCGGGTTGGCGTCCTTGAAGTACATCGCCTGCTTGATGCTGGTGTTGCAGCAGTAGCCGGAACAATAGGGCAGGTGTTCGCCGCTCGGGTCGCGCTGACCGGCACACTGCACGAACACGACCGACTTCACCTCCTTGCCGTCGGCGCGCTTGATGACGCCGCCGTTGGCGGCCTTCGCCAAGGCCTCCAGGCCGGCCTGATCGACCACGTGCGGCGTCTTGCCATAGCCCAGGTGCGGCAGCCTGTTGGCGTCATACAGGTTGAAGCCGGTGGCCTGCACGATGGCGCCGATGTCCTCGGTCACCGTCGGGCCGCTCTCCATGGCGATATCGACCTTGAAGCGGCCGGGGGCGCCGGCGGTCTTGGCGATGGTGGAGTTCAGATACACCTTGATGTTGGCGTCCGCCTCGATCTGCGCCACGAGATCCGCCACGCCGTTGTCCTCGGGGGCCTTGAACGGCTCGCGGGTGGGTGTGCGCTTGTAGAGCTTCGCCGCCCAGCCGCCGAGCGCGCCGGTCTTCTCCACCAGCACCACCTTGTAGCCGGCCTTGGAAGCCTCCAGGGCGGAGGTCATACCGGACATGCCGCCGCCGACCACCAGCAGGGTCTTGTTCGTACCGGTATTGGGGTTGCCGGCGGGCTGGGTCATGGCCTTGACCTCGGCGCAGGCCATGCGCACGTAGTCCTCGGCCATTTCCTGGGTGGTCTCGCGCGCCTCCTCGGTGTCGGGCCGCACCCAGATCACGCCTTCGCGCAGGTTGCCGCGCGAGATGGCGGTGGTCGGGAAATTGAAGGCCTCGGTCTTGGCGCGGCGCGAGCAGGCGCAGAGGGCGGCGTGGGTGACGCCCTCGTCGTCGATGTCGGCCCTGATCATGGCTACGCCCTCGGCGGAGCAGAGGAAGGGATGGGTCTTGACGACCTGCATCTTGCCTTCCTTCTTGGCCACGGCCTCCAGGGCGGCGATGTCCAGGCGCTCGCCCAGGCCGCAACCGGAACAGATGTATGCAGCGTGTTTTTTCTCAGCCATGTTCAAGCCTCCGCACGGGCAACCTTGTTGACGACCTGGATCGCGCGCAGCGCGGCCGCGGTGGCGCTCTGCACGGCACGGTTCACGTCCAGCGCGTTGGTGGCGCAGCCGGCGCCGAAGATGCCGGCGTTGGCCGGGTCGGCCATGATGAAACCGGAGGAGTCGGCCATCACCTCGACCGGGATGTCGACGCCCTTGACGCTGGGCTCCATGCCCACCGCCAGGACGACCAGGTCATGCGGGTTGGAGTAGCGCTTGTAGCCCTCGGTGTTCACCCCCCAGCACACCGGGTTGCCGTCCTTATCCTGGGAGATGCGCGCCACCTTGGACTTGATGAAGCTGACGTTGGGATTGGCCTTGACCTTGGCGTAGAAGTCCTCGAAGCGGTCGATGGCGCGGATGTCGATGTAGTAGATCGTCGACTTGCCCGCGTCGCCGTAGGCCTCCTGCACGTAATGGGTCTGCTTCAGCGAGCCCATGCAGCAGAAGCGCGAGCAGTGGCGCAGGTGGTTCTCGTCGCGCGAGCCGGCGCACTGGATGAAGGCGACGTTCTTCGCCTCCTTGCCGTCAGAGGGGCGCAGGATGCGCCCGCCGGTGGGACCGTGCGGGTCGGCCAGGCGCTCGAACTCCACGTTGGTGATCACGTTGGGGAACTCGCCGTAGCGATAAGGGGTGATCTTCTCGGCGTCGTAGGGCTTCCAGCCGGTGGCCCAGACGATGGCGCCGGCCTTGAGGCTGACCATCTCCTCCTGCTGCGCGAGATCGATGGCGCCGTACTTGCAGGCGGCCTTGGCCTTGTCGGCCTCGGGCGTGCCGATGATGGAACGGTCGATCACGTAGCGCTGGGGATAAGCCATGCTGTGCGGCAGGTAGGCGGCCTTGATCTTGCCCAGGTCGTAGTTGAAGGCGTCCGGGATCTGGGTCGAGACCGCCTTGGCACACTCGCCGCAG
>CALHRD010000137.1 GCA_938038385.1 uncultured Burkholderiales bacterium
ATGGTGGTGGCCTGGCGGATTGCCCGGCTCATGCGCCTGGGGCGAACCTGCCCCGATCTGGACGCGGCCTTGCTGTTCGAGCGCGATGAGTGGCAGGCGGCTTACATCCTGAATCGAAAGAAGGTGCCCACGACCCCGCCCTTGTCGTTGACGAGGTAGAACCCGACTTCGGGGCCTCGAAGACATCGAGTCTTGTATCCTGCGATCAGATATCCACCGTTCGCGGGCACGAAGCCGAGGATATCCGGATGGTCGTGAAGCAAGACGCGCTTGTTTGTGATCCAGAACGCCCCACGCTTGTTGAGCATGTAGCGGCCAGGAACGTAAACCGTCTTGGGCGAGGTCAGACCGATATCGGCCAAGCCGAGCACGGCCCCAGAGGCCTCGGCCTTCAGAATCAAACCGGTTGGTTCCTGGGTTTCCTGGGTTTTCTCAGTCGTGCGTTCCGTTGCCGGGTTGTCGCCGCCGTCGGGCGGCGTTGCGGCCTCCCAGTCGGAGAGGCCGGCCTGTGTGTGCGTCGCAAGCAATAAAGCCGAAAGAATCAGGACTACAGGGTTCTCATCATAACTGCCCCAGCGTTTGTTTTTCAGCGCAACGGATCACCAAGACGGGGCGCCGTCCGATGTCGAGTCAGCGTTTGGTTGCGCTTGGTGTTGCGTCTGGCGTGCCAAGTCCCGCGTCCGCACCGCCTCCAGGTATTGACCGATCTGCTCGCGCACGCAAGACTCCTGGAGAATGGTGTCGCGGAAGTAGGATGGCAGAGCGTCTTGCGCCTTCTCCGCGCCCTCGTCGGCCTGTCCCGAGTCTGACCCAGGAGAGTCATCGCCATCTCGCCCGGGCCCGGTGACGGCGGGACATATGCAACCGACCGGCCCTCCGCCGCACCCAGGATGCGCGCCGTCTCCCATTTTGTGCGCCCGCCTATCGTGCCCACCCCGGCCTTGTAAGCCTTCGCCTGCAGTTCAGCCGTCTTCATCAGCACAGTGGGTGATGACATGACAGCATCACCCACGTCATCCAAGGTAAGCAGGGGCTTTCGCTTATAGTGGTGTGCGGTTGCGAGCTCATCGGCGAAGGTGAACTCATACACGTCGGTCATGACCGCCTTGGCCGGACCGAGCCGTTTCCGATCGATCTGTGGGCAGTTCTTGTCCAGCCGGTCATAGGCGTCCTCGAGGAAGGCCTTTTTCTCTGCCAGGACCTCATCCTGGGACTTTTTGCCTGTGGCCGCCTCGTAGGCCGATGTGGCGAAGTTGGAAGCCGTATTGCCCAACGCCTTTACACCGAGTTTGAAGGCCGGTATCAGGATGTCGTTGATCCCGAATGCTCATGCGCTGCTGGAAGCGGCGCACAGCACCGCCGTCGCGCAGACCCCGATGGTCTTTTTCATTTCGGTTCTCCCTTGATTTCGCTTCTTCGATCCCTCTCGATCCCTGGATTCCGGGCCGCAGTGCTACCTTGGTAACGCCAGATGAACCTTGATCGCATCCTCGACGGCCAGCATATCAGCCCTTGAAAGCATTCCGACCTGGCCTTTGAGCCGCGACTTGTCGGCCGCCATGATCTGGTCGGCCATCGCCTTGCTGTTCTGCCCGGCGACGGTCACGACCGCCTCACCAGGGTAGACCTTTCCGGTGCTGCTTGTCAGCGGTACCACCACGACCCGCGCCAGGTTGCGGTTGGCTGCGTCGTTGCTCACGATGACCGCTGGGCGCGTCTTGCGGATCTCGCTACCGACGGCTGGCTCGAACTCGACCCACCATACCTCACCGCGTCTCATGCGCCATATCCGCGCCAAGAGCGCTGCACCACTCCATCGCTTCGGCCTCGCGGGTGTCGTCGGCAGCCATTTCCCGGTAACCCTCATCAAGGGAGGTATCCAGAACATGCGGGCGCAACAGATCCTCGATGAACTGGCTCATTTTACGCTTTCCGATCCTGCGGCAGAGTCCTTCGTAGACCTCCTCATCGAGGGTAATCGTCATTTTCCGGTGCATATCCATTTCCCTGACACAGTGTATGTATTACGTACATTAGCACAGTTAACGGCTCATGCCACTTCGTGCAGACGATAACCGCGTAACCGCGCTGGCGCTGGCGTGCGTCGATGCGCCGTATTCCGGCGCGGCTTCGCCGGCGCTGACCTCACGCAGCATGCCGCCGCGCCGTCCGTCCTTGCCATACCGGCAGCGCACGAGCTGCCACGCGCCGATCAGGTCTTGATCGAAGCTGACGGTATAGCCGCATCGCTCGCTAAGTGTCACATCCAGGACGATCATCGGAAGTGCTGGCCACCTGGCGCTATGTTAGCGCCCAGTACCTGGAGACCACGCTGCTCCGCTATGTCTGGCTCTATAACCATCATCCACCCCAGAAAGCTCTCGGTCACTAATGTCCCGTGGCGGCCATGAAACAGTGGTACGCTGAAAAACCTGATCTGTTCGTCAAGCAACCTCGTAATCATCCGGGACCTGACATGGGACATGGCTCCGTTAACCGCCGGTTTCGCTGCGCGGAGACGTGCGTGGGCGGCCCGATCCAACGTCGTTTCTCCACCTGCAGGTTCACGTACTTCTACATAGCGATTTTTCATTGGCAGTGGGCAACTGCCGGCCGCGCAGGATCGCGGCTGCGAGGTTGGTCTACGATGATCAGGCTTGCCTCGACCGTACCTGGTGCAACCCCCCATCCTTCCCTCTGGTCCATGCTCCTCACGGCTCAGGAGTATTGCGGGTCGATTAGTTCCCGGTAGCTACCTGAGCCGAGGGCCTTGCGCAGGATGGATAGGGAATCGCCCTGGAAGAAACGGAAGGCGACGCCGAGGCGAAAACCCTGGTTGGTGAGCGTGCTGTGCATCACCACGCTGGTGGCCTCGAAGACCGCAGTCTGGGTGCCCTGGTTCAATGGCACCTCCAGGTACAGTTTCAATTCCTGACCCGGCCGCACGTTGGCGTCACAGAGGACGGCGGCACCGGACAGGGAGACGTTCTCGGTCCGGCCCATGTATTTGACCCCTTCGCCGATGATGGCGGCGCGCCAGCGAGCGATGTAACGTGCCTGTGCCCGGCGGTTGGACTTGGGCGGTTGCAGATCATGTGCGGCGGTGGGGCCACCGCGTCCCAGATCGGTCAGCATCTCGGCCGACCCGGTCGAGTTGGGCGCCGCTGCCGGGGCGTCCGACCCGCCAGATGGGGGTGCTGCCTGGGCCTGAAAACTCTGCCCGGCCGTATCAAGGGTTTGGGTCATGAGGGCGGTCCGATCGGTGACCATGAAACGAGGCACGGGCTGCACGTTACCAAACATGTTTCATAACGGCAGTCAGAGGCGTTTCCTTAAGGATCACGCCCGATGCCGAGACGCAGTGTCTGCCCGCACGAACACATGTGGATGCCATTTGCACATCACTCCGCATCCGGCAGTCACGGACGCGGAGGGATGGTATTGTCTGCACCCTCCCCTGCTCGTCTGGCTTGTGACGCCCCCAGCCGTCCTGCTATGATCGGCGCTTACGCGATGAGCGTGGAAATTCACACACCCGTCCGCGTTAAGGTGTCCGCGGCGCAGCCGGCGGATTCTTGACGGGTGGTGGCCCAACCTTAACCTGATGGAGCAATTCAATGAGTGTCACCATGCGCCAGATGCTGGAGGCCGGCGT
This sequence comes from uncultured Burkholderiales bacterium, assembly GCA_938038385.1. Taxonomy (GTDB): domain Bacteria; phylum Pseudomonadota; class Gammaproteobacteria; order Burkholderiales; family Thiobacillaceae; genus JANWZL01. The sequence continues at coordinate 3,656 of CALHRD010000137.1, forward strand.
GCATTTCGGCCACCAGACCCGTTACTGGAACCCCAAGATGGCCCCCTACATCTTCGGCCATCGCAACAAGATCCACATCGTCAACCTGGAAAAGACCCTCCCGCTGTTCGAGGAGGCCGCCAAGTTCGCGCGTCAGTTGGCCAGCAACAAGGGCACCATCCTGTTCGTGGGCACGAAGCGCCAGGCGCGCGAGATCATCGCCGAGGAGGCCGCGCGCTGCGGCATGCCCTGGGTGTCGCACCGCTGGCTGGGGGGTATGTTGACCAACTTCAAGACGGTCAAGCAGTCGGTCAAGCGCATGAAGGACATGGAGGCCCAGCTGGCGGAGGGTGCCCGCGAGAGCCTGTCCAAGAAGGAGGTGCTCCGCCTGCAGCGCGAGTATGACAATCTGGCGCGCAGCCTGGGCGGGATCAAAGACATGGCCAGCCTGCCTGACGCATTGTTCGTGGTCGACGTGGGCTATCAGAAGATCGCCATCACCGAGGCCAACAAGCTGGGTATCCCGGTCATCGGCGTCGTCGACACCAACAACACGCCCGAGGGCGTGGACTACGTGATCCCCGGCAACGACGACTCCAGCCGTGCCATCCGTCTGTATGCCCGCGGCCTGGCCGACGCCATTCTGGAGGGCAAGGCCCATGTCATCGAGCAGATGGTGAGTGAGATACAGGAAGGCGACGAATACGTCGAGGTCGAAGAAGGCACCGGCTCCGACGGCAGCGAATAAGCAATCACATCAGGGTCCGTTTTCGACATCACAGTGACGCCCCGCCACGGGGCGTTTTTACGACATAGGGCCATCAGGCGTCGCGAAGGCGGCTGAGGCCAACATGATTCAGGAGAAGAAAGATGGCTGAAATCACCGCATCCATGGTCAAGGAGCTGCGCGAGCGCACCGATGCACCCATGATGGACTGCAAGAAGGCCCTGAACGAGGCCGGGGGCGACATGGCCAAGGCCGAGGAGATCCTGCGCGTCAAGTTCGGCAGCAAGGCGGCCAAGAGCGCCGGCCGGATCGCCGCCGAGGGCATGGTCGGCATCCACATCACCCCCGACGGCAAGACCGGGGCCATCATCGAGGTCAACTGCGAGACCGATTTCGTGGCCAAGAACGACGACTTCCGGGCCCTGGTGAAGAACCTGGCGGAGATGGTCGTGACCCGGAACCCGGCCGACGTGGCCGCGCTGTCGGCGATGAAGATCGGCGACAAGACTGTCGAGGAGGTGCGCACCGAGCTGGTGGGCAAGATCGGCGAGAACATGTCCATCCGCCGCTTCGCACGCGTCGCGGCCCAGGGCCGGCTTGCCAGTTACGTCCATGGTGGAGCCAAGATCGGCGTGCTGGTGGACGTGAGCGGCGACGAGGCCCTGGCCAAGGACATCGCCATGCATATCGCCGCCTCCAAACCGAAGGCCCTGGATGCCTCCGGTGTATCGCAGGACCTCATCGAGGCCGAGCGTCGCGTGGCCGCCCAGAAGGCTGCCGAGTCGGGCAAGCCGGCCAACATCGTCGAGAAAATGGTGGAGGGGGCGGTGCAGAAGTATCTGAAGGAAGTGACGCTGCTGTCCCAGCCCTTCGTCAAGGACGACAAGCAGACCGTGGGTGAGCTCCTGAAATCCAAGGGCGCCCAGGTACATGGCTTCACCCTGTACGTCGTGGGCGAGGGCATCGAGAAGAAGGTGAGCGATTTCGCCGCCGAGGTGGCGGCCGCAGCCAAGGTCTGACGCGTCCATCATGTCCGCGCCGATCTACAATCGCATCCTGCTCAAGCTCTCGGGCGAGGCCCTCATGGGGCCCGATCCTTTCGGCTACCATGCCGGTACCCTTCAGGGCATAGTCGAGCAGATCGACGAGGTGGCCGGCCTGGGGGTGCAGATCGGCATCGTCGTGGGCGGTGGCAATCTGTTCCGCGGCGCCACCGGGGCCCTGGCCGGCATGGAACGGGCCACGGCCGATGCCATGGGCATGCTGGCCACGGTGATGAACGCACTGGCGCTCAAGGACGCCCTGATGATGGCCGGCGTACCCGCCCGCGTGCAGACTGCCGTGACCATCGCCCACGTCGGCGAGGCCTACGAGCGCGATGCCGCCATACGCCATCTGCAGGCGGGCCGGGTGGTGATCTTCGGCGGCGGCACCGGCAACCCGTTCTTCACCACCGATACCGCCGCCGCCCTGCGCGCCGCCGAGATCGGGGCCGAGCTCGTGCTCAAGGCGACCAAGGTGGACGGCGTCTACACCGCCGACCCGAAGAAGGACCCGGCGGCCACCCGCTATGAGCGGCTCAGCTTCGACGAGGCCATCGCCCGCAACCTGGGCGTGCTCGATACCGCCGCCTTCGCCCTGTGCCGCGACCAGAAACTGCCGCTGCAGGTGTTTTCCATCTTCAAGCCGGGGGCGCTCAGGCGGGTGGTGACCGGCGAGGCCGAGGGCACCCGCGTTACCCCGTGAACTGGAGGTCAGCATGATCAGCGACATCAAGAAATCCGCCGAAGACAAGATGAGGAAATCCATCGAGGCCCTGAAGACGGAATTCTCAAAGGTGCGCACCGGCCGCGCGCATGCCGGCATCCTCGATCATGTCAAGGTCGACTACTACGGCAGCCTGGTGCCCGTGAGCCAGGTGGCCAACGTCTCCGTCCTCGATCCGCATACCCTGGGTGTGACGCCCTGGGAGAAGAAGATGGGACAGGCCATCGAGAAGGCGATCCGGGACTCGGACCTGGGGCTGAACCCCGCTTCCGTTGGCGACCTGGTGCGCGTGCCCATCCCCGCGATGACCGAGGAACGGCGCAAGGAACTGGTCAAGGTCGTGCGCGGCGAGGCCGAGGGGGCGAAGGTGGCCGTGCGCAACATCCGCCGTGACGCCATCGCCCACCTGAAGGAGCTGCTCAAGAACCACGAGATCGGCGAGGACGAGGAGCGTCGCGCCCAGGAGGAGGTGCAGAAGATGACCGACCGTCACATCGCCGACATCGACAAGCTGCTGGCGGACAAAGAAAAAGATCTGATGGCGGTCTGACCCGCGTCAGGCACGCTATTCCATGACCTTCAAGGGGTTTTTCAGCAGCACTGCCGGTATCCCCGAGGTATCGGACGTTCCGCGCCATATCGCCGTGATCATGGACGGCAACGGCCGCTGGGCCAAGAAACACAGGCTGCCGCGCGTTGCCGGGCACACGCGCGGCGTGGGACGGGTCAACGAGATCGTCGAGGCGTGTGTGCGGCTGGGGGTCGGCCACCTCACGCTGTTCGCCTTCAGCTCGGAGAACTGGCGTCGCCCCGAGGACGAGGTGAGCAAGCTCATGGAGCTGTTCGTCCAGGCCCTGGAGCGGGAGGTGGCCAGCATGCACCGACATGGCATCCGCCTGCGCATCATCGGTGACAAGAGCCGCTTCCACGCCCGACTGCAGCATCTGATCCATGAGGCGGAGCATCTGACCGCTTGCAACGAGCGCATGACCCTCACCGTGGCGGCGAATTATGGCGGCCGCTGGGACATCCTGCAGGCCGTCAATGCCTGGCTTGAGGACCACGCAGGGAACCAGGTCATCACCGAGGAGGCCCTCACGCCCTATCTGTCCATGGCCGATGCCCCCGAGCCCGACCTGTTCATCCGCACCGGCGGGGAACAGCGCATCAGCAATTTCCTGCTCTGGCAGCTGGCCTATACGGAGCTGTATTTCACCCCCACCCTCTGGCCAGATTTCGATGCGGCGGAGCTGGACCGGGCGATCGCCTGGTACAGGCAGCGCGAGCGGCGTTTTGGACGCACCAGCGAGCAGCTCCACGTCGGCTAGCACGCTCAGGCGCCGGGTGCTGACCGGCACCGCGCTGATCGGGGGCATGCTGGCCGCGCTCTATGGCGCGTCGGCACCCGTCTGGGCGGTGCTCATGGTGGTCATCGTCAGCGCGGCGGCCTGGGAGTGGGCCGGTCTCATGCGTCTGGCGGGCACGCGCCGTCATCTCTACACGGGTGTCGCCGCTCTCGCCAGCGCGGTGATGGTCGCCCTGGACTGGCAGGACGTCGCCTGGGTCTATCTGCCTGCCCTCGCCTTCTGGGTCGCGGTTGCACCCTATTGGCTGCATCGCGGCCTGCATGTGCAGAATCGGGCGATCCTGGGCGCCCTCGGCTGGCTGCTCCTGTTGCCCGCCCCGCTGGCCATGATCCGGCTGCGCGCCGATGGACCGGAGCTTCTGCTGGCGGTGCTGGGGTTGGTTGTGGTGGCCGACAGCGCCGCCTATTTCGCCGGCCGCCGCTTCGGGCGGCGCAAACTGGCGCCGGTCATCAGTCCGGGCAAGACCTGGGAGGGCGTGCTGGGTGCCTGGCTGGCGGTGACGTTCTATGCCCTTGTGCTCCATTTCGCGTGGCCCAAAATCTGCGGCCATGACTGCCTGCTCCAGGCACTGACCGCGTTCTGGGCCTTGTTCGCGCTCTCGGTTGTGGGTGACCTGTTCGAGAGCTGGATGAAGCGCCAGGCCGGGGTGAAGGACAGCGGCGCGCTGCTGCCGGGCCATGGCGGCGTGCTGGACCGGATAGACAGCCAGATCGCCGTCCTGCCCGCCGCCGCCCTGTTTTGGATGTGGATGCGATGACGGGGGGGTGGGAAGTCGGATGCTCGAAGTGGGAGAATGATGCCCTGCCGACCTCACTTCCCCTCCTCCCTCCACGCCACCCGCTTGCATCATGATCCGACGCAACCTGACTCTCCTCGGTGCCACTGGCACCATCGGTATGAACACCCTGGATGTGGTGGCCATGTATCCGGAACTGTTCCGGGTGGTGGCGCTGACCGGGCAGAACCAGGTGGAACGCCTGGCCACCCAGTGCCGGCAGTTCAAGCCACGCTATGCCGTGGTCCTGGACGAGAGCCGGGCACAGGAACTGCGCCATCTGCTCGCCGACACGGAAACCGAGGTCCTCTGCGGCGAGCACGCACTGGAGGAGGTGGCCAGTCTGCCCGAGGTCGACACGGTGATGGCGGCCATCGTCGGCGCGGCGGGCCTCAAACCCGCCCTCGCCGCAGCCCGGGCCGGCAAGCGTATCCTGTTGGCGAACAAGGAGACGCTGGTCATGGCCGGCCGCTTCTTCATGCAGGCCGTGCGCCGTGGCGGTGCCACCCTGCTGCCCATCGACAGCGAGCACAACGCCGTCTTCCAGTGCATGCCCGACGCCTACAGCGGTGACCTCGCCGCGCATGGCGTGCACCGCATCCTGCTCACCGCCTCGGGCGGGCCGTTCCGCACGCGACCGGTCGAGACCCTGGCGGCCGTCACCCCCGCGGAGGCCGTGGCCCACCCGAACTGGGTCATGGGCCGTAAGATCTCGGTCGATTCCGCCACCATGATGAACAAGGGCCTGGAGGTCATCGAGGCGCACTGGCTGTTCAATGCGCGGGCCGATCAGATCGAGGTGGTCATCCACCCGCAGAGCATCGTGCATTCCATGGTCGAATACTTGGATGGCTCGGTGCTCGCCCAGATGTCGAATCCGGACATGCGCACGCCGATCGCGCATGCCCTGGCCTATCCGGACCGCATCGCGGCGGGTGTGCCTCGGCTGGACCTGCCGCGCATCGGACAACTCACCTTCGAGGCGCCCGATACGCGCCGTTTTCCCTGCCTGGCCCTGGCCTATCAGGCCCTGGCAGCGGAGGGGGGCGCCCCCACCGTGCTCAACGCGGCCAACGAGGTGGCGGTCGAGGCTTTCCTGGGTCATCGCATACCCTACCCGGCCATCGCCGAGACCCTGAGCCACTGCCTGGAGCGGCTTGCCGGACGCACTGCGGGGGAACTCGCGGACCTGGTGGCCATCGATCAGGAAGCGCGTCTCGTTGCCGAGGCCTACATCGCCCGTCGCTGATGACCACCCTGCTCGCCTTCATCTTTACCCTGGCCCTGCTGATCGTGGTGCACGAATACGGCCACTATGTCGTCGCCCGTCTGTGCGGGGTGCGGGTTTTGCGCTTCTCGGTGGGCTTCGGCCGCGTCCTCGCCAGCCGGCGCGACCGCAGCGGGACGGAGTGGGCCCTATCGGCCTTCCCGCTCGGCGGCTACGTGAAGATGCTGGACGAGCGCGAAGGTGAGGTCCCCGCCGAACAACTGCCGCAAGCCTTCAACCGCCAGGGGGTCTGGAAGCGTATCGCCATCGTTGCCGCCGGCCCTGCGGCCAACCTGCTGTTGGCCATCCTGCTCTACTGGATCCTGTATGCCACCGGCGTGCCCGCCCTGAAGCCCATCGTGGGCGAGCCGCTTGCAGACTCGCCCGCCGCCGCGGCCGGTTTCCGCAGCGGCGAGGAGGTCACCCGCATCGATGGCGAGAAGGTGGAGAGCTGGCAGGATTTCCACCTCCAACTGCTGCGGCACGGTTTCGGGGCGGCCAGCGTCGAGGTGGAGACGCGCGACGCAGCGGGCAACATCGCCTTGCGCCGTCTCGATCTCGCCGGCATGGATCGGGCCGCCTTCGAAAAGGATCCGCTCGGCCAGATCGGCCTTGTCCGCTTTAGCCCCCCCCTCGCGCCGGTGATCGGCGAACTGCAGTCCGGCGGCGTCGCGCAGCGCGCGGGCATCGCCAGCGGCGACGTAATCACCGCCGTCAACGACGAGCCGGTGGCGCGTTGGGAGGAGGTGGTCGAGGCGATACGCGCCCATCCCGGCATCCCCCTGACCCTGGAACTGCAGCGGCAGGGGAGCAGCATTTCCATCGAGTTGACGCCGGAGCGGGTCAGTCAAGGCGGCCAGAGCATTGGACGCATCGGCGCCAGCCCGCATCTGGATCCGGAAGTGTTCCGGGCACTGCAGACCGAGGTGCGCTATCCCCTGTTCTCCGCCCTGTGGCGCGGGGTGCAGAAGACCTGGGAGCTGGCCACCTTCACCCTGGAGATGCTCGGACGCATGCTCGTCGGACAGGCCTCGCTGCAAAACCTCTCCGGGCCGATCACCATCGCCGACTATGCCGGCCAATCCGCGAGCGCCGGCATGGTGCCCTTCGTCACCTTCCTCGCCCTGATCAGCATCAGTCTGGGCGTACTCAACCTGCTGCCGGTGCCCATACTGGACGGGGGGCATTTACTGTATTATTTCGCCGAATTGGCCACCGGCCGACCCGTATCGGAGCGCATCCAGGAGATCGGACAGCGGGTCGGCATCGTCCTGATCGGCTTCCTGATGTTCTTCGCCTTCTACAACGACCTGTTCAGGCTCTTCTCCCGCTGATTCGATGCGAATAAGAACACTCCCGCTCCTCGCCGCCCTGTTTGCCGCCCAGTCGCATGCCTTCGAACCCTTCCAGGTCAAGGACATCCGCGTCGAAGGCATCCAACGCACCGAGGCCGGTACCGTATTCAGCTATCTGCCGGTAAAGGTCGGCGACACCCTGAATCCGGACCGCGCGGCAGCGGCGCTGAAGGCCCTCTACGCCACCGGTTTCTTCAAGGACGTGCGGCTGGAGGTCCAGAATGACGTCCTGATCGTCTTCGTGGAGGAACGGCCCGCCATCGCCCAGATCGGTTTCACCGGCATGAAGGAGTTCTCCAAGGACGACATCCTCAAGAGCCTCAAGGAATTGGGGCTGGCCGAGGGGCGCATCATGGACCAGTCCCTGCTGGACAAGGCCGCGCAGGAGCTCAAACGCCAATACTTCAACCGCGGCATGTACGCCGCCCAGGTCAATGTCCGTCTCTCCCCCCTGGAGCGCAACCGTACGGCGATCACCTTCGAGGTCAGCGAGGGCGAGGTGGCCAAGATCAGGGGCATCACCATCGTCGGTGCCAAGGACTTCTCCGAGAAGGAACTGCTCAAGCTCTTCACCCTGACCACGCCGGGGTGGCTGACCTGGTTCACCAAGAACGATCAGTACTCCCGACAGAAGCTGTCGGCTGATCTCGAGGCCTTGCGCAGCCACTATCAGAACCGGGGTTATCTTGAATTCGCCATCGAATCGACCCAGGTTTCCATCACGCCGGACAAGAAGGACATCTACATCACCGTCAACATCAAGGAGGGCGATAGATTCAAGGTCTCTGAGATCAAGTTCGCCGGCAACCTGACCATGCCCGAGGAAGAGCTCAAGGGGCTGGTGAGCCTCAAGGTGAGCGATGTCTTTTCTCGCGAGCAGCTGAACGAATCCATCAACCGCATCGGCGACCGCCTGGGTAACGACGGTTACGCCTTCGCCAACGTGAACGCCGCACCCGAGCTGGACAAGGAGAAACGCGAGGTGGGCCTGACCCTGCTGCTGGATCCCGGCCGCAAGGTCTACGTGCGCCGCATCAACATCAGTGGCAACGCCCGCACCCGCGACGAGGTGATCCGTCGCGAGATGCGCCAGCTCGAGGGTGGCCTCTATGCCGCCGACAAGATCAAGCGCTCGAAGGAGCGGGTGGAGCGCCTGGGTTACTTCAGCGACATCAACCTGGAGACGCCCGTCGTCCCGGAGGCCACAGACCAGGTGGACCTGAATCTGAGCGTGACGGAGCGGGCCACCGGCAACCTGATGCTGGGGGCCGGCTTCTCCAGCTCCGATGGGCTGGTCCTGTCGGCCTCGGTGTCGCAGAACAACCTGTTCGGCACCGGCAACCGGCTCGCCGCCCAGATCAACAGCGGCAGCGTCAACACCGTCTACGCCCTGTCCTTCACCAACCCCTATTTCACCAAGGACGGTATCAGTCTGGGCTACGACCTCTACCGGCGTGACGTCGACACCGGCAGTCTGAATGCGGTGTCCGAGTACAGCACCTCCACCCTGGGCGCGGGGCTGCGTCTGGGTCTGCCGCTCACCGAACTCGATGCCCTGCAGTTGGGGGCCGCCCTGGAACGCTATGAGTTGAGTCTCACCGCCAGCAGCCCGAACCGGTACAAGCAGTTCGCCATCGATTTCGGCGGCAACACGAGCGGTGTGACCACCGACTCGCTGCGCCTGGACCTGGGTTGGGCGCGTGATAGCCGCGACAGTCTGCTCTATCCCACCAAGGGCAGCCTGCATCGGGTGTATGGCGAGGTGGGCACGCCCGTGGGCGATCTGAAGTACTACAAGCTGTCGTATCAATACCAGTGGTGGAAGCCGCTGGGCCCCTCCTGGAGTCTGATGCTCAACGGCGAGATCGGTTGGGGCGGCGGCTATGGCGGCAAACCCCTGCCCTTTTTCCGCAACTACTTCGCCGGCGGCATCGGTTCGGTGCGCGGTTTCGATTCCGGCACCCTGGGGCCGCAGGATCTGGACAGCGCCAGCAATCCCTTTTCGCTGGGCGGCGACAAGCGTCTGGTCGGCAACGCCGAGCTTTACTTCCCAGTACCCGGCGCCGGCAAGGACAAGAGCCTGCGCCTGAGCGCCTTCGTCGACGCCGGCGGCGTGTGGGGACCAGGCGACTACAAGGATCGCTACAAGACGATCTCCCTGAGCGAACTGCGTTATTCCGGCGGCGTGGCGGTCACCTGGTATTCACCTTTCGGCCCCATCAAGCTATCGCTCGCCGCCCCCTTCAAAACCCAGCCGGACGACAAGAAGCAGTCCTTCCAGTTCCAGTTGGGCAACGTGTTCTGAGGACCTGTCATGAAAGGCATACTGTTTCTCCTATTGTTTGCCCTCCTCGCATCCGGCTCCGTCTCGGCCAACGACACCAAGATCGGCTTCGTGAACACCGATCGCATCTTTCGCGAGTCCCAACTGGCCATTCGCGCCCAGAAGAAGTTGGAGCGCGAGTTCTCCAACCGGGAGCAGGAGATCCAGAAACAGATCAAGCAGGCCAGGGATCTGCAGACCTTCATCGAAAAAGAGGGACTCACCCTGTCCGAAGCCGAACGCAGCAAACGCGAACGCGACCTGGCCAATCTCAATCGCGACATCCAGCGCGCCCAGCGGGAGTTCCGCGAAGATCTCAACCAGCGCAAGAACGAGGAATTCGCGGCGGTGCACGAGCGGGCACGCAAGGCCATCATGGAACTGGCCGAAAAGGAAAAGTTCGACCTGATCCTGGAGAACGTGGTCTACGCCAGCGGACGTGTGGACATCACCGATCGGGTCATCAAGACCTTGGACCGCTGATCCGCCCATGTCCGCAGTGGGCTTGACCGTAGCAGAACTACAAGCCAGGCTGGGTGGGGTCGTACAGGGTGATCCATCGGTGCGGGTTGTAGGGGCCGCCTCGTTGCAGCGGGCGACATCGGATCAGCTCGGCTTCGCCCTGGGCAGGAAGCAGCTGGAGGCGGCGCGGGCATCGGCGGCGGGGGCCCTGATCATCGGGCCGGGACTGGGGGAGGCCCTGGCCGGACGCACCTGTCTCATCGCCGAGCATCCGCATGCCACCTTTGCCCGCGCCCTTGCCCTGCTCTATCCGGAAGCACCCGCCGAGGCAGGTGTGCACTCCAGCGCCTGCGTGCACCCCAGTGCCCGGATCGAGGCGGGGGTCAGCATCGGACCCGGCTGTGTCATCGGCGCGCAGGTGAAGATCGGCGCCCGCACGCGGCTGGGCCCGCATTGCGTGCTCGGCGAGGGCGTCCGGCTCGGCGCGGATTGCCTGCTGCATGCCCAGGTCACCATCTGCCATGGCTGCGAGCTGGGCGAGCGTGTCATCCTCCACCCCGGTTGCGTCATCGGCTCAGACGGGTTCGGCAACGCCCTGGAAGACGGACGCTGGGTCAAGATCCCCCAGATCGGTCGGGTGGTAATCGGTGACGACACGGAGATCGGCGCCAACACCACGGTCGATCGCGGCGCCCTGGACGACACCGTTATCGGCACCGGGGTGCGTATCGACAACCTGGTGCAGATCGCCCACAACTGCGTGATCGGCGACCATACCGCCATCGCCGGCTGCGCCGGCATCGCCGGTTCGACCCGCATCGGCCGGCACTGTCTGATCGGCGGCGCGGCCATGATCCTGGGCCACATCGAGATCGGCGACCATGTCACCGTCTCCGGCGCCTCCTTCATCGGCAAGTCCATACACCAACCCGGCGTCTACACCTCAACCCAGCCGCAGATGCCGCACGCGGAATGGTTGCGCAATGCGGCACAGCTACGGCATCTGGCCGAGATGCGTGAACGCATCCGCACGCTCGAACGCAAGCTGGCAGAAATCCAGGCCGCCGCAACGGACTGACACCACACGCAGCGCAACATGACGCGCCGGCAATGGCGCGCACCACTACCGAACCCGAACCCAACAACCGATACCTGCCCACGCTATGGACATCACCGAGATCATGCGGCACCTGCCGCACCGCTATCCCCTGCTGTTGGTGGACCGAGTCCTGGAACTCGTACCGGGCGAATTCGTTACCGCCATCAAGAACGTGACCATGAACGAGCCCTTCTTCCCCGGCCACTTCCCCCACCACCCCATCATGCCCGGCGTGCTCATCGTCGAGTCCCTCGCCCAGGCGGCCGGGTTGCTGGCCTTCAAGTCGTCGGGCAAGGAGGCCGGCGCCAACTCGGTGATCTACTTCGTCGGCATCGACCATGCGCGTTTCAAGCGACCGGTGGTACCGGGCGACCAACTGCGTCTGGAGGCCAGGATCACCCGGCACACACGCGGGATCTGGAAGTTCGACGCCAAGGCCCTGGTGGATGGTCAGACCGCCTGCGAGGCCGAGCTCATGTGCACCCTCAGGGATCTGGCCTGAAGTGGTCGGGAAGCTGGTCAGTGCGGGGGATGCCGTCCCGATCGCTCGCGCTTGGTCCTGACTGTCGCGCACAGAAACATGCCGCCCGCATGATCCACCCGACTGCCATCGTCCATCCCGGCGCCGGTATCGGGCGCAACGTCCGCATCGGCGCCTACAGCCTGATCGGCGAACACGTCGAGATCGGCGACGATTGCGACATCGGTCCGCACGCGGTGATCACCGGTCACACCCGGATCGGACGCGGCAACCGCATCTATCAGTTCGTCAGTCTGGGGGACGCACCTCAGGACAAGAAATACGCCGGCGAAGCGACCCGACTGGAGATCGGCGACGGTAACACCATCCGCGAGTTCTGCACCTTCAACACCGGCACGGTGCAGGACCAGGGGGTGACCCGCATCGGCGACCACAACTGGATCATGGCCTACGTGCACATCGCGCACGACTGTGTCGTCGGCGACCACACCATCTTCGCCAACAATGCCACCCTCGCCGGCCACGTGATCGTCGACGATTACGCCATCCTCGGCGGCTTCACCGGCGTGCACCAGTTCTGCCGCATCGGCGCGCATGTCATCACCGGCATCGCCTCGGTGGTGCGGCAGGATATCCCGCCCTATATCACTGCCTCCGGCAACCCGGCCGCCCCGTATGGCATCAACAGCGAGGGCCTCAAGCGGCGGGGATTCAGTACCGATGCGCTCGGCGCGCTCAAGCGCGCCTACAAGTTGCTCTACCGCTCCGGCCTGAGTCTGGCCGAGGCCCGAACAGCCATCGAAACCGAGGCGCAGACCCATCCCGAACTCAAGCCCCTGGCCGACTTCCTGGCGGTATCGGGGCGGGGCATCATCCGCTGACGGGTGAGGTGTGAGCAGGTGAGGCGAGAAACGCCAGGGGCGGCTCCGACCCTTCCCCCTGCTCCCTTCCCCCCTCTGTCCAACCCACATGTCGCCATCGTCGCCGGGGAGGCCTCGGGCGACCAGCTTGGCAGCCTGCTGATCAAGTCCGTTCACGAAGCCGGGCTGCCGGCGCACTTTTATGGCATCGCCGGGCCGCGCATGCAGGCGGCCGGGGCAAGCAGCCTTTACGACATGGAGACCCTGTCGGTGCGTGGCTATGTCGAGGCCCTGTCCAACCTGCGCTCCATACTGGCCATCCGGCGGGGACTGCGGCATCGGCTGCTGGCTGCGCCGCCACGGCTGTTCATCGGCGTGGATGCCCCGGACTTCAACCTGACGCTGGAGGCGGACCTCAAGCGCGCCGGCATCCCCACCGTGCAATTCGTGGCGCCCTCGGTCTGGGGGTGGCGCCGCAGTCGCATCGAGCGCGTGCGCAAGGCCGCCTCCCACCTGCTGCTGATCTTCCCCTTCGAGGAGGAGATCTATCGCCAGGCCGGCATCCCGGCGACCTATGTCGGCCATCCCCTGGCCCATGCCCTGCCCCCGCCCGATCGCCTGGCCGCCCGCGTCAAACTCGCCCTCTCGCCGGAGGCGGAATACGTGGCCCTGCTTCCGGGCAGCCGGCAGAGCGAATTGCGGCTCATGGGCCGGCTCTATGTCGAGACGGCCAAGCGCATCCAGGCCGAGCGCCCACAGGTCCGTTTCCTGGTGCCCATGGTCAGCCGGGAGACGAAATTGCTCTTCCAACACGCCCTGCACGAGGCCGACGCGCAGGCACTGCCCCTGCGCATCCTGTTCGGACACGCCCACGACGCCCTGCGCGCAGCGGATGTGGCCCTGGTGGCGTCCGGCACCGCCACCATGGAGGCCATGCTGCTCGGGTGCCCGCATGTGATCACCTATCGCGTTCCCTGGCTGACCTACCAGATCATGAAACGGCAGGCCTACCTGCCCTATGTGGGCATGCCCAACATCCTCGCCGGTCGCTTCATCGTCCCGGAACTGCTGCAGGCCAAAGCCAGACCGGAGGACCTCGCCCAGGCCCTGCTCGGCCTGCTCGCCGATAAGGCTGCGCGGCAGGCCATGCTGGTCGAATTCGACCGTCTGCGTGGGGAACTCAAGCGCGACACGCCCCGCCTGATCGCCGAGACCCTGGCGCCGTATCTCGCATGAGCTCGCCAGCTCACGCTACCACGCAACAACTCATCTGCGGCGTCGACGAAGCCGGCCGCGGCCCGCTCGCCGGGCCGGTCTGCGCGGCGGCGGTGATCCTCGACCCCGCCAGACCCATTCCGGGCCTCAAGGACTCCAAGAAACTCGCTGCCGCCAACCGCGTGCGGCTGGCCGGAGAGATCCGCTGCCATGCCCTGGCCTGGTCGGTGGCCTGGGCCAGCGTCGAGGAGATCGACCGCCTGAACATCCTGCACGCCAGCCTGCTGGCCATGCAGCGGGCGGTGGAGGCGCTCGCTGTCCGCCCCGGACTGGCCCTGATCGATGGCAACCGCTGCCCGGTGTTGAGCATGCCGGCACGCGCCATCGTGCGCGGCGACGCCCTGGAACCCTGCATCTCCGCCGCCTCCATCCTGGCGAAAACGGCGCGGGATAAAGAAATGCGTCGACTTGCCGATATCCATCCGCAATACGGCTTCGAACGGCATGCGGGCTACCCGACACCGGAGCACCTGGCGGCGCTGGCCAGGTACGGACCCTCTCCACAGCACCGCAGGAGCTTCGGGCCGGTACGCGCAGTGCTGCAAAAAAAAGTTTTCGACGACTAGGAGAGTTCGACCATGTTTGTGATCGTCGGCTGGCTCATCGCCCTGGCAGGCATCTTCGGCGGTTATGCGGCGGCGGGTGGACATCTCGCGGCCCTGTTCCAGCCGCTGGAGGTGGTGATGATCGGCGGTGGGGCCCTGGGCGCATTCGTCGCCGCCAACAGCATGCACGCCATCAAGCACACGATCGCCGGTCTGGTGAGCTGCTTCAAGGGCTCGAAATACACCCGCGCCTTTTACATGGAATTGCTGGCGCTGCTGTTCGAACTGCTGGCCAAGGTGCGCAAGGAGGGCCTGATGTCGCTCGAGGCCGATGTGGAGGAGCCCGACAAGAGCCCGATCTTCAACAAATATCCAACCATCACCGCCGATCACCATCTGGTGGAATTCATCACCGACTACCTACGCCTCATGGTGGGGGGCAACCTCAACGCCCTGGAGATCGAGAACCTGATGGACAACGAGATCGAGACCCACCACCACGAAGCGATGCACCCCTCGCATGCCGTGGCCAAACTGGCCGATGGCCTGCCGGCCTTCGGTATCGTCGCCGCGGTCATGGGGGTGGTGCACACCATGGAGTCTCTGCACCTGCCGCCGAACGAGCTGGGCATCCTCATCGCCCACGCCCTGGTGGGTACCTTCCTGGGCATCCTGATGTCCTACGGCTTCGTCGCACCGCTCGCCAACGTGCTGGAGACCAAGGCCAGCGAGGCGACCAAGGTCTACCAGACGGTGAAGGTGGTACTGCTGGCCTCGCTCAATGGCTTCTCGCCCCAGGTTGCGGTGGAGTTCGGGCGCAAGGTGTTGTTCTCCACCGAACGGCCCAGCTTCCGCGAACTGGAAGACGACATCAAGGCGCGTAAGGGCAAGTGAACATACGCCAGACTGGAATGGCCTTCCGTCTCCTGACTTCTGTCCTCTGACTGCCGACCTCTGACATGGCCGACGACTCGCAAAGACCCATCGTCATCAAGCGCATCAAGAAAGGTGGCGGCGGTCACCACGGTGGCGCCTGGAAGATCGCCTATGCCGACTTCGTCACCGCCATGATGGCGTTTTTCCTGCTCATGTGGCTGCTCGGCTCGACGACCAAGGCGCAGATGGAGGGCATCGCCGACTACTTCAAGACACCGCTGAAGGTGGCCCTGTCGGGCGGCTCCGGGGCGGGTGACGCGACCAGCGTCATCAAGGGCGGCGGCACGGATCTGACCCGGCGTGCCGGCCAGGTCAAGAACGGCGAGATCGATCCGGAGACGGCCAGGAAGATCGTGGCCAAAGAAGACGCCGAGCGGCTGAGCAACATGAAGCAGAAGCTCGAACGCCTGATCGAAAGCAACCCCAAGCTCAAGCAGTTCAAGCGGCAACTCAAGCTCGACATCACCAACGAGGGCCTGCGCATCCAGATCGTGGACGAGCAGAACCGGCCCATGTTCGATTCCGGCGGCGCGGTGATGAAGGACTACACCCGCGACATCCTGCGCGAAATCGGCAAGACCCTGAACGAGCTGCCGAACAAGATCAGCCTGTCGGGACACACCGATGCGGTGCAGTACGCCAGCGGCGAGCGCGGCTACAGCAACTGGGAGCTGTCCGCCGACCGGGCCAACGCCTCGCGCCGGGAGCTGGTGGCGGGCGGCCTCGAAGAGGGCAAGATCATGCGCGTCGTCGGACTTGGCTCGGCCGTGCCCTTCGACCGCGACAACCCGAATTCTCCGGTCAACCGGCGCATCTCCATCATCGTCATGAACAAGAAGGCGGAGGACGCCATCAGCAAGGAAGGCCAGCAGATGGAGGCCACGACTGCCGAGCAGCTCAGGGAGAGGCTCGAAAATGGCCGGCGCTGAGGCGCTCACCCGGTTGCCGCTGCGGCGCATGCCGCCGGCCCTCCTTGCCCTGGGGCTGCACGTCCCGCTCTGGGGGGGGCTGCTGGTGATCTGTCTCGCCGTCCCCTCCGGTTGCGAACGCTCGCTGCCCTGGCTTGTCCTGGCCGAGGGGCTGCTGGCATGGGGACTGTCGCGCTGGCTTGGCCTGCCGGGATGGTGGCAGGTGATCAATCTGCTCTTTTTCCCGCTGCTGTGGCTGCTCGGCCGCAACGACATCGCGCCTGTCTGGTATCTGGCCGGTTTCCTGACCCTTGCCCTCACCTCCCTGGGCAGCGTGTTCACCCGTGTGCCGTTGTTCCTGACCAGTCAGCGCGTGATCGAGGCCCTGGCACAACACCTGCCTGCCGGGCCCGGATTGCGCCTCATCGATCTGGGGTGCGGCCTCGGCGGCCCACTGGCGGGTCTTGCCCGCTTGCGGCCCGATCTCCTCCTGCATGGGGTGGAGGCGGCTCCTTTGAACTGGCTCTTAAGCAGGCTGCGTCTGGACGGGCGTGCCCGCATCCGCCTGGGCAGCCTCTGGGACGAGGACCTGTCGCGCTACGACATCGTCTATGCCTATCTCTCGCCGGCGCCCATGAACCGGCTCTGGGAGCAGGCTCGCCGCCAGATGCGACCGGGCAGCCTGCTTATCAGCAACAGCTTCGAGATCCCCGGCGTCCCGCCCGACGAGGTGATCGAGCTGGATGATCCCATCCGTTCGAGGCTGCTCCTGTGGCGCATGCCATGACCCTGGAGACCTGGCTGGAACGTCTGAAACCCGGCCAGACCCCCATCTTCCGCCACACCAAGGCCGAGCTGCTGGCCCTGAAAGGGCGCATCGACGAGGTCGGTGCGCGGGAGGTCTCGAACCTGGTGCTGGCCGACCCGCTGGCCAGCCTGCGACTGATCTATCTGGCCAACAACCGTGTCAGCCGCCACTTCGGCAACGAGGTCGCCACCGTCGAACACGCCATCATGATGCAGGGCCTGGGGGTCTACATCGACCAGGTGGCGCAGTTTCCCGTCCTGGAGGAAATCCCCCTGGGGCGTGAGCCGGAATCGCTCAACTCGCTCTACCGCCTGCTGCGTCTGGCCCAGCACGCTGCCTGGCAGGCGCGGGATTTCGCCGTGCTCCACTCGGACATCCGCGCCGAGGAGGTGGAAGTGGCCGCCCTGCTCTATTACGCGCCGGAATTCCTGTTCTGGCTGGATGCCCCCGCTACCGCCCGCGAGCTGGCCAGGCTGCGCCGCATCAAGGAGCCGGAGGAGGCGGAGGTCGAGGCCCTGGGTTTCGCCCTGGAACCGTTGCGGCTGATGCTGCTGGAGGCATGGAAGATACC
Source organism: uncultured Burkholderiales bacterium (assembly GCA_938038385.1). GTDB lineage: Bacteria > Pseudomonadota > Gammaproteobacteria > Burkholderiales > Thiobacillaceae > JANWZL01. Next base: position 21,161 of record CALHRD010000137.1, read on the forward strand.
GGCAATCATCCGCGATCTGCTCGATGCACGTCATGCCCAGCGTTCGCGCAACATCATCCTGCGCGCCTGTCTCGACATCGCCCACCGCAGTCGGCACGGGTGGTGGGACGAGCACCTGCTGGCCGATTACCAGGCCCTGGCGGACATCGAGAACACCCCGCTGGAGGTGATCGTTGGCACCGTACACCGCAATGCCGTACGCGCCGCCCGGCACGGCGCATGGATCCCGGCGCCGCCGGCCGCTGCCTGGCTGCCGATGCTGCCGGGTGCCTGGCCGCATGAGCAGCCGGCCACCGAGACCGCGAGCGCCTCCGCCGCTGTGCCGGCGCAACCTTCTGCCTCCGCACGCTCCATACCGCCACCCCCGGCCGCCGCACCCGCCGCAGGACCTGCCGACGCTCCGGTCTGCATGCAACCCGACCCGGCCGCGCTGCAGGCCTGTCTGCAGGGCATCGAGGCCCACCTCGACGGCAGCCTGAACCTCAACCAGATGCTGGCCCTGGTGCTCAAGGGTCTGCACCACGGCCTGGGCCTGTCGCGCGTCGTCTTCGCCATGGTCACGCCCGACGGGCAGCGGGTTAAAAGCCGCTTCACCCTGGGGGTCGGAACACAGGAGCCCCTGCGCCACTTCGAGTTCCCGCTGCATTCCAAGGACCTGTTCGGGCATCTGATGACCAAAATGCAGGGGGTGTGGCTCAATCCCGACAACCGGCCACGCCTGTGGCCCATGGTCCGTCCCGAGCTCAAGGCCCAGCTCGGAGAGGGCGAGTTCCTCGCCATGTCCCTGTTCGTCGGCGACCGGCCCTTCGGCCTCATCTACGCCGACCGGGGACGCACCGGCTGTACACTCGACGGCGCCACCTACGACGATTTCAAACGGCTTTGTCTGCAGGCCGTGCGCGGTCTGGCCAGGATCAAATCCGGCTGACCGGCCGTCAGGACTGATTACCCGCCAGCCGCAGCCAGGTGCTCACCACCGTGTCCGGATTCAGCGACAGGCTGTCGATACCCTGTTGCATGAGCCATTCCGCCAGATCGGGGTGATCGGACGGGCCCTGGCCGCAGATGCCGACGTATTTGCCCTCCGCCTTGCAGGCCCGGATAGCCATCGCCAGCAGCATCTTGACCGCCGGGTCGCGTTCGTCGAACTTCTCCGCCACCAGGCTGGAATCACGGTCCAGCCCCAAGGTGAGCTGGGTGAGGTCGTTGGAACCGATGGAGTAGCCATCGAAGCGTTGCAGGAACTCGCGGGCGAGCAGGACGTTGGAGGGAATCTCACACATCATCACCAGCTTCAGCCCCCGCTCGCCGCGTTTCAGGCCGTTCTCCGCCAGCACTGCCAGGGCGGCGTCGGCATCGTCCAGGGTGCGCACGAAGGGCAGCATCACCTCGACGTTGGTCAGACCCATGTCCTCGCGCACCCGCCGCACCGCCCGGCACTCGAGCTGGAAGGCGCGCCGGAACATCGGGTGGGCGTAGCGTCCGGCCCCGCGGAAGCCGAGCATGGGATTTTCCTCCTCCGGCTCGTAGTGCCGCCCGCCGATCAGGTTCGCGTATTCGTTCGATTTGAAGTCAGACATGCGCACGATCACCCGCTTCGGCCAGAAGGCGGCGGCGATGGTGGCGATGCCCTCGGCCAGTTTCTCGACGTAGAAGCCGACCGGATCGGCATAGCCCAGGATGCGCGCATCGATGGCCCGCTTCTCTTCCTGCGGCAGCTTGTGGTACTCCAGAGCGGCATTCGGATGGATGCCGATGGCGGTGTTGATGATGAACTCCAGGCGGGCGAGCCCCACCCCTTCGTGCGGAAGCAGGGCGAAGTGGAAGGCCTGCTCCGGGTTGCCCACGTTCATCATGATCTTGACCGGGATCTCAGGCATGGCCTGCATCACCACCTCGGACTTCTCGAACCTGAGCAGCCCCCGATAGACGTAGCCGTCCTCGCCCTCGGCACAGGAGACGGTGACCTCGGCGCCGTCTGGCACCGTACCCGTGGCGTTGCCGGTGCCGACCACCGCCGGCACGCCCAGCTCGCGGGCGACGATGGCGGCGTGGCAGGTGCGCCCGCCGCGGTCGGTGACGATGGCGGCGGCGCGCTTCATCACCGGCTCCCAGTCCGGGTCGGTCATCTCCGTGATCAGGACGTCGCCGGCCTCGACCCGATGCATCTCGCTGGCAGAGCGGATCACCCGCGCCCGGCCCTGCCCGATGCGGCTGCCGATGGCCCGGCCCTGCACCAGCACGGGCCCTCTTTCCAGCAGCTGGAAACGGGTCTGCACCTGGCCCGCGCGCGACTTCACCGTCTCCGGCCTGGCCTGCAGGATGTAGAGCTTGCCGTCCAGGCCGTCCCGCCCCCACTCGATGTCCATCGGCCGGCCGTAGTGGTCCTCGATCACCATGGCATAGCGCGCGAGTTCCAGGATCTCCTCGTCGGTGAGAGAGAACTGCTGGCGATAGGCCGCAGGCACCTCCTCCACACGGGTGGAGCGCTCGGCCGTCGCCTCGCTGGCGAACACCATGCGGATGGCCTTGTCGCCCAGCTTCTTGCGGATGACCGGGCGGTGGCCACGGGCCAGTGTCGGCTTGTGCACGTAAAACTCGTCCGGGTTGACAGAGCCTTGCACCACCGTCTCACCCAGGCCGTAGGCGGCATTGATGAACACCACGTCGCGAAAGCCCGACTCGGTGTCCAGGGTGAACATGACACCGGCCGTCCCCTTGTCCGAGCGGACCATGCGCTGGATGCCAGCGGACAGCGCCACCGCCTCGTGCGCGAAGCCGTGGTGCACGCGGTAGGCGATGGCGCGGTCGTTGTAGAGCGAGGCGAAACAACGCTTTACGGCGTCGAGCAGATTGTCGGCGCCGCGGATGTTGAGGAAGGTCTCCTGCTGGCCGGCGAAGGAGGCATCGGGCAGGTCCTCGGCGGTGGCGGAGGAGCGCACGGCGAACTGCAGGTCCTCGCCCGCCTCGCCGCACATCTGGGCATGGGCCTCACGGATGGCGGTCTCCAGGCCGGCCGGCAGCGGGGTGGCCAGCATCCAGCCGCGGATCTCCCGTCCCGCCGCGGCCAGTGCGGCCACGTCCTCGTAATCGAGGGATGCGAGTTTGGTGGCGATACGCTCCGCCAGGCCGTCCCGGGTCAGGTATTCACGGAAGGCATCGGCCGTGGTGGCAAAGCCGCCGGGCACCCTGACCCCCCTGCTTCCCAGGTTGCGGATCATCTCCCCGAGTGAGGCGTTCTTGCCGCCCACCCGTGCCACGTCCTGCATGGACAGGTCCTGAAAGCGCGCGATATAGTCCATCGTGTTCCCCTCGGTCGTGACACAGCGCAGCGCCTCTTCCCATGACCCCGGCGCGTCCGGTCTTCTTCGTCTCAGACCACACCGGCATCACCGCCGAGATCATCGGCAAGAGCCTGCTCTCCCAATTCCCCGGCGAAGCGTTCGCTTGCACCAGTTTACCGTTCGTCGACAGCGAGGAGAAAGCTCGACAGGCGATCACCCGCATACGCGAGGCAGGCCAGATCTCGGGCCTGCGCCCTGTGGTGTTCTCGACGCTGACCGATGCCGGCATCCGTGCCGCCCTGGATGCCAGCGGCGCGCTGGTGATGGATGTCTATGGCCAATTTGCGGGCATGCTCAGCGTCGAGCTGGGCCGCCAGCCCGTCGCCTTGCGCGGCCGCCTGCACGGCATGGACGACACGGGCGCCTACCATGCCCGCATCGAAGCCCTGAACTTCACCCTGGCGGCGGACGACGGCCTGAGCGTGGACAAGTACGCCAGGGCCGACCTCATCCTGGTCGGCGTGTCGCGTTGCGGCAAGACGCCGACCTCGCTGTACATGGCCATGCAGTATGGGCTGCATGTCGCCAATTACCCCCTGACCCCGGAGAACTTCGAGCGGCCCGGACTCCCTGCTGCCCTCGCCCCGCATCGGACCAAGCTGCGCGGACTCACCCTGAACGCCGAGCGACTGGCCCAGATCCGGTCCGAGCGTAAACCCGGCAGCCGCTATGCCAGCCTTGAAAATTGTCGGGAGGAAATCGGGGCGGCAGAGGCGCTGATGCGCCGCGAGGGCGTCCCAGTCATCGACACGACCCGCCGCTCCGTCGAGGAGATCGCGGCCCTGCTCAAGCTCTCCATCCAGCCGGCGGCTCTGACCGGCTGAGCGCCCCGCAACACTGTGACCTGAGCGATACGCCCACGGGCGGAGCGACACGATGGTGGTTTACGCGCCGCGTGAATCTCATTAACCTGAATCCGTGTTGATCTCGACCAACCCGGTGCAGGTCGGACTCTGGTGTGACGGGTCGGGTGTCGGGCTGAAGCCCGACCTGCAAGGCGACCGGCACCATCGATACGGATACAGGATTAACCTGGGAGCCTGTCGGACTTCAGCGATCGTAGCGAGCCGGGTGGGAGAGCGAGGACAGTTTTTCACGATTTCGAGGCGCTGAGTTGGCCTATGCAACGAGAAATCGGGGAAAATGGACCGCTCTTCCCACCGGCGCAGTAGATCAGCCTCAAGTCCGACAGGCTCCTAGGATCAGGGAGAGCAATCCGCCATGGCCATCGATCTGAAAGCGGCATTCCACGAATACTTCGAGCTGCTGCATGCGGATACCGATGCATTGCGCGAGGAGGTCTTTCGGCTGCGCTACCAGGTCTATGTCGTGGAGACCGGTTTCGAGCGGGCGGAGGATTTCCCGGACGGCCTGGAACGGGACGCCTATGACAGTCGCTCCGACCATCATCTGCTGCGGCACCGACGCACGGGCCTGTATGCCGCCACCGCACGCATGATCCTGCCTTCGCCCGATGCTCCCGACCGCCCCTATCCCATGGAACAGCATTGCCCTCTCTACACGGGCGCGGGCGTTACCGATCCGCAGCGGCGCCGGCATCTGGGGGAGGTCTCCCGCTTCGCGGTCTCCAAGACCTTCAAGCGGCGTCTGGGCGAGGCGGGCACCCTGGCCGGCGTGGCGGAGAACGTGGATGTCCATTTCGAAGAAGACGAACGGCGTATCCTGCCCCATCTTTCACTTGGACTGATGGCGGTGGAACTGCGCAGCATGCACAACCATGGCCTGAGCCATTGCTACGCGGCGATGGAACCGGCACTGCACCGGCTGATCAGCCGTTTCGGCCTGACATTCCATCAGATCGGCCCCGGCATCGACTATCATGGCCAGCGCATCCCCTGTCTTGGCGATGTGCACGAGTTCCTGCCCAACATCAAGCGTGTCGCGCCGCCGGTGTGGGATCTGATGACCGACGGGGGAAGATACACCTGCGGTACCGAGTGATCTCCCACGCCAACGCCCGGCACGAACCGACAGCCGTGGACGCAGGGTGGGGAAAGCCCAATAATAGCGCCATGTCCGGACCATTCCGCTCTCCCGCGTCCGCAGGCATCCCCGCCGGGTGCGCCTCCCCGTCAACACGAACAAACAATCCGCCCTGTCCTCACCCCGTCTGGAGTCGTTCATGACCGGTTTCACCCCCCCCAACATTCGCACCCTCGCCCTGGTCGGCCACGGTGGCGCCGGCAAGACCACCCTCGCCGAGGCCCTTCTCGCCGCCAGTGGTGCCATCCCCAGTCCGGGGATGGTGGAAAAGGGAAACACGGTCTGCGATTACGACCCCCTGGAGAAGGCGCATCAGCACTCCGTCAAGCTGGCGGCGGCGCATCTGATACACAAGGGCACCCGCATCCATCTGCTGGACACGCCCGGCTACCCAGATTTCATGGGTCAGGCCCTCTGTGCCCTCGACGCGGTCGAGACCGTGGCGGTGGTCATCGATGCCGCCAAGGGCATCGAGTTCACCACCAGCCGCATGATGCACTGGGCGCAGACCCGCAAACTGTGCCGCATGGTCATCATCAACAAGATCGATGCCGACAACCTCGATCTGCCCGGTCTGCTTGCCGACCTGCAGACTGCGTTCGGACGCGAGTGTCTGCCCATCAATCTGCCGGCGGACAGCGGCCGGCGGGTGGTGGATTGCTTCTTCAACCCCGGCGGCGACGCGGATTTCCTGTCCGTGGCCGATGCCCACCGCGCCCTGGTCGATCAGGTCGTCGAGGTGGACGAGGACCTCATGTCCCTCTACCTGGAACAGGGGGAAATCGCCCCGGAACAGCTGCACGAGCCCTTCGAGCAGGCCCTGCGCGATGGCCACCTGATCCCGGTCTGCTTCGTCTCGGCGCGCAGCGGTGCGGGCGTGCAGGCGCTCTTGGACGTCATCGTGCGTTTGCTGCCCAATCCGGCCGAGGGCAACCCGCCACTGTTCCTGAAGGGCGAGGGCGAGGCGGCCCGCCCACTCAAGGCGGAGCCGGATCCGTCCAGGCATGTGCTCGCCCATGTATTCAAGGTGGAAATGGACCCCTATGTGGGCAAGATGGCGGTGTTCCGGGTGCATCAGGGCACCGTCACCGCCGACACCCAACTCTACATTGGTGAGCTCAGAAAGCCTTTCAAGGTCAACCATCTCTACATGCTGCAGGGCAAACAGCTCGTGGAGGTGAAGGACTGCGTGCCCGGTGACATCTGCTGCGTGACCAAGGTGGACGACCTGAGCTTCGACTCGGTCTTGCACGACGCCCCGGAAGACGACCACATCCACATGAAGCCGTTGGACTTCCCCCACGCCGTATTCGGCCTGGCCATCCGGCCTAGGAAACAGTCCGACATGACCAAGCTGGCGGAGGTCCTGCACCGTCTCACCGCCGAGGACCCTGGCCTGCACGTGGAGCATGACCCCTCGACGCACGAGGCGGTGATCCGCGGACTCGGTGAGATGCACCTGAATCGTGTCCTGGAGAAGATGCGCAGCCAGTTCAAGCTGGACGTGGATACCCATCCGCCTTCCATTCCCTACCGGGAGACCATCACCCAGCCGGCCGAAGGTCACTACCGGCACAAGAAGCAGACGGGCGGGGCCGGACAGTTCGGCGAGGTTTACCTCAGGATCGAGCCCCTGGGACGCGGCGCCGGTTTCGAATTCGTGGATGCGGTCAAGGGCGGGGTCATCCCCGGCCAGTTCATCCCCGCCGTCGAGAAAGGCGTCAGGCAGGCCATGGCCGCCGGCGGCGTGGCCGGATTTCCGATGCAGGACATCCGCGTGACGGTATACGATGGCAAGACGCACCCGGTGGACGGCAAGGAGGTGGCCTTCATCGCCGCCGGCAAGAAGGCCTATCTGGAGGCTGTTGCCCAAGCTCGCCCCATCGTGCTGGAGCCCATTGTTCGGATCGAGCTGACCGTCCCGGAGGAATGCTTCGGCGACGTCAGCGGCGATCTGTCCGCCCGGCGTGGTCAGCTCACCGGCAGCAACAGCGGCCGTGGCGGCATGATGATCCTGGAAGGTCTGGTACCGCTGGCCGAACTGGACGACTTCCAGTCCCGCCTCAAGGCCATGACCGCTGGTCGCGGCTCCTATACCCTGGAACTGGCCGACTACCAGCCGGTGCCACCCAGCGTGCAACAGCAGCTGGCGGCACAATTCCGACCTTCCGCCGAAGAGGAGTGATTCCCTGAATCCTTGTCGATGCTGCTGGTTGCCACGTAGGTCGGGCTTCAGCCCGACACCCAACCCGTCGCACTGGAGTCCGACCTACACCGGGTTGGTCGTGATCGACACGGATTCAGGTCTATCCCTGCGTCCAGGCCGTCCGGGTCGAGGCCGGGCGCGAAGGCATGGATCTCTACTTACCCGGCGGTATTGCCCACGTTCATGGCCGTAAACCGCGCGTGAGCCCGCGAATACCGGGCATCGAGTCGAAGGCGCGGGTCATCTACCTCTGCAGCCTGTCCATTTCCGCGAACAGGTCACAGGGAAACAGGGGGCGATACATGGGCACCTCGAAAAACCGTCGCGAGCGGCCCGAGTGCAAGGCGGACGGAGCACAGCGACCGAGACATATCAAGTAGATAGGCGAGGGGGCGAGCACCGCCCAACGCAGCAATCGGGTCGCGCAACAGGTTTTTCGAGGTGCCCACATCATGGTCTTGAAAACCCCCGAGGTGGCTGTCATGTAGGGGGCAAAGACCGCCGCAACAGGAAAACAGGATGCAATACAAGGACTACTACGCGGTGCTGGGTGTGCCCCGTGACGCCACGGCGGAGGACATCAAGAAGGCCTTCCGCAGGCTGGCGCGCAAGTATCACCCGGACGTGTCCAAGGAAAAGGACGCCGAGTTGCACATGAAAGAGGTCAACGAGGCCTATGCGGTCCTTTCGGACCCGGAAAAGCGCGCTGCCTATGACCAGCTTGGCCAGGGCTACCGACCCGGCGAGGAGTTTCGGCCACCGCCCGACTGGGACGCAGGTTTCGAGTTCTCCGCGCATGGTTTTTCGCCCCACGAGGCGGCGGACTTCTCCGAGTTCTTCTCCCAGCTCTTCGGCGGTCTGGGCGGGGCGCGTGGCTTCCGCGCCACGGGCGGAACCTACCGTTCCCAGGGCGAAGACCACCACGCCAAGGTCTATCTCGACATCGAGGACGCCTTCGCCGGTGCCACACGGCAGATTTCGCTGCGGGTACCGCGTATGGACGCCCAAGGGCGGGTGAGCCTGGACACCCGCACCCTCAACGTGAAAATTCCACGCGGGGTGCGCGAGGGTCAGATCATCCGCCTGGCTGGACAGGGCGGACCTGGACTTGGCGGCGGGGTGCCCGGCGATCTCCTGCTGGAGGTGCATTTCAAACCCCACCCGCGTTTCCGCCCCGATGGGCGCGACCTGCACATGACGCTGCCGGTCGCCCCCTGGGAGGCCGCCCTCGGATCGGTGGTAGCGGTGGACCTGCCGGGTGGCCCCGTGAAGGTACGTATCCCACCGGGAGCGCAGAGCGGCAAGCAGCTGCGGGTGCGGGGCAAAGGCATACCCGGCGAGCCGGCCGGCGACCTGCTGCTGGAGGTACAGGTGGTGCTGCCCCCAGCCGATACACCCAAGGCGCGCGAATTTTATGAACGCATGGCCAGGGAACTGGCGTTCGACCCCCGGCAAGGGAGCTGAACCATGCACGAAGACGAGATCCTCATCGGCAGCCTCATGGACGACACCTGGCTGACCCTCGAGCAGGCCGCCGCCGCGTGCGACGTGGAAACGGACTGGCTGCTCGCACATCTGGAAGAAGGCCTCTTCCCCCATGCCGAGAGCGTCGCAGGGGTGTGGCGCTTCTCCGCCGCGACCCTGGTCCGTGCGCGACGCATGCGACAGCTGGAGCGGGATTTCGACGCCGTGCCCGAGCTTGCAGCCTTGGTCGCCGACATGCTGGAAGAGATCGATGCACTGCGCGCCCGCCTGCGCTGCCGCGGCGGCTGAAGCCAGTACGCCGTCATCGGCGAGGGCACCGTGCCGCTATCGGCCACCCCCTTACGCTTACTCGCCGGCGGGTCTCTTCGTCGTGCCCGATCGACTGTGCGATGGGCTGGTGCGATGGGCTGAAGCGCGGTCCGCACGCACCCGCTCGCGGGCGCAAACGGGACTGAAAGATGCTTTGCCGCCCGCCCGGATCGCGCCGTTCGAGCTACTCCCACTCTATCATCAACGAGGTTGCAATCGCCTTGATTTGTCTATTGTTTTTCTGCATCGAGTTTCGCAATACCCTACTGTATACCCTGCCGAAAAAATTCTTGCTCTTGCCTGTCGTTGCCTGTCTTTGCCAGACGTACAGGGTTTCGCCGCCGGTCATGCGATCGCCAGGGTCAGGTACCCCATCGGTTCCTTCGCCGACTTCACCTTGATCTCGATGTCATAGCCGAGGCGATTCAGGCAGTCCATCAGCTTGCGCTCAGACAGATTCGAAAAATCCCCGCGCATCATCGCTGACACTTTGGGTTGCGAAATGCCCATGCGTTTTGCCGCCGCTTGTTGCGTCAGACCCAGGGCGCGCATCGCCCTCCTGATCTCAACCACCAAGCCGGTCTTGATCTTCAGTTTCTCCGCATCAGGCAGGCCAAGGTCGGCAAAAACATTGCCCGACCCACGCTGAACCTCGATACCTTCAATGATCCGTTTTTGCATTTTTTAACTCCTCTACCAATGCCTCGGCGACCTTCAGCCGGGCGCGAATGATGTCCATGTCCGCCTTCGGTGTGGCGATCCCGCTCTTGCTCTTTTTCTGGAAGCAGTGCAGCACGAACACCGCCTCGGCGAACTTCACCATGTAGACCGCTCAATACGTGCCGCCGACATCGTCCTCGACCACTTCCAGCACGCCGGCGCCGCCGAAGCCCTTGAGCACCTTCGCTGCATCATCCCGGTCGCCCATCTGCGCCAATGACAGCGCATAACCAAAACGCCGACGGACACCAGGCGGTAACACCATCAAGTCTCTGTAGCTGCTCCCGATCCATTCGAGCGGTTTTTCCTGACCAGTCATATTAAAATTATACATGAACAAGTATAAATGAGGGGGCCGGGATGAAAGCAATCTTGAGATTGATCCAGAAGCAAGGCTCCATGCCCTCCATGCCGAAGTAGAGCCCTAGTCGCAAAGCCGTGTCGGCAGTAATTGGCCGGCGACCATGAACGATGTCGCTGATACGGCTTGGAAACATCAATATCAGCGGCAAGTTGGCGCGCCGTGATGCCCAGCGGCTTCAAGAATTCTTCCAGCAGGATTTCGCCAGGGTGAATTTCGTCGAGCAGTTTCGCCATGTTCCGTTACCTCTCAGCGATAATCCACGATCTCGACCTGATGTGCGCCATCTTCGCGCCAGACAAAGCAGATGCGCCACTGGTCGTTGATGCGGATGCGGTGCTGCCCCTTGCGGTCCCCTTTCAGGGCTTCGCCCCCTGTTGCCGAAGGCTTCAAGGAAGGCGTAGGGGAACGCTGCGGGGTCGAAGGGCTGCTCCGCAAGGTCTGTGATGGCTTGTTCAATTTCTACGGCATATGGGATTGGCGCGTTAAGCAACCTTCCAGGGGTTGATGACAGTCACGCCAGCCGCTGCATAGGGCGAGGTGTCGCGTGATGCCACGATGAAGCCCCGCGATGCGGCAATCGCCGCGATGTAGCCGTCCGGCGTCGGGAAGCCACGCCCGCCGTTCTTGGCCGTCACGGCCAGGTCGGCGTAGTGGCGCGCTGCAGCCGTATCGAACGGCAGCACCCGATCCTTGAACAGCTCCAGCAGTTCGTTCAGGGCGCGGTCGAGCATGTTCTTGCGCCTGCCTGCCGGCAGCGCCCGTATGCCAAACAGCAGCTCGGCCAGCGTGACGCTCGACAGATACAGAGTTTCTGCCGCTTGGTCGTTAAGCCAGGCTATTACGGCCGCGTCTGGCTCTGGCTTCATCGCCTCGGAAACGACGTTGGTATCCAGGACGATCATTCAGTCGAAACTCAACGGCTTGGCCGGCGTCTTGTCGCGCACACGCTCGAAGACGGCGAAATCTTCATTGGTCAGACCGATCCTGCGGCCGATGGCCGCCAGGGCTTCCCCGACACGCACGCGCTTCTCCGGCTTGACCGCGGCCGCCAGAATCTCGCGCACCTCCGCTTCCGTGCTGCGGCCGTGCTGGGCCGCCCGCACGCGCAAAGCGCGATGCACGTCATCGGGCACATTCCTTACAGTCA
>CALHRD010000138.1 GCA_938038385.1 uncultured Burkholderiales bacterium
AACCGCGCCCTGCTCATCGCCCTGGCGGAGATCGCCAACGGACTCCGACTGGGCCTGCCGGGGGCGCCGGCGCACCACCTCGGGGGACTGAATCTGGCCGGCCGGGGGGACTATGTCCAGCACTTCACCCTCTCCGCCGCCCTGGCCGCCATTGCCGGCGAGGAACTCGCGGACCGGGCGGGGCTGTACAAGGAGGTGCGCGATACCCGCGGCGGCAGCGGTTTCAGCTTCAGCGACCTCGCCGCCGACCGGGCCGGCGCCCGCTTCGGTGTGCGCGCTACCGCTACGCCGGCCACCGCCCGGCAGGTTCAGGCCCTGCTCGCCGGCAGCCGTGACACGGCCCTGTACATGCCGGAGATCCGCGACCTGCCGGAGTTCCTGCCCGATGCGGTGTTGGAGGGCCGCTATGGCGGCGTCGGCGGCGAGGGCTACAACCGGCTGCTGGCGCTGATCGAGCAGCGCATCGCCGCCCTGCCGGTGCACCGGGCGAAGACCGACTAGGCCGGGCGGACCCGCCTATTTGAAGATGCCGCGCAGCAGCTGGCGCTTGAGCTGGTCCTCCAGGCTCTCCTCCTTGGCCGGCGCCGGCTGGGTGGTCGCCTTGGCCTTCTCGGCCGCGGCCTTCTCCTCCGCTGCCTTCTTCACGCTGAAGGGCTTGCCGTCGGGGCCCAGCTTGATGCCCTCGACGAGCAGGGTGATCTCGACCTCGTTGCCGATGGGGCCGGGCTCGGGGAACTTGCTCACCCCGAAATCCAGCCGGTTGATGCGGGTCACCGCCATGAGGCCGGCGCGGTAGCCGTCCCAGGGGTCGTTGCCGAAGCCCAGGATCTGGTAGGCGAGCTTCACCGGCCGCGTCACGCCGCGCAGGGTGAGGTTGCCGTTGATCACCCCCTTGTCCGGGCCGCTCGGCTGCACCGAGGTGGATTCGAAGCGCATCTCGGGGTAGCGGCGCGCGTCGAGGAATTCGTCGCTCCACAGATGGACGTCGCGCTTGCGGTGGCCGGAGTTCAGACTGGCCACGTCGATCGTGGCCTCCACGCGGCTGCGCGCCAGGTTGTCGCGGTCGAGCACGACGCTGCCGCTCACCGCCGGGAAGCTGCCGCTCACCCGCGCGACGATGTGGCGGACCTCCCAGTTGGCGAAGCTGTGCTCGGGGTCGATGCGGTAGGTCTCGACTTCGGACCAGGCGGGCAGGGCGGCCAGCAGGCCGGCCAGGCAGATCAGGGTGCGTTTCATGGTCGGGTTCCTCGGTGTGATTGGGGGGGCTGTGGTCAGGACGTTGCGTGCCGATGCACGCCCTGATTGTAAATTGCCCGGCATGACTGACATGTGAACGGGCTCACTTCCCCGCGCCGATCGCATGGCCTGGGCTGCGGCCTTCGCGCTGCGGCAACCCATGCCGGTCAGGCGGGCGGTGGGTCGAGTGCCCGGAGCAGCTCGCTCGCCGCCAGCCTGGCGAGTTGGACGCGTGCATGGGCGTGTGCGTGCAGACGTTCCCTGTCCTGGGCCATGACCCGGACTGCGACCTCGCTCAGGTCCGCGCCGGAAACCACGCCGCAGGCCTCATCCGCGTGCCAGGTGGCGAGATAGGCGGCCTGCTTGCTGAAGCTGCCGGTCACGCCGGGAGGGGCCAGATTCACCCCTGGCACGCCGAAGGCCGAGGCGACGATGCGGCCGTGCAGGCTGCTGCCGACATAGAGCCGCGCCTTGGCGAGCAGGGTGCAGAGGTCCCAGAGGTCGAGGGAGGCGAACAGCCAGGTTGCCCGGCTCTGCATGAGGCCGAGTAGCCGCCGGTAGACCGCCAGGTCGTCGTGCCAGGGCGCCGCGCCGGCGCGAAAGAGCACGAGGCCCAGGCCGGTGTGGGCGGCCATGCGGTCGATCTGCCCGGCGAGCACCTCAAGTGTGGCGTCGTCGCCGAACTCGGCGGCGAACTGCAGCGCCACATAGCCCCGCGGGAAGCATGTGCGCACCCGTGCCGGCTCGCCGCCTGCGGCGTGCCGGGCGATGCGTGCGCCGAAAAGCTCCGCCGTGAGCACGGCCGGGTCGGGTACCAGTCTGGCCCGGATGCCCGCCTGCGCCAGGGTGGCCTGGGTGACGTGGTCGCGCAGCGTGAGCCCCTCCGATTCGCGCAGCCGGCTCAGCACCTCGGTGCGCATCGCCTGTGGCAGGCGGGGCAGGTCAACGCCGCCCACAGCCTGGTGGAGGAAACGGCCGGGCTGGCGGAACAGGGCCTTGGGCGCGAGATAGGCGAGCTGCTGGCGCAGCCCCAGCGTCTGCTCGGCCCAGCGCTGGCGGCCCGCCTCGTCACGGTCATAACGGGCGATGGCCGCAGCCGCCTCTGCCGGCGGCAGGGTCATCACCGCCGCCTCGTACAGGCTGCAGGTCAGCAGCTCGCCGCCGACGTGGATCAGGTCCGCCCGCCTGTCGCCCCATGCCTCGGCCAGGCGGGCGATGGCGGCGACCCGGTGGCCGCCGTGGGGCGTCAGGTCGCGTTGCGCCACGCCAGCAACGATCACCGGGCGGGGGACGAGCAGGGACTGCGCGATGTGCGGGAGGAGCAGGTCGCCCAGATTGTGGCGGTCGCAGGCGCCGAACAGGATGACCGGGGCTTCAGCCACAGAGGCGGCAGAGCGTCATCAGCATGAGGTCGCGCGCCGCGGCATCCAGGCCGGGCAGGCGCTGCCTGAGCCGGCGGCCGTCGTCCACGTCGCCGGCAGCGATGGCCAGCAGGGCGAGCACCAGCGGGGAGACGGCGGTGGCGGCCGCGGCAACCGTGGGCGCCCGCCCCGCCGCTGCGAGCAGGTCGGGGCCGAAGCGGGCGATCTCCAGGGTCTCTGCGTCGCCCTCGTGCGTCAGCAGCAGGGCGGGTCGCTCGGCGGCCGGCCGCAGGCAGAGCCGGCCGCCTTCCCGCAGGGACCAGCAGGGCAGGCCCCGGTCGGAGGTGGTTTCAGGGCCGGCCAGCCAGGGGCCGAGGAAATCCGTGAGGGCCGCCGCCGCACCGCCCGGCAGGCGGCCGAGCTGGTCAAGGTACTCGGCGTAGTCGGGCACGGCCATTTCAGGGGTTGGTCAGATGGGCCGGTAACAGAACACGTGACGGCCGCGTTCGAAGTTCACCATCAGCGTGCCGCCGCGGTTTTCCGCATAGTCCTGCCAGCCCGGGGTGGCACAGCCGACGTGGCATTCGGACACCCCGGCGGGCGACTCCAGATTGCGGTCGCGGTCGTAGAACGACAGCAGCATGGCCTCGCCGAGCAGGTGCCCGGCGGCTGCGTTGGCCAGCTTCAGGCACTGCTCGAAGTCAAGGTCCAGTTCGCTGGCGTCAAGGTACAGGGTGAGCATCGGGTATCGCGCCTCAGAGGTTGGCATTCGGGCAGGGGTTGGTCATGACCCGTTTTCCAGGCGTTTGAGTTCGTAGAGGAGTTCCAGTGCCTGGCGGGGGGTCAGGGAGTCGGGGTCGATGGTGGTCAGACGATCAAGTACCGGGTGTGGCGTGGCCGCTGCCGGCGGCGGCAGATTGGCGAACAGGTCGCCCTGACTGGAGGCCGCCACCTGCTGATTCTCCAGCTCCATCAGCTTGCGCCGTGCGGCGTTGACCACCGTGGCGGGCACGCCGGCCAGGCGCGCGACCTGGAGGCCGTAGCTCTGGCTGGCAGGTCCTTCCTGCACCGCGTGCAGAAAGGTGAGCGTGCCGCCCGTCTCCACCGCGTCCAAGTGCACGTTGGCGATGGTCCTGTATTCCTGGGCGAGCTGGGTGAGCTCGAAGTAGTGCGTGGCGAACAGGGTGGGGCAGCGGGTCTTCTCCGCCAGGTGCCGTGCGCAGGCCCAGGCGATGGAGATGCCGTCGAAGGTGGAGGTGCCGCGGCCGATCTCGTCGAGCAGGACCAGGCTCGATTCGGTTGCGTGGTTGAGGATGCCGGCCGTCTCGGTCATCTCCACCATGAAGGTGGAGCGCCCGCCGGCCAGGTCGTCGGAGGAGCCGATGCGGGTGAAGATTTGGTCGATGGGGCCGATCGTAGCGGCCTCGGCCGGCACGAACAGGCCGCAGCAGGCCATCAGCACGATCAGCGCGGTGGCGCGCATGTAGGTCGACTTGCCGCCCATGTTGGGGCCGGTGATGACCAGCATGCGCCGGCCCGGCGTGAGCGCCACGTCGTTGGGGATGTACGACTCGACGCGCGCCTCCACCACCGGGTGGCGGCCGGCGCGGATGGTGATGCCCCAGCCGTCGCTGAACCGGGGGGCGACGTACTGACGGGCCTCGGCCAGTTCGGCCTGACCGGCGAGCACGTCCAGCTCGGCCACCGCCGCGGCGAGCGCCTGCAGTCGGGGGATGTGCGGTGCGAGGTCGTCGAGCAGCGCGTCGAAGAGCTGTTTCTCGCGGGCCAGGGCGCGCTCCGCGGCGGACAGGTATTTGTCCTCGAACGCCTTGAGCTCCGGGGTGAGGTAGCGCTCCACGTTCTTGAGCGTCTGGCGGCGGTGGTAGTCGGCCGGCACGCGGCCGGTCTGGGCGCGGCTGACTTCGATGTAAAAGCCGGAGACCTTGTTGTATTCCACGCGCAGGTTGGCGATGCCGGTGCGTTCGCGCTCGCGGGCCTCCATCTCGATCAGGAAGTCGCCGCAGTTGGACTGCAGCGCGCGCAGTTCGTCGAGCTCGGCATCGAAACCGTCGTTGATCACGCCGCCGTCGCGCAGCAGCGCCGCCGGCTCGGGCAGGATGGCGCGCGTCAGGTGTTCCGCGACGCCTTCCGGGGCGGCCAGGCGCGGCGCCATGCCGGCGAGCGGCTCACCGGCCGTGACGAGGCGTTCGGCCAGGTCCGGCAGACGCGCCAGCCCGTCGCGCAGGCCGGAGAGGTCGCGTGGCCGCGCGCTGCGCAGGGCGATTCTGGCGGTGACCCGTTCCAGGTCGGCCATGCCCCTGAGCAGCCCGCGCACCCTCGCGCGGCAGCCTGGGTCGTCCAGGAAAGCGCCGATCACCGCCAGCCGGCCGCGCAACACCTGCCGGTCGCGCAGGGGGTGGTGCAGCCAGTGCCGAAGCAGGCGGCTGCCCATGCCGGTGACCGCGCGGTCGATCTCGGAAAACAGCGTCGGGGCGGGCTCGCCGCGCAAGGTCTCGGTCAGCTCCAGGTTGCGCCTGGCGGCGGCGTCCAGGCCGACATATTCGCTGTCCCGCACCAGGGTGAGGCCGGTGACATGGGTAAGCGCGGTTTGCTGCGTATGGCGGGCGTAGTCGAGCAGCAGGCCGGCGGCGGCCTGGACATGCGGCCGGTCTTCGATGCCGAATGCGGCGAGGTCGCGTGTGCCGAAGTGTTCGCAGAGCAGCCGGCGGCCGCGCTGGTCGTCGAACTGCCAGGCCGGCCGGCGGGTGAAGGCTGCCTGGAGGCCGGTGAGTGCCGGGTGCTGCCAGTCCTCGGGCAGCAGGACCTCGGCCGGGGCGAGGCGCGCCAGTTCCGCCGCCAGCCGATCGGGCGCCGCCTCGGCGGCGCGGAAATCGCCGTTGGCGAGGGTGAGCCAGGCGAGCGCGACGTCCGTCCTGCCCGGCGCCAGGGCGAGCAGCACGGCATCACGCTTGTCCTCGAGCAGGGCGTCCTCGGTGAGCGTGCCCGGCGTGACGATGCGCACCACGCGGCGCTCCACCGGCCCCTTGGCGGTCCTGGGGTCGCCGATCTGCTCGCAGATCGCCACCGACTGCCCCAGCCTGACCAGCCGCGCCAGATACTGCTCCGCCGCGTGACAGGGCACGCCGGCCATGCGGATCGGTTCGCCGGCCGACGCCCCGCGCGTGGTGAGCGTGATGTCCAGGAGCTTCGCGGCCCTCTCGGCGTCGTCGTGGAACAGCTCGTAGAAGTCCCCCATGCGGTAGAACAGGAGCATGCCGGGGTGCTCCGCCTTGATGCGCAGGTACTGCTGCATCATGGGGGTGTGCCGGTCGAGGCGGTCGGTTAGGGCGGGAGAGGGCTGAGGCTGAGTCTTCACGTCGGCTGCGGGCGATGGGAAGGCGATGGCGGGCGGTAGCCAAGGCGGGCGCTAGTTTACGCCGAAAGACGCCTGGGCTGCCGGGAAAGCCTGACCGCGGAGGCATAGCCACCAAGGCTCACAGCCGGCTGCCTCGGCCGGCTGGGTCGCTCGCGCAAGCTTGCCCTGGCCACAGGCCTCGGCAGTGCCTGTATCGTACAGGTCCGTTGGACTCGAACAGGTCCGTCTTGCATACTGTCTGCCACAACACAGACTCGAATGAACGAGGAGACCCAATCCCGGCCGCCCGACCTGCGGCTGAGCATCGGCCGCTATCGCGCCCGTTTCACGGCCGAGGCGCCCGTGCGCATGAGCGACTTCCCCGGCTCCGCCTGGCGCGGCGCCCTGGGCCACGCCCTGAAGCGCACGGTGTGCGTGACCCGTATGCCGCAGTGCCGGGCCTGCGCCCTCTACCTGTCCTGCGCCTACTCCTATTTCTACGACACGCCACCGCCGCCCGGCGCGGCCAAGATGCGCCGCTACGAGACGGCGCCGCATCCCTTCGTCCTGGAACCGGGCGAGGCGGGCGCGCAGACCTATACCCTGGGGTTCACCCTCGTCGGTCAGGCCAACCGGCATCTGGCGCTGTTCATGCATGCCCTGGCCAGGGCCGCCGAGGGCCCCAGGGGGGTGGCCGGCAACCGGCTGCGCCTGGTCGGCGTGGAACAGGAGGCGACGCCGGGTAGCGAGCACTGGCAGACCATTCACCGCCCGGACGAGCCCCTCGCGGCACTGCCGGTCGGCTGCCCGCATCCGCCGCAGACGCCAGCTGCCTGCCGCATCGAGCTGCGCACCCCCCTGCGCGTCAAACGCGACGGCCGCCACGTCGGCCCGGACGCCTTCCGCTTCGCCGACCTGTTCGGTCACCTGCTGCGGCGGGTGTCCATGCTGACCGCCTTTCACACCGACACCCCGCTGGAGACCGATTTCCGCGCCCTCATGGACGCTGCCCGACAGGTGGAGGCCGCATCCTCCCTCGCCTGGCAGGAGCGGACACGCTACTCCCACCGCCAGAAGGCGGCCATGCAGCTCGGCGGCGTGGTGGGCCGGATCGATCTGACGGGTGTCGGGCTTGAACCGTTCTGGCCCTATCTCTGGCTGGGCCAGTGGTTGCACGCCGGCAGCGGCGCCACCATGGGGCTGGGCCACTACCGTATTACGCCCGCAAGCTTGCCGGCTCATCCAGTGAGCCTCGGTTGATCGAAAATGGGCGTCATCGAGGAGCCCCCGCCATGACACCCGACCAGCCCCACACCTATCCCCGCCGTATCCTGGTCGCCGTGACCGGGCTTTCACCCCAGATCGTCACCGAGACGATCTACGCGCTCGCCGTGCGATCCGCGCCCGCCTGGATTCCGCATGAGGTGCATCTCATCACCACCGCGCGCGGCGCGGACAATGCGCGCCTGAAACTGCTCTCGCGCGAACCTGGCTGGTTCCACCGTCTACGCGAAGACTATGGCCTGCCCGACCTTGCCTTCGACGAGTCCCACGTCCACGTCATCGAACGCGCCGACGGCACGCCGCTGGACGACATCCGCGACGACGCCGACAACCAGCGCGCCGCTGACTTCATCGCTGACACCGCGCGGCGATTGACCCTGGATCCCGCCACGGAAATCCACGCCACGATCGCCGGCGGGCGCAAGACCATGGGCTTCTACCTGGGCTACGCCATGAGCCTGTACGGCCGCGCCCAGGATCGGCTGTCGCACGTGCTGGTCTCTGCCCCGTTCGAATCCCACCCCGAGTTCTACTACCCCACGCCCGCGACTCGCGTCATCACCTCGCTCGATCGCGCCCAGGACGCGCTGGATTGCAGCAAGGCCCAGGTCTGGCTGGGCGACATCCCCTTCGTGCGCCTGCGCGACGGCCTGCCCCAGCGCCTGCTTGAAGGCGCGGCCTCGTTCAGCCATGTGGTGGCGGTCGCCAACCGCGCCCAGGGCGCGCCACGGCTGGTCATCGACATGCCGACGAGGACCGCGCGGGTGGACGACGAGGCCCTGAAACTCGGCAAGGTGGACCTGGCCCTGCTGCTGTGGCTCGCCCGGCGCGCCAAGGGCCGGCAGGGTGCGGTGGACTGGGGCGCGCCGGAGGCGGGCCGCGAGTTCCTGGCAACCGCCCGACATATCATCCACCCCGCCAGCGGCGAGTTCGGCCGCATCGAGGAGGCGCTGGACTGGCGCAGCACTGCCGCCATCAAACAGGCGAAATACTTCGAGCCGCACAAGACGCGTATCAACAACGCCCTCAAGGCCCTGCTAGGTGAGCGTGCCGCGCAGCGTTACGCCATCCAGCGCATCAGGGCGGGAGAGGGCCACCGCTACCAATTGCCCCTGACGCCGGGCCAGATCGACATCCGAGAGTAAGCCATGAGCGACATCGTCATCACCTGCCCCCACTGCGGGCACGCATTTCCCCTCTCCGACGCCCTGGCGGCCCAGCTCCACGCCCGCTTCGACGCTGACCACCGCGCCCGCCTGGAGGCGGCGGTCAAGGAGGCCGAGACGCGGGCCCAGGCACAGCTTGACGCCCAACTCACGACCCTGCGGAAGCTGCTCGACGAGCAGGGCGCCAAGGTCCGCGAGGCGCAGACGCGCGAGCTGGCCCTGCGCCAGAAGGCCCTGGAGCTGGAACAGGCGCAGCATCAGGCCGTCGAGCGCGTCCGTCTGGAGACCGAGGAAAAACTGCGCGCCGAGGCCGAGGCCCGCGCCCGCGAACTCATCGCCCAGGCCGAGGCCCGCGCCCGCCGGCAAAGCGCGCTGGAGCTGGAGCAGCTGCAACGGCAACTGGCCGAACAGCAGGCCCGCGCCCAGGAAGCGCAACGGCGTGAGCTGGAACTGGCCCGTCAGGCCGCCGAACTCAAGCAGAAGCAGCAGGAAATGGACCTGGAGCTGGAACGCCGCCTGGCCAGCGCCCGCGCCGAGGAGGAAAAACGCCTGCGCGCGCTCATCGGCCAGGAACAATCCCTCAAGCTCGCCGAGCGTGACAAGCAGATCGAGGACATGAAAAAGGTCATCGACGACCTCAAGCGCAAGAGCGAACAGGGCAGCCAGGAGCTCCAGGGCGAGGTGCTGGAACTCGACATCCAGGCCGCTTTGGCGCAGCAATTCCCGCACGACGACATCGCCCCCGTGCCCAAGGGTATCGCCGGCGCCGACCTCATCCAGGAAGTGAAAAACGGCCAGGGCCGGGCCTGCGGCCGCATCGTCTGGGAAACCAAGAACACCAGGCACTGGCAGCCCGGCTGGCTGGCCAAGCTCAAGGACGACACCCGTGCCGTCAACGGCAACCTGGCCGTCCTGGTGACCAGCGCGCTGCCCGAGGGCCTGCACGAATTCGGCCTCATGGACGGCGTCTGGGTCGCCAGCCGGCGCGCCTGGCCGGCGCTCGCCGTCGCCCTGCGTGACCAGCTCGTCCAGGTCGCCTTCGCCCACGCGGCTGGCGAAGGCAAACAGGAGAAGATGGACCTGCTCTACCGCTACCTGGCCGGCGACGCCTTCCGGCAGAAGGTCACCGGCATCGTCGAGGCCTTCACCGCGCTGCAGGAACAACTGGCGCGCGAGCGGCGGGCCATGGAAAAGATCTGGAAAGACCGCGAGAAGCAGATCGAGCGCGTCATCCTCAACACCGTCGGCATGTATGGCGAGATGAGCGGCATCCTCGGCGGCAGCCTGCCGGAGATCCCGGCGCTCACCCTGGAAGGCACGGCGGGACTGCTGGAGGAATAGGC
>CALHRD010000139.1 GCA_938038385.1 uncultured Burkholderiales bacterium
GGCATTGGCGGAGATGGCACCGACCTGGGCGATCTCCTTGCTGGTGGTGCAGGGCTTCGACAGCTTCTTGAGCTCTTCGACCACCGCGTGCACCGCCTTGTCGATGCCGCGCTTGAGGTCCATCGGATTCATGCCGGCGGCGACATACTTCATGCCCTCGTTGACGATGGCCTGGGCCAGCACGGTGGCGGTGGTGGTACCGTCACCGGCGACATCCGAGGTCTTGGAGGCGACCTCCTTGACCATCTGCGCGCCCATGTTCTCGAACTTGTCCTTGAGTTCGATCTCCTTGGCCACGGACACCCCGTCCTTGGTGACGGTGGGGGCGCCGAAGGAGCGCTCCAGCACCACATTGCGGCCCTTGGGGCCCAGGGTCACCTTGACTGCGTTGGCCAGAATGTTCACGCCGCGCACCATGCGTTCGCGGGCGTCATCGTGGAATTGAACGATCTTCGCACTCATGCGTTTGTCCTCCTGAATCACTCACACCCGGTCAGGCGGCCTTCTTCATGGCGCCGGTGTCTTCGGCGAGTACGGCCATGACGTCTTCCTCGCGCATGACCAGCAGTTCCTCGCCCTCGACCTTGACGGTCTGGCCGGAATACTTGCCGAACAGGATGCGGTCGCCGACCTTGACCTCAGGGGTGATGCGCTTGCCCTTGTCGTCCAGACGGCCGGGGCCGACGGCGATCACCTCGCCCTGTTCAGGCTTTTCCGCGGCGGTGTCGGGGATCACGATACCGGATGCCGTCGTGCGCTGGGCTTCGACTCGCTTGACGATGATCCGATCGCGTAGGGGACGAATATGCATGGCATGTTCTCCTTTACGAGTTCATATCACCAGTGAGCGTTGAGGTCGCCGCCCTGGGTCCCGACCCGCGCCCGGGTCGGGGGGGGGCGGCGCACGCCGGCCGCTGGCCGGCGGTCAGCCAATTAGGGTCGTCGTGAGGGATTTCAAGAGGGGTCGAGAACGGTTCAGACGAGGATGATCCGGGACAGCCTGCCGAGGCGGTAGATCATGCGATGGCGTCGCCCGGCCGACATTACCGGCCGCACTGGGCAGGGCGGCGTGCGGCCGCCGTCCGGGGAGAGGGTGTCGTCCTCGGCGAACTGCTGCCACAGCCCGCCGCGCACCGGACGGAAATGCCAGCGCACATAGCCACGGGCAGCGCCCAGCCGCATCAGGTCGGCTCGGTCGGGGGCCTCCGCCAGGAGATGTTCCTCGTCCTCGGGGGCGAAGGGGTTGTCGCCGAAGGCCTGGCGGCACTCCAGGGCCTCACGCGCCGAGGCGCCGATGTCGTTGCAGGCGCGCCGCTGCAGCCGCTCCATATCCCACGCGCCAAGCTGCCAGGCGGCGTCGAGCATGGCCAGGTCGATCTCCTCCAGCGCGCGCCAAGGGGTATTGATTTGCAGGGCCGAGCCGGGCACGGCCTGGCGAGCGGCGCTGCCGTCTGCCGCCGGCCGTCCGGCCGGCCGGAAGCCATGCCAGTGGAGCAGGAGCAGCAGGGGCGTGTCCGGCCTGGGCACGGCGGTGAGGGTGACCGCATACAGGGGCAAGCGCACGACGGTCATCTGGGTGGTGATGCTGTGCAGGATGTCCATATGACCTCCGGCCAGTGACGAGCATCGCGAAATTTTGCACAAGCGGCTGCGGTTGCGGCAATGGCTGTAGGCTCTGTCGCGGGGGATCCGCACCGTCAGGCAGGTATGCTCACCACCAGTGGCCGCCCACCCGCCAGCGCGGCGTCACGCGCGACGGTTGCGGGTAGTCGGGCCTTGGCCAGGGTCCAGCCGGCCATTCCGGAGCCGGCAGCGGTGCCACTTCGGTCATCGCCAGCAGACGCCGGACACGCTCGGCGGTGGTCGGATGCGTGCGCAGCCATGACGGCTCCGGGTTGCCCCAGCCGGGTAGCAGGAGATTGCGCCAGGAGCGGCTCACCCGTTCGATGCGCGCCAGGGCGGAGGCGAGTCCCGCGGGGTCGCCGGTGAGTTCGGCCGCCCTGCGGTCGGCATCGTATTCGCGTACCCGCGACAGGCCGAGCTGGGCGAGCAGGGCGAGATGCGGTGAGAGCGCGAGCAGGAGCAGCCCGGTCCAGTTGATGTCCACCTCGGCGACGAACGTCCACGGCAGGCTCGCCAGCAACAGTACCTGGGCAGTCAGGGCGAACAGACTGGTCAGCCGGCTGACATAGTCGGCCAGACCCATGACGCGCAGGTCGCCGTGGGCGATGTGCGCCACCTCGTGGGCGAGCACGCCGGTGAGTTCGCGAGCAGTAAGGCCGCGCAGGAGGCCGTCGGTCAGTGCGATGGCGGCGCGGCTGCGGTTGCCCACGGCGAAGGCGTTGATGATCGGGCTGGGCACATAATGCGGGATCGGCACTGCCGGCAGTTCGGCGCGTTCGGCCAGCACCTGCAGCGTTTGCCATAGCTGGGGGGCGGCCTCTGGCGGGATGGGGCGCGCCTGATAGAGGCGCAACGTCAGCCAGGAGGCGGCGGTCGGTTCCAGGGCGAGGGCCAGCAGGCCGGCAAACAGCGCGATCCAGAGACCTTGACTGCCCAGCAACAGCCAGCCGGCCAGGGCGCTGATGGCGAGCAGGGTCAGGACCAGCAGCAGGGTCTGCAGCCGGTTGATCCAGGCATGTGCAGCATGGGAGACGCCGCGCTTGGGCTGTATGGGGCGTGGTGGCATGGATGCGGATCCGGAATCGGTGGAGCTCGAGCAAAAAACCTCGTAGGTCAGGCTGCAGTCGGGAGTCGGGCTGAAGCCCGACCTACGGCCCGACCCATGGTCCGAGCTGCACGGCGTTCGTCGGCATGGACATGGTGTCGGGTGGATGACGAGGGACGGCGGATTGCCCGTGACGATGCGGGATATCCATGCCGGAATCAAGGACTTGAAAATCGCCCGTGTAGTCCCAGATAAGCGTCGATGGGTGCGGGATCGCGCCCGCGTCGAACGGAAAGGAGGCAAGCATGTATTACGGTTCCCTGTTTCCCCGCGACCTGTTCGCGGAGCTCGACCGCCTGCAGCGCGACATGCAGCAGGCCTTCGAATTCTTCCCCAGCATACGCGGTCTGGCCCGCGGTGGCTTCCCGGCCATGAACGTGGGCAGCACGCCGAAGAGTGTGGAGATCTATGTCTTCGCACCGGGTATCGACCCGTCCGCCATCGACGTGCAGGTCGAACGCGGTGTACTCACCATCGCCGGCGAGCGCAAGGCCGAGGAGATTCCCGAGCAGGCCACGGTACACATCGACGAGCGTTACGCCGGGCGGTTCCGCCGCGTGGTGACCCTGCCCGATGATGCCGACGCCAACGCCATCGGGGCGAAATACCGCGACGGGGTGCTGCACATCAGCGTGCCGCGCAAGGAAGCGGCCCAGCCGCGCCGCATCGCCATTCAATGAGGAGGACAGCCATGACCGAACCGACTGCCGTCACCAAGAAGACCGAGGAAGCCGCCCGCAGCGAGGCGGCGCTGCTGCCGCCCGTGGACGTGATCGAGGACGCCGGCGGCATCACCCTCTACGCCGATCTGCCGGGCGTGCCCAAGGACAAGCTCAGCCTGCAGATCGATGCCGACACCCTGACCCTCGAGGGCGAAATCAGCCTGGACATGCCCGAGGGCATGGAAGCCACGCACGCCGAGGTGAGCCGGCCGCGCTACCGGCGCACCTTCACCCTGTCGAAAGAACTGGACAGCGGCAAGGTGAGCGCCGAGTTCAACCACGGCGTGCTCAAGCTGCGCATCCCCAAGGCCGAACATGCCCAGCCGCGCCGCATCGAGGTCAAGGTGGCGTGATGTCCTGACACGGGGAGGCCCGCGCCGGGCCTCCCCTTTACCCGATGGAGGTGAAGCATGCGACTGGAATCGTTGAAGGAGAATGTGGGCGCCCTGTGGGAAAACGTCACCGAGGGCTGGCGGCATCTCATGCACTCCGCCGCCGGTGCGCTCACCCGCTTCAAACCCGGCGAAACCACCCATCTGCCCGCCAAAGGCGAGGTGGACGACGACCTGTGGCTGCCGAGCCGCGGTTGGGCCATGCTGGGCGGCGATGTGTTCGAGGACGACAAACGCCTGGTGGTGCGCCTCGAGGTGCCGGGCATGGAAAAGGAGGACCTGGACATCACCGTCAGCGGCGACACGTTGGTGGTCTCCGGCGAGAAGCGTTTCGCGCGCGAGGACACGGAGGGCCGCTGGCGGGTGATGCAGTGCGCCTATGGCAGCTTCCGCCGCGTGGTGCCGCTGCCGGAGCGCGTCCTGGCCGACCAGGCCCGCGCCAGCTACCGCAACGGCGTATTGCGGGTGGAGCTGCCCAAGGCCGTGCCGGGCAGGCCTCAATCCATCAATATCCGGGTCGATTGAGCTCGAACCGGCAAGGCAGAAGGAGGTGCTTCCATGGCGAATCCCATCCTGGACGTCATCCAGGGCAGGCAGCTCGTGCGCGACCACTACGGCAATCTGGTCGAGCTGGACGAATGGTCAGCCGACATCGCCCGTGAGCTCGCTGCCTCCGAAGGACTCGACATCACCGATGCGCACCTGCGGGTGCTCGGGTTTCTGCGCGACCAGGCCCTGAATCACGAGGGCCTCAAACTCGACGCGCCGCGCATGCTGCGCGTGCTGGAGGAGGGGTTCCAGGCCGAGGGTGGCGGCCGATGGTTATACGAACTGTTCCCCGGCGGGCCGGTACGCCAGGGCATGAGATTGGCCGGTCTGCCGCCGCTTCCCGGCGCCGAGGACCCGTCGTTCGGCAGCGTCAGCTGAGACGTCGATCAGGCCGTCATCGATTTGGCGGCCGCGCGGGCGAGCGCGCGGGCGCATCCCTGACCCATAACGCCTGCCGTCTGCCCGCAACGCCTCCTGGGCAGGGCTTTAGGTCGGGCTTCAGCCCGACTCTCGACGCACATCTCGACGCCGGCGTTGTTCCAAGTATCGACATGACATCGGTGCGGGTCTTCGATATCGGCCATAATCCCGACTGTCTTCACCCTGCCCGACCTTTCCCGTGACCGATACCCTGACTCCAGGCCTGCGCACGCGCCTGCTTCTTGCGTTCATCATCCTGTTCCTACTGAGCGCCTGCGGTCAGCGCGCGGACCGCCCGCCACAACCGGCCACGACACCGGCGCAGCCGAGCGTCTCCGGGCCCGCCAGCCTGCCGCCTCTGACCGGCTACAGCCTGGCCCCGATGCTGGAAAAGGTGTTGCCGGCAGTGGTCAACATCTCCACCCAGTCCACCGTGCGCGCGCGGCGCAACCCTCTGCTCGACGACCCCTTCTTCCGTCATTTCTTCGATCTGCCCGAGGCGCCGCGCCAGGCTCAAAACCTCGGCTCCGGCGTCATCGTCGATGCCCAGGCGGGTTATGTGCTCACCAACCACCACGTCGTCGAGAACGCCGACGAGATCACCATCACCCTGCGCGACAGCCGCAGCTTCCGGGCAAAACTGGTGGGGGCGGACCCCGATACCGATCTGGCGCTCCTGCAGATCGAGGCCGACAGACTCACCGCCCTCGAGCTGGCCGACTCCGACCGGCTGCGTGTCGGTGACTTCACCGTCGCCATCGGCAACCCCTTCGGACTGGGTCAGACCGTCACCTACGGCATCATCAGCGCCCTGGGCCGCAGCGATCTGGGCATCGAGGGCTACGAGAACTTCATCCAGACCGACGCCTCCATCAACCCCGGCAACTCGGGCGGTGCGCTGGTTACGCTGGAGGGGCAGTTGATCGGCATCAATACCGCCATCATCGGCCCGGCTGGCGGCAACGTCGGCATTGGTTTCGCCATCCCCAGCAACATGGCGCGTGACGTGATGACCCAGTTGCGCGAGCACGGCGAGGTGCGGCGTGGCCAGCTCGGCGTGCTGGTGCAGGACCTCACACCGGAACTCGCCCAGGCCTTCAACCTGAAGGATCGGCAAGGGGCAGTGGTCGCACAGGTCATGGCCGGTTCACCGGCCGAGAAGGCGGGGGTGCGTGCCGGCGACATCGTGCTCGCGGTCAACGGTCGTGCGGTCCACTCCGCCAATGCCCTGCGCAACGCC
This sequence comes from uncultured Burkholderiales bacterium, assembly GCA_938038385.1. Lineage (GTDB taxonomy): Bacteria > Pseudomonadota > Gammaproteobacteria > Burkholderiales > Thiobacillaceae > JANWZL01. Next base: position 6,052 of record CALHRD010000139.1, read on the forward strand.
ATCGGCATGCTGCGCCGCGGTGCCACCGTCGCCCTCGATCTGTTGCGCGAAGGCAAACCGCTCAAGCTCAACGTCAGGATCGAGGCCATCCCCGCCCAGCGTGCGGCAGCCGGGGAACCACGGCGGTCCGGCCCCGCCAGCAATCGCCTGGCCGGCGTCGAGCTGGGCGAAATCGAGGCCGGTCATCCGCTTGCCGGCCAGGAGCAAGGGGTGCAGGTCTATGCGGTCGAGCCGGGCAGCGCGGCCGGGCGCGCGGGGCTGCGCGAGGGTGACATCATCCTCTCCATCGACCGCAGGCGCGTGCGCTCGGTGAAAGAGGCCGAGGCCGCGCTCAGGGCCGCCGGCGAGCGCTTGCTGTTGCACGTGCGGCGCGGCGAAGGGGCGCTGTTCATCGTCATCCGTTGATCGCCGGCGGCACGCATCGCCGGCGCATGGAGGGGCAGGGGTGGTCCCGCTTGTGTCCGGACTCAGCCCGAGTCGGCCTGATCTGCCATCAATGCCGCAGGGATGCCATGAAACAGTAGTAGGTTGAAAAACCTGATTCGTTCATTAAACCTAAAAACCTCAGTTGAACGCGGCCGAAGGACGGTCCAGGACAGTGTCTGGCGCGA
>CALHRD010000140.1 GCA_938038385.1 uncultured Burkholderiales bacterium
GGGGGGAGGGGTCGGGGGTGAGGGGGGGAGGGGAGCTTCGTGAGCCGGCTGCGCCGACTTTAACGCTAAAACCATGCTAGCAGGGCGGGTGGAAAGTGCACGTCCCCCATCGGACTCGAATGGTCTTGCCCGGCCGCATGACATCGGGTTGAATGTCGGCCGCCGCCGGCGCCATCGCGTCACAGTTCCGAACGACCGCTCACCCCCTCGCATACATGACCATACTGCTGTTCATCGTGGGCCTCGCCGCCCTGATCCTCGGCGCCGAACTGCTCGTGCGCGGCGCCTCGCGCCTGGCGCTGACCTTCGGCATCTCACCCCTGGTGGTGGGGCTCACCGTGGTGGCCTTCGGCACCAGTTCGCCGGAACTGGCCATCTCGGTGCAGTCGGCCTGGTCCGGCCAGGCCGACATCGCCCTGGGCAACGTCGTGGGCAGCAACATCTTCAACGTCTTGTTCATCCTCGGCCTCTCGGCTCTGATCACGCCGCTGGTGGTGCATCAGCAGTTGATCCGCCGCGAGGTGCCGCTGATGATCGCGGTGTCGCTCCTGCTCTGGGCACTGGCCGCCGACGGCGGCATCGAACGCTGGGAGGGCATCCTGATGGCGCTGGGGCTTGCGGCCTACACCGTCTACGCCATCCGCGCCAGCCGCCGGGAGACGTTGGAAATCGAGACGGAATATGCCGAAGCGCTACCGGACAAGGGCAGCGCATGGGATCGGCACTGGTCGGTACAGACGCTGCTGATCCTGGTCGGTCTGGCCCTGCTGGTCATCGGTTCGAACTGGCTGGTGGACGCCGCCGTGGTCATCGCCCGCGCCCTGGGGGTGAGCGAACTGGTCATCGGCCTGACCCTGATCGCCGCCGGCACCTCGCTGCCCGAGGTCGCCACCTCGATCATGGCCGCGCTGCGCGGCGAGCGCGACATCGCCGTGGGCAACGTCGTGGGCAGCAACCTCTTCAACATCCTGGGCGTACTGGGTCTGTCCGCCGCCGTGGCGCCGGTGAGCCTCCACGTCTCGCCGGCACTGCTCGCCTTCGACCTGCCGGTCATGGTGGCCGTGGCGGTGGCCTGCCTGCCGATGTTCTTCACCGGCAACCTCATCGCCCGCTGGGAGGGGGGGCTGTTCTTCGCCTACTACCTGGCCTACACCGCCTATCTGATCCTGCTCTCCACCCGGCATGCCGCCCTGCAGACCTATGCCGACGTCATGGGCCTCTTCGTCCTGCCCCTGACCGCCGTCACCCTGGCGATCCTGGCGGTACGACACTGGCGGCAGCGTCGCTTGCTCTGAGCGCAGCGGACGGCGGCAAGGGGGCGCCGCCCCCGGTCGTGGGCCGATGCCGGCCGCGCACGTCTCAGCCCGTATTGCGCAGCCCCGCGGCCACGGCGTTGATCGAACGCAGCAACGGCTCCAGCCAGGGACTGGCAGGACTGCCCTCGCTCGCTTCGGCGCGCAGCCTGGCGAGCAGGGTGACCTGGACGTAGTTGAGCGGGTCGAGATAGGGGCGCCGGCGCCGCAGCGAGACGGCCAGGTCCGGATTCTCCTCGAGCAGGGCGGAGAGGCCGGCCACTTCGAGGATCTGCCGGCAGGTCGCGCGATATTCCGCCTCGATGGCGGCATGGACCTCCCGCCCCAGGCGATCGTCCTCGCACAGCGCGGCATACTCGCGGGCGATGCCCATGTCGGCCTTGGCCAAGGCCATCTGGGCATTGGACAGCAGGGTGCGGAAGAAGGGCCAATCCCGATACATACGCTGCAGCTTGGCCAGACGCGCGGGATCGGCGCGGCGCCAGGACGCCAGGGCCGTCCCGATGCCGTACCAGGCCGGCAGGGTGTGGCGCGACTGCGCCCAGGCGAATACCCAGCCGATGGCGCGCACCGAGGCGAGCGAGCGGTCCTGCTTATTGCGGTGCGAGGGGCGCGAGCCGATGTTGAGCAGGCCGATCTCGCGGATGGGGGTGGCCTCGTGGAAATAATCGAGAAAACCGGGCGTGCCCTCGGTCAGGCGGCGATAGTGCCGCTCGCCCAGGCGGGCGATCTCGTCCATGATGCCGAGATAGTCGCGCCGATCCTGCGTCACCGGGCGAACCAGGTGAGCGCTCGCCATGAGCAGACCGGAGGCACCCATGGTCAGCTCGTAGACGGCCGTCTCGGCGTTGTTGTACTTGTAAAACAGGACCTCGCCTTGCTCCGTGAACTTGATCTGGCCGTGCACCGTGCCCGGCGGCTGGGCCAGGATGGCGTCCAGGGTGGGCCCGCCACCGCGCCCCACGGTGCCGCCACGACCGTGGAACAGACGACAGGGGATGCCGCGCGCCTGCGACAGTGCCAGGATCCGCTTCTGGGCATCGTACAGGTTCCAGGCCGAGGCCAGGATGCCGCCGTCCTTGCACGAGTCGGAATAGCCAAGCATGACCTCCTGGCCTTCGCCGTAGGCCGTGAGCAGCGCCTGGTAGACCTCTTGGTCGTACAGTCGTGCCAGCACCTGTTCGACCCGATGCAGGTCGTCGATGGTCTCGAACAAGGGGCTCGCGCCGATATGACAATGCCAGGCACCGCCGGTGCGTCCGGCCAGACCGGCCAGCGCGGCGAGGAACATCACCTCCATGACGTGACTGGCGGCATGGGTCATGGAGATGACATAGCGGCCGAAGCACTCCGGCCCCAACATGCGGCGCATGCGCGCGATGAGCCGGAACACGCGCAGGGTCTCGTGCGTGTCGTCGGAGAGCGCCGCCGGGTCGTACAGGGCTGCGGCGGGGTTGCCCAGGGCCGCGGCGAGCAGACTCAGACGCTGTTCCTCGTCGAGGGCCGGATAATCGATGCCGAGGGAGGAGGCGAGGATCTCGCCGACCGCCTGGGTGTGGCGGCCCGATTCCTGACGCACATCGAGTTGCAACAGGTGGAAGCCGAAGGTCTCCACCAGCCGGATCAAATCGGTCAGCGCATCCTCGGACAAGGGCCGGTCGCCATGTGCGACGAGGGAGTCGCGGATCAGGTACAGGTCGTCCAGGAAATCGCGCGCGCTGGTATAACCCCAGCCCGGCTCGTCGTCGTCCGCCCCGTCGATGGCCCGCTGGACACGGACGAGGTTGTGCCGCAGACGATGGCGCATGATGGCCAGCTTGCGCCGGTAGGGCTCCTGCCGATAGCGGTCGGGCTGGTTGGCGAAGCACTGTTCGGCATGCGCGGCGTCGGCCTCCAGGCTTTGCAGGAAGGCGGCCGAGGGCCGGCACAGGCCGAGTGAATGCGTCAATTCGTCCATCAGGGCATCGACGCGGCGCAAGTATTCCTCCAGCACGGTGCGCGCCTGTAGCCACCAGGTCAGTTCGGTGATCTCGGTGGTGACCAGGGGGTGGCCATCGCGGTCGCCGCCGATCCACGAGCCGAAGCGCAGAAAGCTGGGCACCCCGGGATCACGCGCTGCCTGCGCTCCGTAGACATCGGCCAGGGCCTGACCGAAGTTGCGGTAGGTCCTTGCCACGGCCTGGAACAGCGAGGTGGGGAAATAGGACAGCCCGCTGGCGATCTCGTCGCGCACCTCCACCCGCTGCGCGCGCACCTCGTCGGTCTTCCACAGCACCTGGATCTGATTGGCCAGGCGCTGTCTGACCTCCTCGCGGTGGAAGCCGCGCACACGGGGATCGTCCAAGGTCTGCATGGTCATGAAGATGCCGCGCAGGGCGCCCTTAATGGTGCGTCGTTTGGCCTCCGAAGGGTGGGCCGTGAGCACCGGCATGTATATGAGCCGGGCGAGCAGCCCTCCCAGTTCCTCCACCTGCACACCCTGCTGCCTGAGCCCCAGCAGGGCGTCGTGGAAAGACCCGCGCCACATGCGGCCGGCGCGCTGCACGGCACGCTGCCGCTCTTTGAGTCCCCATACCTCCTCGGCCACCGACAGCAGGCTGAAATAGATGTTGAAGGCGCGAATGATCTGGTTCACCTCCGCCGGCGTCAGGGTCTCGATCAGGCCGATCAGCCGTTCGGGTCGGCGGGGGGGCTCCTGGCCGTGCAGCGTGGAGAAACCGCGGATCAGCTCATTCAGGGCGGCATAGACATGGGGCGCGAGCTGGCCCTTGAGCACCTTGCCCAGCAGCAGGCTGAGCAAACGGATGCGGCTGCGCAGTTCGCGTTCGTGCGGCAGGGTGTGCATCGTGCCGCCGGCCTCAGGCGCGCAGGCTGATCACCGGCCAGCCGCGCGCCAGCGCATGCGCGTGCAGGGTGTCGTCGGGGTCCACCGCCACCGGATGGGTGACCCGCTCCAGCAGAGGCAGGTCGTTGAGGGAGTCGGAATAGAACCAGCTCTCGCCGACGTCTGACCATGTCAGGCCGCGCTGGGCGAGCCATGCCTGTAGGCGCTCGACTTTGCCCTCGCGGAAGGACGGCGTACCCACGACCCGGCCGGTGAATTCTCCGCCCCGCTCCTCCGGCTCGGTGGCGATCAGGTGTTCGACACCCAGATGGCGCGCGATCGGCGTGGTGACGAAACTGTTGGTGGCGGTGACGATGACGCGCACGTCGCTGGCGTGGCGTGCCAGCAACGCCGGTGTGCCGGGCGCGATCATGGGCAGGATGCGGCCGCGCATGAACTCGGCATGCCAGGCATCCAGCTGTGCACGCGGATGCCGCGACAGGGGCTTCAACTGGAAATCGAGGAAGGCGTGGATGTCCAGGGTGCCGGCTTTGTATTGATCGTAGAAGGCCTGGTTGCGCGCCGCATAGACCTCGCGGTCGAGCACCCCTTTTTCGATCAGGAACTGCGCCCACTCGAAGTCCGAGTCCCCCGCCAGCAGGGTGTTGTCCAGGTCGAACAGGGCAAGGCGGATCACGGAAAATTAGCGTTTTCTGTTAAACAGCGGCAGTATAACCGAGCCCATGAACATCGTTTCCGACCTCATCCCCTACCCCGTGGCGATCGGCCTGTGGCTGGCGCTGGGTCTGGGTGTGCTCTGGCATGTGCGCAATTGTCCATGGTACATGCTGCGTGACCGGGACAATCTCAACGTCTTCCTGGGCGCCGCCGTGGCGGTGCTCGCCCTGTGGCTGATCCGCACCGGCATCAAGCCGGGGCTCAACTTCCACCTCGTCGGCGCCACGGCGCTCACCCTCATGTTCCGGCCCACCCATGCCCTGTTCGCCCTCGCCTTGGTCACCGCTGCAACCACCCTCTGGGATGGCGAGTACAAGGCCTATCCGGCCAACGTGCTGATCATGGGTGTGGTGCCGGTACTGGTGAGCTGGAGCATCTACCGCCTGGTGGACCGCCGCCTGCCCAATCACATGTTCGTCTACATCTTCCTCAACGCCTTCTTTGGCGCAGCGGCGGCCGTGTTCACCGTCGGCCTCGCCTCGACGGCCCTCATGGCCATGATCGGCGCCTACACCCTGGATTACCTGATGCGGGAGTATCTGCCCTACTACCTGCTCATGGCCTGGAGCGAGGCCTTCGCCACCGGCATGGTGATGACCCTGCTGGTGGTCTACCGGCCGCAGTGGGTGGCCACCTTCGACGACCGGCGCTATCTGCAGCGGTGAAGGGCCGTTTCACCGGGTGGAGGCAGTCCACCCTGCTCCGGCAT